>JAYZCA010000312.1:0-12854 GCA_036339235.1 Candidatus Latescibacterota bacterium | reverse complement strand
TCGCAGAGACGGTCGCTTCCGTTCTCGGAGAGGCCCCGGCGACGACGAACTCCTAGCTCGAGTACCCGCTTACTCGAACTGCCGCGCCAGCACGTGGCTGAGTACGGTTGTTGCCTGCACACGAACCGCCGTGCTGGGGTGCGTCTCGATCAGTTGGCGAAGGCTCGGAATCGAGGCATGGTCCTTCACGCGGCCCATCGATTTCACCGCTTTCAGCACCAGCGTGTCCGAACTGTCAGGGTCACCCACCAGCGAGGCCAGGTAGGCAATCTGGCGTTCGTGGCGCAGCTCGAGAGCGCGTTGTGAGTGCAGGGGGGACACGCCGAAGTGGTCGGTAACCGCGATGTTGGCCTCGATAACACCCCGTCCCGCGACGCCAGGAGCTGACAGGGACACGGCGCCGAGCGCATCGATCGAGGCCAGCCGTACCGTCTCCGTCAGGCTCTTGTCCAGCAGCGCTCTTCCCAGTGCATCCGCGGCTCCCGGTGAACCAAACTTGCGCAGCATGCGTACCGCTGAGAGCCGCAGCCGCTCGCTGCGATCGGTGAACTGACGCTCCAGCAGCGGCACTGGATCCAGCAAATCCTTCTTGCCCGCTTCCCACAGCGCTTCGGTGGCCCGCAGCCGCACCAGTTCGTCCCGTTCGTTGGCGTCGTCGGCGGCGTTGCCGAGGGCGATCAGGGCGCTCCGGTACCCCGGGTAGCGCTGGAAGGAAATCGTGCGCAGGGCGCGCACGATTTCGAGCCGCACCTCCACACTACGCTCCGCCGGCAGGGCGCTGCCGAGCATACGCACGCTCTGCTCCGTACTGGCCCGTCCGAGACTTCGGGCTGCCTGGCGTCGCACAGACACATCCTTGGCGCTTGACAACTCCTGCCCGAGCCGGCCGATGCCGGGGTCCTGGGCCGATGTCGGATCGACTGCCAGCACAGCCACTAGCAAACCCAAGACAAGGGAACGATTCATTACTCGATAATATGTATTAATAAGTAGTAACATAATCATATTCTCTATGTCGGCAGGCAGGCTGGATTCCTGCAGCTCAGTGCACGGCAGGTTCCGTGACGGCCACGGTAGCGGCGTCGCCGTCGACGCGGGCGACCACACCGATGGGCAGCACCGTCCGCCGTGGCATGTGACCATAAGCGACCCCGCCGACGACGGGCAACGGGCGATCGCCCACGGCGTCAGCTACCATCTCCTCCAGCGTCGGTGAGTCTTGCATCTCGGCAGGCACGAAGCAGTCGCGGAAGCTCCCCAGAACGAGTGCAGCCAGGCGGTCGAAGATCCCGGCGAGGCGCAGCTGGGACAGCATACGATCGATGCGATAGGGTGCCTCACCAACGTCTTCGATGAGGAGGACCGAGCCATCGAGTCGGGGGGCATAGGGCGTCCCCAGCAGGCTGCAGAGCAGGGCCAGGTTGGCTGCCACGAGGGGTCCTGAGCCCTGACCGGGGCGCAGGGAGACGAGGGTGTCACACTCCGCTGGCAAGTCCCCGAAAGGCTCGGGCCGTTCCAGCAATCGCCAGAGGCTGTCGGCCAGCAGTGGGTCTACAGACTCGCCGCCGAGATCGATGTCGGCCAGGGCGCCAGTGAAGGTGACGAGCCGGGCCCGGGAATATACGGCCAATTGCAGGCCGGTGCTGTCGCTGAAGCCGATGAGCGCCTTTGGATGGGCGGCAATGGCGGTGTAGTCGAGGAGGTCCACCATTCGACCGGTGCCGAAACCACCGCGCACGCACAGCAGGCCGGCGATGTCGTCGTCGAGGAAGGCGTCCATCACGTCCCGGGCGCGATCGGCGTCTCGCCCCGCCAGGTAGTGGTAACGCTCGTGGACGCGCTTACCCTGCCGGACCTGGTAACCGCGATCCTGCAGCCATACGGCGGCCCTCGAGAGTCGCTGGGGATCCGACGGGCGCGACGGGGCGACGAGGGCGATCGTGTCCCCGGGCCGCAACGCCGGCGGACGAACGACGGGAGCGGCGTCGGTCTCCTCAGACATGGGCACGCTCCTGAAGCGCTGCCAGCGTCTTTGCCTGCACCCCGCCGAAGCCGGCGTTGCTCATGAAGACCAGGATGTCACCCGGCTCCGTGTGCGCCACCAGGTGAGCGGTGATGGTCTCTGTATCGCCCAGGTGCCATGCCTCGATGCCGCGGTCACGGAGCTGACGGGCAAGGCGCTGCGGAGAAAAGGGCTCGTCCTGCCGACTGCGCTCCGGGCGTGGAACGGGGGCGATGATCGCAGCGTCGGCAAGGGAGAAAGCGTCGATGTAGGCGACCTCGAAGGTGGACCTGGCGTTCGTCGAGCTGGCTGGCTCGAAGACCGCCCACAGCCGGCGATCTGGGTATGCCTCCCGCAGACCGGACAGGGTCTGGCCGACGGCGGTGGGGTGATGGGCGAAGTCGTCGATCAGGGTCACATCCGCCACCGTGCCGAGGTGTTCCTGGCGGCGGCGCACGCCGACAAAATCCTCAAGGGCGTCGGCCAGCTCGGTGGCAGGGTCGAAGCCGGCGAAGGCCGCCGCCGCCAGGGAGGCCAGGGCGTTGCGAAGGTTGTGCTGTCCCGTAAGGCCAAGGCGCAGACGACCGGCGCTGCCCTGCGGTCCGATCAGCTCGAAGGATTGGGTGCCGCACTCCTGGCGTACATCGGCAGCGTGCCAGTCGTTGGCCGCTCCCAGGCCGAAGGTCTGCACCGGCGCCGGTGACTCGGTCACGATCTCGGCGACGACGGGATCATCACCTCCGGCCAACACCAGTCCAGACCGGGGCACCTGGTTGACGACCTGGCGGAAGACGCGGCGGATGTCGTCGAGATCGCGGTAGATATCGGCGTGATCGAATTCGATGTTGTTGACGATGAGTAGATGGGGGCGGTAGAACAGGAACTTGGCGAATTTGGCGAAATACGCACTGTCGTACTCGTCGCCTTCCAGGACGAACCAGTCACC
Organism: Candidatus Latescibacterota bacterium; assembly: GCA_036339235.1. GTDB lineage: Bacteria > Latescibacterota > UBA2968 > UBA8231 > UBA8231 > UBA8231. The sequence continues at coordinate 9,906 of JAYZCA010000312.1, read as the reverse complement.
GCTGCCGATATGATAGGGGAGGGGCAGGTCCCGCGGCAGGCCGGCCACGAGCCACGAGGGATCGGCGCCAGCGGTTCGCAGCAGGTGGGCGGTGAGGGCCGTCGTCGTCGTCTTGCCGTGTGTCCCGGTCACGACGAGACACCTTCGATCCTGCAGGAACAGGTCCCGCAAGACCTCTGGTAGGTGGGAATAGGGGATTCCGGCGTCGAGGACGGCCTCCAGTTCGGGGTTGCCGCGCGACACGGCATTGCCGACGACGACGAGGTCGGGCGCCGGTAGCAGATGACCCGCATCGAACCCGGAAAACAGGTCGATGCCCTCCTCCCGGAGAAAGTCGCTCATGGGCGGGTAGACGTGGGAGTCGGAGCCCGTCACCCTGTAGCCGTGTTGGAGCAACATGCCGGCAAGCGATCCCATCGCCGTCCCACAGGCGGCGATCAGATGGATATGTGCATTGGCGCGAAGGGGGATCACGGGCGGCTCTCCGGCTGTGGCGACCTGTGTAGGAATGTGGTAACTTCGAATGAAATATAAAGATACGACGAATCCGAAGATTCGAAGGACCGGGTGAAATCACTCCCTCTCTACCTTGGTGGACTGCTCATCGCCCTCGCCGTCGCCGGCGCCGCGATGACTCTGTTAACACCGCCCCCACCGCCGCCGGTGGTTCAGGCACCACCGTCTCGCCGAGCCTTGGTCCGGCGTGCCCCGGCCCCAGCGCCAAAGAAGGACGAGATCTCGCCGGAGCAGGTCCGCGCCCAGGACGAGGAGGATATCATCAAGATCCTCCTGGCACAGATCGAGTCGACGCCCACCGAGATCGACGCGGCCTGGATCGCCGAGATGTGTCGGGAGATTGACGACGTCGATTCGCTCGATGTGTTCTGGAAAGAGGTCGTCGCCGGCGGCCAGTCCTTCGGCATCGCCTACGCCTCCCGCAACCGGAAGACGGGGATGGTCATGTCGCGCAATCCCCTTTACTACGTATTCGAAGCACGCGAGCACATCTACAGCACCGCCCCCAAGCAGGACAATCTACTTGGCGACGGTCGCGGTCTGCTCGACATGGCCGTCGCCAAGTCGTGGGAGGCCAGTCGCAAAGAGATCCGCGAGCAGATGGCCAAGGAGCAGCGCAAGAAGGCCGATGACATCGAGTTACCCGAGGAGGTCGGCACCCTCGACAACGAACTGAAAACCACCTACTTCAAAGAGTTCCTCAAACTCTATGCCGTGCTCGGTGAGCTCGTCGTGGAGAGCGGGGGGGATGCGCGCAAGTACGTGTCCGCCCGGATTCGTCTGCACGAGGCGGCTATTGTCGATCGTCACCAGCGGTTGACGGAAACGATGGCCCAGGCCCGTGACCGCTACCAAGGTACAACGCAAAGTTCGGCGCCGGCGACGGTACAGATCAAACGCTGGAGTAATTCCGTCAACGAGCACCTCCTCGCACTGGGGAAGATTTACATCGAAGCAGCGCTCGCGGAGAAGGCCTATCGGGGGCGCATGCAGGACTACGCCGATTTCGGCTTCAAGGCGCTGGCCATGGTCTACCAGCGCAGCCACTCCGGTGAAGCCCTGGGCACGTTGCGCGAGGCCAACCGTATCCAGCGCTACAACCTCTGGCAGATGGCGCGGGTCGCCTGGAAGAAAGCCAAGGCCCTGGCCATGGCCGGGCGCGTGGACGAAGCCGATGACGAGTTCCTCACCGCCAAGCACCACTACCTGCTGACTCTGTCGCGGCTGGAGCGCAGCAAGAAGAAGACGGTCTTCGGCGAGTACCGTCGTCTGCAGGCCGACATCACCTCCTGGGTGACAACGCGCAAGCTCGAGAGCGTCGCTGCCACCACGGACGGCTAGTGTCCTGTCTCAGAATCCGTCAACATTCGTCCGCCGAGCCATCCCGGCTCGCGGCGTTGCGCGCGCTCTGTGTATCCCACCGATACGCATCGTTCGCGCGCCTTGCGAGCCGTGCGTCACGATGCCCGAATTATCTCGACTTATCTCTGAGACAGGACACTAGGAACGTGTGACCGTCGCTGTCGCCGCCGCCATGGCGAACTGGAACGGCGGCGCCTACCTGCCGCAGTGTCTCGCCGCTCTCGAGGCGCAGACGCGGTCCCTGCGCGAGATCGTCATCGTCGACAACGGCTCCACCGATGGGTCTGACCGCTGGCTCGAGCAGCGCGGAGGTTTGGTGCGGATGCTGCGGCGCAATGAGCACAACGAGGGCTACTGCGCAGGCTACAACCGGGCCATTGTCGCCACCGATGCACCCTACGTTCTGGCGCTCAATACCGACGTCTACCTGGAACCGGGATTCGTCGAGGCAGCGGCCCGAGTTCTCGACGATCACCCCGAGACGGCTGCGGTGACGGGCAGGTTCTACGAGGAGGCCACCGACCGCACCATCGGCGGCGGTTTTCGCCTGCGGCGCCAGCTGCGCATGCACCCCGAGTCCGCCGATGGGCCTGAGCGCGAGGTCTTCGGTGCCAGCGGTGCCGCCGTGCTGTTTCGTCGCGCCGCCATCGATGAGGCCGCCGAGGCGGCGGGAGAAGTCTACGATCCCCGCTACTTCAGCTACGGCGAGGACATCGACCTGGCATGGCGCCTTCGCGCCCTGGGCTGGACCGTCCGCTACACTCCCGATGCGCACGCCCACCACGTTGGCTCCGGCTCGCTCGGGGGCGCCCTGCGGTTTCTCGACAAGCCCGCCGTTTTTCAGCGTCACGCCTTGAAGAACCGTTACCTGACACTGCTGAAGAACGCGCCGCCCGGCCTGCTCGTCGAGATGGGAGTCGCCCTGCTGCTCACCGACCTGGCGCTGTGGCCCTTCCTGTGCCTGCGCCAGCCTCTGCGGGTTCCCTATCTGCTCGGGGGGATCGCGGACGTCATCCGTCTCCTACCGGGCAGCTGGCGCCGTCGACGCCTGCTGCAGGAGCGGTCCCGCCTGGGGAGCGAGGCGGTGCGCCCCTGGCTGAGCGGGCTGTGACAAGACGCCCACCTGTTCTCGTTACCGGGGGCACAGGATACACCGGCAGGCGCCTCCTGCACCGACTCGTGGGCACCGGGTGCCGCGTCTGGGCGCTCGTGCGCTCGACGAGCGACATCGCGTCGTTGCCGGCGTCGGTGGAAGTGATCCGCGGTGACCTCGAAGACGCCGGGTCTCTGGGGGCGGCCCTCGATGGCGTGCGCCTCGTCTACCACCTGGCCCACGTTCGCTTCACCGCGAACCTGCTGCAGCGAGTGTCCGCCGACGTCGAACACGTCGTCATCGTCAGTTCCCTGCGGGCCCTGTCGCGAGTGCCGTCGGCAACGGTGGGACAGGTGCTTGAGGGGGAGTCCGCCGCCGCCAATTCCCGCGTGCCGTGGACGATCCTGCGGCCATCGATGATCTTCGGGGACGGCGACGATCGCAACATCAGTCGCCTGGCCGACCGTGTGCGGCGCCGGCGATGGATTCCCTCTGTCGGGAGTGCATGCCGGCATCAGCCGGTATTCGTTGAGGACGTGCTGGATGCCATCCTCGCCTGCCCCGGGGCAACTGCCGCCCGCGGTCAGACCTACGCCATCGCCGGCGCCGAGCCGCTCACATGGGCCGAACTGACCGCCATCGTCGGCCGCTACGTCGGCGAGCGGCCACGCAGCCTGCCCCTGCCCGCGGCAGCCGCCGCGTGGATACTGTCCATCATTGAAGCGACTGGCCTGGCCTTGCCCATCCGATCCGAACAGGTGCTGCGCATGCTGGAAGACAAGGTCTATGATATCGAACCGGCGCGCCGTGACCTGGGGTTCACACCGCTGACCTTCAGTGTCGCCATGAAGACGATCTACGGAGTCGGGCAATAGTGTCCGTGATGGGTCTGGGGCAACAGGTCGCCGGCCTCGTCTTTGGCGTCACCGCCGCTGTCACCATGGGAGTGCTGTGGGCAGCCAGGCGCTGGCGCCTCGTCGATGTGCCAAACGAGCGCAGCGCGCATTCGAGTCCGACACCGACGCTGGGCGGCATCGGTATCAGTGCCGGCCTTGCCGCCGGGTTGTTGGCAGCGCCGGTACCCGCAGTCTGGAGTCGAGCCCTGCTGGTGGCTCTGGCCATCCTCCTGGTGTCGGTCGTCGACGATCTCGTGCGACCTCTGAACGTCGTCCACAAGCTTCTCCTGCAGCTGGCGGCTGCGGTAAGCTGGGTCGTACTGGCTCCAGCGACTCCGATTCAGTTGACTGGTGACTGGATTCTGGCCGGTCCCGTGGCGATGGTGGTCACCGTCGTCTGGCTGTTGTGGCTGATGAACGTGTTCAACTTCATGGACGGGATCGACGGACTCACGGTGACACAAACCGCGGCGATGAGCCTGGGACTGGCGCTGCTGCTGGTCACGACGGACAGCCCCCTGCGGTCGGTTCCGCTCGTCGTCATCGCTGCCTGCGCGGGGTTCGTGCTGTTCAACGCGCCGCCGGCGCGCATCTTCATGGGGGACGTAGGCTCCTTGAGCCTGGGGTTCGTGCTGGGCACGATCACGCTCGCCGCCACCGGCAAGGGAATTCCGTTGTGGCTCTCGTCGTTGCCCCTGACCGCCTACGTGATGGACACGAGCTATACAATCGTGCGGCGCTGGCAGAGGGGGGAGAACGTCCTGCGGGCCCACAAGGAGCACCTCTATCAGCAACTCGTGCAGGCTGGCTGGAGTCACCTGCACGTCGATGTCATCGCTCTGGCGGTGACCGGGCTGTGCAGCGCTGCCGCCGTCCTGGCGGTGGGCGGTTCGCAGACTTTGTCCGGAGGCTGCGCCGTCCTGGCGGCGCTCACAATGGGGGCTGGTCTGTGGTGGAAGGAGCGCCGGGCACGTGGGTAGGGCCCTTTGCTTTCTGCCCGTCTGTCTGTTCCTTGCCGCGGGTGTTGCCGCTGACCGTCCCAACATCCTGCTGATCACCGCCGATACCTTCCGCGCCGACCACATCGGCTACGACGGCTACGACTACGAGACGAGCCCCCACCTGGACAGCCTGAGTGCGACGGGCGTGTTCTTCAAGAAGGCCTTCACCACGTCGGGGTGGACGGCTCCCGGACTGGTATCGATCCACACATCGCTGTACGCTCCGGCTCACGGCGTCGACATTCGGGGGCGCAGTATGGACCCGTCGGTAACGACGCTGGCCGAGGCCCTGCGTGCGGTCGGCTACCGGGCGCCGGATATTTTCTTTCTGACCGACATCCCGAACTTCCACCATTTCGGACTGGAACCGTACGCGCACCGCAACCAGCAGATAAACGACGGTGACGAGATCCTGTTTCGCTGGCTGCAGGAAGAGGCCGCCGGCAGCGACAGGCCGTTCTTCCTCTACTATCACTACCGGGATCTCCATCAGCCCTACGATGCCGGAGAGGAATACGAGGACCTGTTCACCGTCAATGTTTTTGGTCACCCGTGGAATCCAATGTCCTGGGCACGACGTTTCCTGGCCCAGGAGAAGATGAGTCTCGTACACCGTGAGGTGATGTTGCCGCGGGGCGTGCTCGACTTCGCGCCATGGGACAGACGCTGGATCGTCGCCTTTTATGATGGTGAAGTACGGCGCATGGACGACCGTCTTTTCGGCAGGCTGCGGCGAGTTCTGCGGGAGCAGGGCCTGGAAGACAACACGATCGTCGTCGTCTCCGCCGATCACGGCGAGGAATTGCTCGAACACGGCGTGATCGGTCACGTGTCCACCTTCAAGGAGGGCAGTCTTTCGGAGGAGGTGATCCGCATTCCCCTGATCTTCTGGGCCCCCGGGCGGCTGCCGGCGGGCCTCGTGATCGACGACGAGATCGTCCAGGCTATCGACATCATGCCGACGCTGCTCGAGTTGGCCGGGGCCCCCGTCCCGGCGGGTGCCCAGGGCCGCTCGCTGCGGCCTCTCTTCGAGGGCGGCACACTCCCTCTTCGACCCGTGTACCTGGAGACCTCCGGCGGCGGCTACACGGCGAACCTGGAACAGTTCGCCTCACGTACCCGTGCCGTGCGCACCGAACGCTGGAAGCTGCTCTGGCGCACGCCGGAAGACGCTATCGAGCTCTACGACGTAGCGGCGGATCCCGTCGAGGACGATGAGGTCTCCGACGAGTATCCGCGGGTGGCAGACAGCCTGCTGACGATGCTGGCGACCTGGGCGGACGCCAACCCGCGGGTGCGGTCCATGGAAGCTGCGGCGGCGACCGCATCTGTCCGCGGGACGTCATCGGCGAGCGTCCAAGGGAGGATCGACGTGCTCTTCCCTGCTACCGGAGACGCCTTCGAGTACATCGGCGCCGGACAGACGATTCAGCTGGAGTGGAGCGGCCCCCCGGGGGATCGATATACCATCGAGTATGAGATCGGCCGCGGCGTCTACCACCTGGACGGCGTCCTGGAGGTGGAGTCCAGCACGCCGTCCTATGGACCCTTTCACGCTGACTTCTGGAATTCCCTCGTGCTGTACAATCCGTGGCGCTTTCGTGTCTACCCCCGTGCGCAACCCGCCGCGGCGAGCGACTGGGTGACCTTCGACCTGGCGTTATCCGATGCCGGCGGGTGGTCGTTCATGGGAAGCTTCGTCCTCCTATTGGGCCTCACACGGCAGACCGGGGTGGAGCTGGTCGACCTGGCTGTCGGTCTCGGGCTGGGTCTGATCGACCTCGGTGTGTGGGTGACTGGCATTCCCGCCGCAGACGCTACGGCGTGGGCGCTACTGCTGGCCATCGCCGGCGCCCTATTGGGGCCTCGTCTACAGCGGTACGGCGAGAACCGGGTCCATACGTGGGGGATGGCGGTGGCCTACGTCATCTTCATCTATGCAACCGTACCGGTCTTTCCCGTGGTTTGGAAGCGACTGGCCGAACACGCCGGCGCCAGCATCGGTCATCTGGGGACGATCCTCGTCAGCGTACTGGCGCTTGCCCTGGGATTGAGAGCCTGGCGTCAGGCCCGCTCTGAGGGCGCCGCGTGGCGCCTGCCGATAGTGGCTATCGTGATCGGGTTCTATGCCTGGCTGCTGTCCGCTTTCGATCGCCACCCCGCCGAACGCCTGCATCTGCTGGAGTACGGGCTGATGGCCTTCGTCCTGTGCCGGGCTCTGCGTCTGGACTTGCCTCCACGGGTGGCCAACTGCTGGGCTCTGGGCCTGACCACCGTCATCGGTTTCGGTGACGAGACGATCCAGTGGGTGTTGCCGCAACGGTATTTCGAACTCAAGGATGTAGCGCTGAACGTGGCCGCAGGATCCCTCGGCCTCGCCCTTACCGCGCTGGCCCGCGGTCGGACAGGGGAGGGGTCATGATCAAGGTAGATCGCGAGCAGGCGTCGTCGGCCCTGGTCGTGGCGACGGAGGTCACCATCATGACGACGGTCGTCGCCGTGACGCTCCTCTACTCACCGCGGCTGGCGGACAACTTCCTCGGCAAGGCTGCCCTCTTCCACCTGCTCGGTGGTGTCGCCGTGTTTCTGTGGGGTCTGGCGCGCGCCATCGAGGGGCGTGTCGTGTGGCCCCGATCCCCCCTGCTGGGGCCGTTCCTGGTGTTTCTGGCCATCGCCGCCATCGCCGCGATCCGCGCCCGCAATATCGCCCTCGCCTGGGAGCAGTGGCTCATCTGGGCGCAGTGGCTGGCGTTGTTCGTCGTCGTCGCCGATCTGGCCCGCCACCGGTCCCGTGCGCGGCGGTTCGTGCTGTGCCTGGTCGGTCTGTGCGCTGTCGTCAGCGCCATCGGTCTGCTGCAGGTCGTCGGCTTCGACGTCATGTCGTTACCCTCCGTCTATCGTTTCGCACCCCTGTCGTCGCTGGGCAACACGAACTTCGTCGCCCACTACCTCGAAGTCGTTCTGCCCCTGGCACTGGCGCTGACGGTCTTCGGCAGTTGGTCCTCCCCGTGGTCGAGATCGGTACGGATCATGGCGGTACTGGCGCTGTCCCTCGGTTCGGTTCTGCTCGTGCTGGCCGGCAGCCGGGGTGGCTGGCTCGGGGTGGGGATCGCCGTGCTCGCCGTAATCTGGGCAGCCCCACGTCCACGGGATTGGGGCCGGCGACTCCTGTTGGCCATCCTGGCCGCCGGCCTGCTGAGCCCGGTGGCCGGTTTCGTGCTGGAATTGGTACCCGTTGCCGGCGGGGGGACGGCGGCAGACGCACTCGAGGAGGTTGTCGACGAGTCGTGGGCGCGGGTTGTGAGTACGTTCGACGGCGCCCACTTTTCTCGCGCCATGCGGATGCTGATCTGGCGCGATAGTCTGCGCCTCGTCCGTGCTCATCCCTGGCTGGGAGTCGGCCCCGGCCACTACGGTCTCGAGTTGCCAGGGCACCGCACGGTCACCGCGCAGCGGGAATGGCGCGCGTTGGTCGGCCGGCGAGGCAACCAGCCATACCACGCCCACAACGAGTTTCTCGAGGTCTGGGCGGATACCGGCGTCTTCGGTGCCTTGGCGCTGGCCTGGCTGCTGGGGGCGGGTCTGTGGGCGGCTTGGCGGCGCTCACGCTGTGCACTCACAGGCAGCGAGACCGCCGGTGACCGATCACTCGCCCTCGGGTGTCTGGGGGGACTGGTGGCGGCCACCGTGCACGCCTTTTTCAGTTTCAATCTGCGCGACCCGGTGTCGGGCACCCATGTGTGGATCCTGTGCGGGCTTATCGCTGGGGGCGGCAACATCACACCAGGCAAGCGTCAGTGGCCATCGCCGGGGGTGTGGCGTCGTGCCGTGATCGTGTCGGTGTCTGCCGGCATCGCCCTGGCCGGTTCCTATTATGGCCTGTGCATGCTGCTTGGAGATGTCTATTTTCTGCGCAGTCAACATCACCTTGCCGATGGCCATGGGAATCGCGCCATTCTCGCTTTAAGCGAGGCGGTCTCCTGGCGCGGATATGAGTTTTCCTACCATCACTGGCACGGACGGGTGGCGCTGGACATGCAGCGCTACGACGAAGCCGAGCGGGCGTTGACGCGCAGCTTGGAACTGCATGAGAACAATCCCGGCGCCATCCGCCTGCTGGCGAAGGCGCTGCTGGCCGGCGAGCAACCAGGGCGCGCCGTCGAGCCGCTGCGGCACGCTATCCGTATCGATGCGCTGACGGCGGACAACTATACGTTGCTGGCCGATGCCCTGCGGTATTCCGGTCAGCCGGAGGTTGCGGTTACGGCGCGGCGCCAGGCGATCTCGCTGCGCGGCGAGCCGCGGCTCCTGCTCGCCCTGGCTCTCGACCTTTATGCAGCCGGTCACCTCGACACGGCCATCGCTGTATTGGAGCAGGCGACGCGCACCGCGCCACGTCACGCACTCATCGCCGGCAACCTCGGGGCCCTGCAGGTCAAGGCCGGCCGGTCGGTCGAGGGCGAGGCCAACCTGAGAAGGGCCCTGGATCTGGAGCCGCAACGGGCGGATTGGCACGGCAATCTCGGCCTGGCCCTGGCGGCGCAGCGACGCATCGTCGAGGCGCTGGGCGAAGCACGTCTGGCGTTGCGGGCAGCACCCGAGAAGAGCGATTGGCAGGAACTCGTCAGGCAGCTGGAAGAACTCAACAGCAAGACCCGCCCGGTGGCGGGCGATGCCGCACCTCGCGGAAAGGGACCATGACCAACCCGACCAGTCCCCCCGAAGGGACCCCTGACGGGATCTACCTGTCCATCGTCGTCCCCCTCTTCAACGAGGAGGAGAGCCTGGAGCCCCTGTGCGAGAAGATCGACGTCGTCCTGCAGGAGTTGGGGCGGCCGGCAGAGGTAATTTTCATCGACGACGGCAGCACCGACGACTCGTACGCCGTCATCGAGGGGTTGGCGCCGCGTTTCGGCTGGCTCCGCGCCGTCCGCTTCCGCCGCAACAACCACAAAGCTGCGGCCCTGGCGACTGGATTCCGCGAGGCCCGCGGTGAGTTGATCGTCACGATGGACGCTGACCTGCAGGACGACCCCGC
>JAYZCA010000311.1:0-10933 GCA_036339235.1 Candidatus Latescibacterota bacterium | reverse complement strand
GGGTGCCGAGACGGTCGACGAGCTTGCCCGGGTCGATGATGATGATCTCGCGCGTGCTGGCGGCAGCGACGATCTTTTCGCGCAGCAGCGCCCCGCCCAGGCCCTTGATCAGGTTGAGGTCGGGGTCGACCTCATCGGCGCCGTCGATGGTCAGATCGATGACGGGATTGTCCTCGAAGCTCTGGATGTCGAGTCCCACCTGCTCGCCGAGAGCGGCGGAGGCCTCGGAGGTGGGTACACACTGGATCTCCAGACCTTCGGCTTTTACCCGTTCGCCCAGGGCGCGGATGGCGAACTCTGCCGTCGAGCCGGTACCCAGTCCGACGACCATACCGTCCCCGATGTATTCCACAGCCTTGCGAGCCGCCAGTTCCTTGTGACGATCTGACATCCTCAATCTCCCTCCTCTACAGGCGCATCAGGTAATGAATCTGGCGACCTACTTCTTCGAAACCGACATCGGGATAGAACCGGGAGCCCACCGGGTTCTGCTCGAGGGTCTCGATCTTCACCGCCTCCATTCCCTCGCCGCGCATGAACTCAAGGGCGTGCTCCATCATCTGTCGGCCGAGACCCTGCCCCTGGCATTTCGGGTCGACGGCCATGTTCGGGATCCAGCCAATGCGGCTGTCGCGGTCCAGGCGGGTCGTGATGTAGCCGAGGATCTCCCCTTCATCCTCACAGACGAAGACGCCCCGGGCGTTGTCTCCGGCGACATCAGCGTCGATGTGGCGCAACTTGCGGAACCGCCAGTCCTGCTCTCCGATGGAGCCGAACTTCTCCTCGATGTTGCGATCGATGGAGACCCCGTCGAAGCAGATCGTCGTGATCTCCTTGAGGCGTTCGAGGTCGTCGGGGCAGTAGGGGCGAATCATACGGTCCTCAGCGGGGTCCGGGCTGGCTTGTGGCAGAATAGACGGGGCTCCGATTCCTGTCAAAGCAGTGAGGTCCGGTGACCGAAGCTGCCGACAGGGGGCCAGTCGTCGCGCACTGCGCCACGCCCTATCTCTGGGATGGTGGCGGCTCGTGGATCCACAATCAGATCGCCTGGCTCCAGCGATGGCACCCTGTAGTCCTCACACAGGAGGCGCGCAATCTCGACCAGTACCCCGTGGCCGATCTGTTTTCGGCGGAGGATTTCAGTCCCTCCAAGAGGTTCATCAACCGGCTTGTCCGCCACTGGACAGGGGAGTATCCGTTTTACGATGCCTTCCTGCGGCGCACGGGTGCCCGTGTCGTCCATGCCCACTTCGGTTATCAAGCGTGCCGGTGTCTGCGGGCGATCCGCGCCACCGGACTGCCCCTGCTGACCACGTTCTACGGCGCCGACGCGACCAGCTATACGCGCCAGCCCCAGTGGCGTCGGCGCTACGTCAAGCTCTTCGAGAGCGGGCGTCTGTTCCTGGCCGAAGGTTCCACCATGGCCAGGCACGTGGCTGAGGCAGGCGCTCCCCCGGAGAGGATCCGCGTTCATCATCTCGGCGTCGACACGCGCCGGATCCCCTTTCGCGAGCGTGGGGCTGAAGACGGCGTGGTGCGAATCCTGATGTGTGGGCACTTCCGCGAAAAGAAGGGGTTCCCGGACGGGCTCAGAGCGCTGGGGCGGGCGCTTCAGGGGGTCCAGGGAGTCGATGTGCAGGTCGTCATGATCGGCGACGGTCCCGAACGAGACCGGGTGCTTGAGGCGATCACAGATTCCGGGCTTGGAGATCGCGTCGAGCTCCGAGGTCTGTTGCCCTATAGGGAGGTGCTGCAATCACTTGAGTCTTGCCACTTGCTGCTGCAGCCCAGCCGTACTGCGACAGATGGGGACTCTGAAGGTGGGGCGCCCGTCATCCTTCTCGACGCCCAGGCAGCCGGCGTCCCGGTGGTGGCCACAACCCATGCCGATATCCCCGAATACGTCATCGATGGCGGCAGCGGGATGCTGGCGCCTGAGGGCGATCTCGATGGGCTGACGGATCTCCTGCGGCAGATGCTGACTTCCCCCCAGCGGTGGGCGGAAATGGGGCGCCGAGGGCGAGCCCATGTGGAGGCCGAATACGATGCGCGCCGGCAGGTAGAACGACTGGAGCTGATCTACGACGACCTGGTTGCTGCCGCGGACTGAGCCGGTGTCCCAGCTCGCTTCAGGCGGCCCTACGGAGCCGCCAGCGGGCCCGCTGGGCACGGGCGCGAGCCATGAGGTCCTCGTGCAGCACCAGGGCCTCGTCGGCCCCGGACAATCCCTCGAGGGTAGCAGCGTCGCGGTGGTGGACGGCGCCCGGGTCCAACCACTGGAGGGCCTCTTTCATGTCTTCACCTGCAGCCGTCATCCCCAGATAATCGCAGCAGCGGGTCAGTTCCGCCCGTGCAGAACTGGCCTCGTCATACCACTGGTGGACACTGACGAAGCAATCCGTCTCGTCCACGAGGTCCAGCAGGATGTGGCTGTACGCGGCCCACATCTGCAGAGAAAGTTCCTCGACCGAGCACCCGAGGGAAGGCGCCAATGTCCCCAGGTCAGTGCGTCTGGCCAGGGAACTGACGACGCTGGAGGGATGCCGGGTGATGATGGTGGGGCGTATTCTGTCGAAGCCCAGTTCTGCAAGGCAGCTGAGCCAGAACGGGATCAGCAGAACACTGCGCGGATCCTTCCAGCCCCAGAACCGATTGCCGGCGAACTGTCCGGTCACGTACTTCTCGATGACGACCAGGGTGTCATTTGATCGTTCCACCTGGTAGCTCAGCGCCGGGACTTCCAGCAGCTGTTGCCCCGTCCCGTAGCCGCTGACGTGGTGTCCCATTGCCTGTAACAATCGCAAGTTAACCCCGTAGAAGAACTCATTCTCCCAGAATCCTTTAGGATTGTCATCCTGAGGCTTCATAAGAGGTTCGCCAAGGGCTATCCCAAGCAGGTTCAAGGCCCGCGTGAACATGGATGTGCCGCTGCGGTGCATGCCGAGGATGGGCACGATCGTCGCTTCACTTCGCGGGATGAGGTCGGTGCCGGCAAGTGGAGGGTTGTTGGCCATGGTTGTCCGATTCAGCGGGAGGGCAGTTTCTTGATGAGCTGCTCGAGAGTCGAGCGCCGCTTTGACTCCAACGTGCGCAGGATCGCCTTACGGCGCGCGGCGCCGAGGCGTTTCAGTGTGAGGGCGGCGACTTCGTCGTCCAGTGGGGCCAGTGTCGCTGACGCCTCTTCCACGGACATGACCGCCAGCTGGCCTGCAAAGTCGTCGAGCATCAGGTCCCGGTTGTTTTTCAGCGCCGTTACCTGGCGTGAAAGGGCTTGTTCCACACCCCGAAAACGGCGTCCGGTGACGCGTGCGAGGAGTGTGATGTCGGGGGCATCTTCGGGAATGGGGGGCAGCAAGGCAGGTGTCGGTGACAGCGGCACCGGGCCGTCCGGGATGTCGAATCCGGCTACCTGTGGATGGCTGAGCAGAACCCGGCTCGGAGGGGCTACGCTGACGACGTTGGCGGTTCGAGTCCGGCGGTTCCTGGATCCCGCCCCGGCGTCCGGTCCCAGGGCGTACCCGAGGACGGCGATAATCGTCGCGAACGATCCCGACATGGCCAGCAGAATGATGATGATTGACTTGGGGCTCATGGTGCGCCGGAGTTCATGGGACGGTAAATCGGGACTCAGAAGGGGCAGGATCGACCTTCCATCGGCCGTTATCAAGTCTCGACGTATGTATTATGTATAGATCTTTACTTGTTGCAGGCCAGTTAGTTAGATGCTACTGATACGTGTGGAACATCAGCCGGAGGACCGGCAAAGGTCCAGCTGAGCAAAAGGCGATCCTATCGTTTGGTCGTGGCGGATCGGCAACAGCGAAAGCCGATGAGGTCGAGACTGTAGTCTGACGTCAGATGGCGACCGAAGCGGCCGTCGGAGCGGGCGTAGTTGACACTGTGAAACCATGATCCGCCGCGTACCACACGCCAACCCGCGGACCGGTCGTACCAGCCATCGGTCCATTCCCAGACATTGCCGATCATGTCGTGGACACCGGCAGGCGTGCTGCAGCCTGAAAAGGTCCCGCTCGGTACCGTACCTCTGTCGCGGATCCAGTGGTCGCCCTGAGGCCAGGGGGTATTACACCGGCGTGGTTCAAATTCGGAACCATATCCGTAGTCCAGATTGCCGAGGCCTCGAGACGCTTGTTCCCACTCGGCCTCCGTGCAGAGTCTGCTGCCGCGGTCCGCGCACAGTTTCCCGGCTTCTGCCCAGGAGGCATCGACCCTGGGTAGCTGGCCGGAGACGTTGGGATACTCGAAGCGGTCGATCCAGAAATTCCCAATACGAACCTGGCCGTTGTCATCCTGCCCGGCTTCACCCGTCTGGCCAACAATCGGCTGGGCGATGGTGGCCATGATCAGCACCAGCCGCAGATGGAGACGCCTTCGCCTGGTGTGTCTCGGGGACCTGGACACGGTGTCTCCCTTCGAGCGGGTCTAGGATACGGACGTCGGGCGCCGGAGCACGTCGGAAAGCTCGCAACCGGAAGCGTCGGGGGCAACACCGGGTTACGGCATCAAGCCATTCTTCTTTTCGCGGGCCGGAAGATCGCTGGCCCTGCCATGGAAAGTCTTTCCCCGGTACCATGTCGACAGCGCTCCGGGCTCGCATCTGTAACTGTAATTTGGCAAACAACTTAGGAGAATCGGTGTGAGAACAGGGGGAGTGGCACACCCCTTGCTCAAACGAGCACAGGGATCGGTATGCTCTCGCAGTCCACACCACGGGATCGAGATCGAGTATGATCGAAGGCATCTTCATTTCGGCATCGGGCATGTTGCCCAAGGCCACCCGTCACGAAGCGATCGCCAACAACCTGGCCAACATCGAAGTGCCTGGCTTCAAGCGCGATGCCCTGTTCCTGCGTGAGGTACGCGAGGCGAAGAAGCGTCTCTCCGGCGATTACCCTGACTGGCGCGTCAATCGCTTCGAGGGCATCTGGACCGACTTCAAGCAAGGGGCGCTGCGGCGCACGGGCAGCATGTTTGACGTGGCCATCTCCGGTAAGGGGTTCTTCGCAGTGCAGACGCCCGAAGGTGTCGAGTACACGCGTAACGGCACCTTTGCCCGCAACAACGAGGGCTTGCTCGTTAACATGCTCGGACATCTCGTCCTCGGCGCAAACGGCGAGCAGATCGAAGTCCCCAACACCTTCTCGCAACCGCTGATCGACGCTGACGGAATCATCAAGGGTCGCGACGAGCTGCTCGGCATCGACACTGTTCTCGGGCAGTTGCAGGTCACCGATTTTCCCGATCTCTACGATCCCAACTTCAAAGCCCAATCGCCCTTCCAGGCGGCGGTGACCAAATCAAGGAACGGCCAGTTCATCCCACAGCCGGGAATCACTCAGCAGCCGGCGGAGGAGTTTCAGGTCACCCAGGGGTTCCTGGAAGAAGCCAACGTCGAGTCCGTCCTCGAAATGGTGCGGATGATCGACGTCTATCGCTCGTACGAAGCCGACCAGAAGGCCATCCAGATACAGGATGCCACGCTGGACCGGGCGGTGAACGATATCGGAGTAGTTCGCTAGGTGACGCCAGGCGCGCTTGCGCCCCAAGTACAGAGAGGGAGTAGGACATGAGCAGGGCCCTGTATACAGCAGCCACGGGCATGATCGCCCAGCAGATGAACGTGGACAACATCGCCAACAACCTGGCGAACGTGAATACCACAGGATATAAGAAAAGCAAGCTCGAGTTCCAGGATCTTCTGTACCAACAATTGCGCCTTGCCGGCGCGACGCAGGCCGAGGGTGCCCAGGTTCCGGTGGAGCTGCAGATCGGCTATGGCACACGGCCGGTAGCCACGCAACGGATCTTCTCCCAGGGCACGGTGATCTCCACCAACAATCCCCTGGATGTTTCGATCGACGGTGACGGCTTCCTGGCGGTCACCCTGCCGGACGGCACCACGGCGTACACCAGAGACGGTGCCCTGAAGAAGTCGTCGCAAGGCACCATCGTGACCTCCGATGGCTACACCCTGCAGCCGGAGGTGACGATCCCGCAGGACGCGACGGCGATCAACATCTCGTCCAACGGTGAGGTGAGCGTGAAGATCCCGGGCACCACCGATCTGCAGCAGGTTGGCCAACTCGAGCTGGCGCGGTTCGTCAACCCCGCCGGCCTGAAGAGCATGGGTCGCAACCTGTTCCTCGAAACGGAGGCCTCTGGCCTGGCGAATACCGGCCAGCCCGACACCGAGGGCTTCGGCAGGCTGACCCAGGGCTTTCTGGAACTGTCCAACGTCGAGGTCGTCGACGAGATGGTGAACATGATCGTCGCTCAGCGGGCTTATGAGATCAACGCGCGAGCCATTCAGACGTCCGAGGAGATGCTCGCCAACGCCAACAGCCTGAAGCGGTAATCGGAGGTCGAACGTGATCCGTCGAATCATCATCGTCGTGTGCATCGCCGTTCTGGCCTTTGCCATCGCCAGCATCGCCAGTGCCGAGACCGCACCGGAGCCGGCGCCCATGGCCGCCATCCCCGAGGATCTCATGCGCTCCATCATCAGCACCTGGACGCGGGAGCAGATCGAGGCGGCCCAGTCAGAGGATTTCGATGGCAGCACACGCTACGAGGTGTCGGCTCGCTGGCAGGGGGACATCCTGCTGAAGACGGCCGGTCAGGTGGAATTCGAGATCAAGCGCCTGTCGTCGCGGCCTTTTCGAGGCCCCACCGTCGTGCGCCTGGAGCTGTACGTGGACGGCAATCTCGACCGTTCGTTGGCGGTCACCGTCGACTGCCGCTACTACCGCGATGTCGTTGTCACGACCCGCGCAGTTCGTCGCGGCAGTCCGCTGGAGTCCGACGCCTTCGTCATCGAGGAGCGCGATATCACCAGCCTGAAGCACGGCTGGTTTGATGCTCTTGAAGATCTGGCAGACGCGCAGGCAGGGCGGCCGATCGGTATCGGCGAGATCGTCAGCCATCGACACGTGGAACCGATTCCCGTCGTACACCGCGGGGATGACATCATCATGGCGGTGATGACGGACAACATGAGCCTGCTGGCTGCGGGCGAGGCCCTGCAGGACGGAGGCGTAGGAGAGCGCATCCGTGTTCGCAACCTCGACTCCAAGAAGGTCATCTACGGCCGTGTCGTCGATGCCAGCACGATCCGCATCAGCAGCAGATAGAGAGAACGAGGGAATGTGGTGGGAACAGTGAGCAACGTGATCACAAACCGGCTAGGCACCCTGTCACTGCTGGCGATGCTGCTGAGTGGCGGATCGGCCTGGGGGCAGGCGATATCGCTGTTTGCGGACCCGAAGGCATCCCGCGTGGGGGACGCGTTGACGGTGATCATCGCGGAGAGTGCCAACGCCACCAATCAGACCTCGATGTCGACGGAGAAAACCAACGCGCTGCAGGTGGGCAGTCAGATTCCGGGCGCAGGCAACATCCTCGATTTCATCCCGCTGCACGCGCTGCAGAGCGACGCGTCGAACGCCTTCGAGGGGAGTGCCTCGACAACGCGCAGCGCGCGCCTGAATGCGCGCATGACGGTCCTCGTCGTCGGCCGCAAGGTGAATGGCGACCTCATCATCGAAGGCGTACGCACGCTGAAAATCAACGGTGAGACCGAAGCCATCCATTTGGGCGGCAGTGTAAATCGTGCGCTCATCAGCGCTGAGAACACGATCGCGTCGTCGAGTATCGGCGACCTCAACATCGAATACACAGGTAAGGGGTCGATCACGCAGGGCACGCGTCCAGGTGTGATCATCCGCTTCGTCAACTGGATCTTCTGAGTGAACATGTTTCGAATCTGCATCATCGCCGTGCTGACCTGCTGCACTGTCGCCGAGGCGGCCGTGCCGGTGCGCATCAAGGACATGGCGCGTCTGCAACTGGGTCAGGAGATCCAGCTCACCGGAATGGGGCTGATCATCGGCCTGGAAGGCACGGGCGACGGTCGTCAGGCGAGCTTCACGCTGCGCATGCTGGCCAACATGATGAACCGTATGAACGTGAAGGTCGATCCCAACCAGATCCGCGTCCGCAACGTGGCCTCTGTGAGTGCCACGGCAATCCTGTCTCCGTATCACCACAAGGGCAGCCGCATCGATGTGCAGGTAGCATCCCTGGGCGACGCGGCCACCCTGCAGGGAGGCACGCTGCTGAGAACGCCGCTGATCGGTCCGGATGGCGAGGTCTACGTGCAGGTCCAGGGACCAGTCAGCATCGGTGGCTTCAACCTGGGTGGCGGCGGAGCCGGCTCGGTGCAGAAGAACCATACCGTCGTCGGCAATATTCCCAATCGTGGCCTGGTGACCAGGGAGCTGGAGCATCTGCAGGACATGGGCGGCCATATCGAGCTGCTGCTGTACCAGGCCGACTGGACGACGGCGGCGCGTACGGCATGGGCCATCGATGAGTACTTCGGCGAGTTCGGCCTGGCTACCGCCGTCGACGCTGGAACCATCCATATCAACATCGACACGGAACTGAATGACCCGCAGTTGATGACCGAATTCATTGCCGATATCGAAAAGGTCACGGTCGTTCCCGACCTGAAGGCGCGAGTCGTCGTCAACGAGCGCACGGGTACCGTCATCATCGGCGAGAACGTCTCGGTGTCAGCGGTGGCACTGAGCCATGGCAGCCTGAAGTTGAAGATTCCCGGCGACAGCGCCGGTGGTGGCGATCTGTTTGGCGGCGGTGCCCAGGTTGTTGAAGAAGTTGATCACCTGCACCCGATGATCAACAGCTTCGATGTGGGTGCCATGCCGACGGTGAGGGAGCTGGTTAGAAACCTCAACGCCCTGGGAGTGACTCCCAGGGACCTCATCACGATCCTGCAGTCGCTGAAGACGATTGGCGCATTACGCGCCGAACTCATCATCCAGTAGAGATGGAAGATGGCTGACCTTCTGGGAATCAACCTCTCCAGCCTGGCCGAGCAGCAGCTGCTGCGAAGCGAGGGCAACAACCACGTCCGCGTCACGAAGAGCCGGTCGCTGCTCGATCAGTTGCGCTCCGGGGCACGCGGCACCGACCCAGAGTCGACGCGGCAAGCCCTGCGCGACGCGTCGACCGAGTTCGAGGCCATATTCATGAATCAACTGGTCTCCGCCATGCGCAAGACGGTGGGGGAGAGCGGACTCATCCAGAAGAGCCAGGGTGAGAAGATGTTCGAGGGTATGCTGGACGAAGAGTGGGCCCGCGGCCTTGCAGGTCGTCACGGCCCCAGCGGCCTCAGCGAGATGATCTACCGACAGCTCAGTCGCCAGATGGAACTGGAAGACGAGCCCCCCCGCTCTGTCCCGATCCACCCCTTGTTGACAATGCCCACGGTGACACCACCCGTCGGCTTGAATGTTGAAGAGAAATGACGTCGACTTTTTCCGATGGCCGCGCCCTTCCCGGGGTCGCGGACGGCGCCCCAGAGGTCCCCGGTGTGGGCAGCCTCGTAGAGGTGATCAACGATGAGATCCGGGTGTTCCACGAGTTGCTCGACACGCTGCAGCAGGAGCAGAAGGCGATCGTCGCCGACGACCTGCCACGGATCGAGGAACTCGCGGCGCTCAAGGCGGACGGGGTAGCCCGTGCGCAGCGCCTGGAGGGCGAGCGATTGCGCCACGTGCGTGCCCTTTCGGAGGCCCTGGAGGTTGACCCGGAGCGAACAGACCTGCAACGCCTGATCGAGATCATCGATGGTCGGCACGCCGAGGAACTGACGCGCATGCGGCAGGTGCTGCTCGATCTCAATCGCAAGATCCGCCGGACGAACGACAACAACGCTTTCCTGATCCGCCAGTCGCTGCGCTACACGGAACGCTGCATCGACATCCTCACCGGAGACCCGGGTGATCGCGGCGTCTACGGCAAGTTTGGCAAGAACATGAAACGGGCCCGCGGCAACTCGGTCCTCAACCGCACGGTGTAGGGAACCAGAACCGGATTCACCATGGCTGTCACGGCATCCAGCGGAATCGAGATCGGCCGCCGCGCGCTGCAAGCGCAGCAGACGGCGCTGCAGGTCACGAGCCACAACATCGCCAACGTCAATACGCCGGGATTTTCGCGGCGGACGGTGGACCTGACGAACGTGGGCGGCGGCAGCGGCGTCGGATTGGGCGTCGACGTCTCCAGTGTCCTTCGCCAGCGGAATGTCTTCCTCGATGCCCAGGCCCGCGTCGAGCAGCAGGTACTCGGGCGTTGGGAGGCCATGGAGCGTGCCCTGACCGGTATCGAGGGCATCTTCAACGAGCCCACGGGAGCCGGATCGAGCGAAGCGGGGACGATCTTCAACGAGCCTTCCGGGCTCGGTCTGAGCGGCTCTCTGAGCCGTTTCTGGAACGCCTGGCAGGATGTGGCCAACGTCCCAGAAAGCGGCGCTGCCCGCGCCGCGGTGCGCCAGGAGGCAGATTTCCTTGCTAATACGATGCACCAAATCTACGGTCAGGTGGCCGACAGCCGTCGCGGCCTTGACGAGGGGATCGTGAGGCAAGCGCAGGAGATCAACGACATCCTCGACTCGCTTGCGGTGATCAACGGCGAGATCCTGCGTTCCGGCTTCGACGGCGGCGTTGGAGGTGATTTGGCCGATGAGCGCGATCGCCTTCTTGAGGATCTGTCGAATCGCGTTGACATCTCCGTTATCGAAAAGGACAACGGCCAGGTCAGCGTCCTGCTGTCGGGTCACAATCTCGTGCAGCAGAACCAGGCGACACACCTGGATGTTCGCATTGTCACGCAAAACGACTTTCCCACCTCCATCGTGTTCTTCTCAGACGACGGCAGTCTGGCACAGATTCGCGAGGGGCAACTGCGAGGCATGATGGAGGTGCGCGACACGACGATCCCCGATATTCTGACGCGCCTCGACATATTGGCGGCGACGATGGTGCAAGAGGTAAACCGTCTGCATCGTACCGGAGTCGGGTCCACCGGGGCGACGGCAATCGACTTTTTC
>JAYZCA010000310.1:0-2899 GCA_036339235.1 Candidatus Latescibacterota bacterium | reverse complement strand
GAAAAGGGGAGGCACGATGCGATCGTCGCGACCCCACAGGATCAGCGTCGGTGCGTCGATGTCCCGATAGCGGTCCGGAAAGCTGGCGATGTCCTGCGGGATCAGGTTGCGTGCCGACTCACTGTAGGTGTAGAGCGTGTTCGGTGTGCGCAGCAGATCCACGGCATCGTCAAGCAGGTTCCACGGGATCTTCTCCGGGTCGAAAAAAACCTGGCGGAAGGTCCGGCGTGTGAGGAAGCGTGCGACGCCGGTAGCGAGGGCCAACGGTTGAACCCACGGATGCAGCAACAAGCGCCCGGGCACACCGGCCAGCAACCGGATGTACGGAGGCAGGGTCTGGGCGTGTCCGACGGAAGCCTCTAGGACGAGGCCGCGGATCCGGGGCCCACCTGGCCAGGCTGTGCACAACATACGCAGTGCCGCACCACCGCCAAGGGAACTGCCGACGAGGACGAGGTCGTCGAGGTCGAGCTGCCGGATGAAGGTGCGCAGAAAGGCGACCTGGGTGTCGACGCTATAGCGCTCGTCGTCGGGCAGGTCCCTCAACAGCGGCCGGCTGCTGGCACCGAAACCGATGAGATCCGGAGCGATCACATGAAATCCCGCCGCCACCAGGTGTGGTGTCAGGTACGACCAGGTCCCCCGGTGATCGAACAGTCCATGCAACAACAGCAGGTTGATCTCGGCATGCGGATCACCTGCCTCGGTGTAGGCCATACGTATCGGCGCACCGAACTCATCGCCGACGACGACGGCAGTGGCACCCACGTTAGTCGTCGTCGGAGGTCGGGCCGTCGGGCGTGGCGTCAGCCAGGATGAGGATCTGCCGGCCGCTGATGCGGATGTAGCCCTCGTCCTGCAGCTGTTTGAGGGCGCGCGTCACCGTCTCGCGCGTGGTGCCGGACATATTGGCCAGCTGCTGGTGTGTGGGGCGCCGCCGGATGAGGATGCCCTCGGGCGAGGTCTGTCCGCCGTCCTTCGCCATCCGCAACAGCGTCTTCGCGACCCGATGATGGACGTCGAGCAGTGCCAGGCCCTCGACCTGGTCATCGGTGCGCCGCAGACGCGACGCGAGTTCCTCGAGGAGGGAGACGGCGATCTGCGGTACGCGCCCGACAAGATCGAGAAAATCGGAGCGCCTGAGCATGAGCAGCTCGGTCTCTACCATGGCGGTGACGTTGGCTGAGCGGGGACGGTCGTCGAGCAGGGACAACTCACCAAAGACCTCACCCTGGCCCAGCAGGGACAGGATGAACTCCTTCCCGTCCTCATGGATGAGGCTGACCTTCACCTGGCCGCCGCGGATGATAAACAGGGTGTCGCCCGTTTCCTCGGCGAGGATGATCAGCTGTCCCTTGTCGAAGGTGCGCGAGAATGTCAGCGCGGCGAGGGCCTCTATCTCGGGGTCTCCGAGACAGTCGAAGAGCGTGACCTGACGGAGGAAAGTGGCGTTCGACATAGAGGCAGGCGGGAGACGGGGAGGAGCCTAACGCGTCACCATTGTAAGTAGAGCGGCGCTGGACGGCCAACTATCGGTAGGTGCCATCGCCTCAAGAATGCCAGATGGCACGTGCCCGCGGCAGCAGGATGGTGATATCGCGGTCGCCGAATTCCCCCGCCCAGCGGTGGTTGTGCTCGTCTGTGGCCAGCTGTGATGACGCCTCGAGGATCTCGGGCAGGTCGAGGGTGAGTCAGCGACTCGTCAGCCAGCCGTCGTCGGTGACGGTGATCTCGCGGAAGCCCAGGGGGTAACCGATGAGGCGGGCCGTGTCGATGCACACGTAATCGCGGAACAGGCGCACGCGGTTGGCGTGGCGGTGGCCGCTGAAGGTGGCCGCCACCGTCGAACAGGCCGCCATCGTCGCCTGCAGCCGCTTGGTCTTGGTGATGATGCCGCTGGTTGGGGCGGCGTCGACGCCGGGGTGAATCCACGAATGCAAGATGAGAAAGAGGACGACCCCGTCGGCCTTGGCCTGTGCGTCGGCGGCACGCAGTGGAGGGGCGCGGTGAATCCGTCGAAAGCGCTGGTTACGTCGCGCAGCGACCGATCGTACTGGTTCCGGGAAAGCTCGAAAGAGCCGCCGCCGCAAAGCAGGTCACCTACGTGGACGATGAACTCGGGGGACAAGGCGTTGACGGCGGGGACCGTGGCGGCGAGGATCTCGGGCCCGCGAGTCAGCAACTTGGGGGGTGAAAAGTCCTTCGGCGCAGCGGGGTGGTAGTGCGTGTCGGCGAGGACGACGAAACGGACAGCCATGGTCACTAGGCCGGTAATCCTTCGCGCAGGACGCGCAGCCAGTTGCCGTGCATCATGGCGGCGATGTCGTCATCGCTGTAGCCGCGGCGTGTCATGAGATCGGGGATCTTCTGCAGGTCGGCGATGGTGTCCATGTCGGCGGGGGACTGTTCCTTCCCATAGCCGCCATCAAGATCGGTGCCGATGGCGGCGTGGCAGGCGTTGCCGGCGAGCTGGTTGATGTGATCCATGTGGTCGACGACGGTTTCCAGGGTAATGCCCGTGTTGTCCTGGGCCTCCTTGTCCCACAGCGGTGACAGCATCCAGTCATCGAAGGCGACGCCGACGACACCCTGTCGCGCGATGATGGTCCTGACCTGATCGTCGTCGAACTGGCGGTCGTGATCGCACAGGGCACGCACGCAGTTGTGGGTGGCCAGGATCTGACCCTCGAACACGTCGAGGGCCTCCCAGAAAGCGGCTTCCGCCAGGTGGCTGAGGTCGAGCATGACACCTGCCCGCTCCAGCGCCCTGAGCATGGGCGCGCCGCGGGGCGTCAGTCCGCCGGGCGCCTGAGTGCCGTGAGAGTACGAGCTGACACCGTAGTGGCAGAGGCTGACGACGCGCAGTCCCTGGTCCCACCATGCGGGCACCTGGTCGTCG
>JAYZCA010000309.1:0-2504 GCA_036339235.1 Candidatus Latescibacterota bacterium | reverse complement strand
GATCGGCGGCGCTGCGCTGGCGACGTCGCCGGTTGCGCGTCGAGGGGCTGGCTACGCTGTTTGTCACCGAAGGGTACTCGACCCGGGTCTACGCCTACGAGCCGGAGCTACCGGGAGCTGTCAGCATCCGTCCGGTATATGGGAGCGGGGCACGTATGGTGGCCGTCACCGTGATCCCCATGGGTCAATTTCTGGCCAGCGCACGCTGGCGTCTGCAGGTGTCCGAAGACGGCGTTCGACACGAGCTGGGGCTGCAGATCGAGGTCACCTCCGGATCTCGTTGACATGCCGCAGGAGCCTGAGTAGCTTGCCCATTTCCACACTCGAATGGGTCCCGATGGCCACCGAACGACTCGATCAGGACCTGGAGGACCGACTTCGCCGACTCAATGAGATCGGCGCGGCCCTGTCTCTGGAGCGCGACCTGCACGCTCTCCTCGAGCGGATCCTCCTCGAAACTCGCCGCTTCACCGGCGCCGACGCCGGTACGCTCTACCTGGTCAGCGGCAGCAAACTCACCTTCGAGGTGGCCCACAACGACTCACTGAAACTTGCCCACGATGCGGAGGAGGGCGTCGACATGCTCCCCGTCCCGCTGGACGAGCTGAGTGTCTCCGGCTACTGTGCAGTCACCGGTGAGACGCTGAACATCGAGGACGTCTACGCCGACAACGCGTCGCGCCGTTTCGACGGTCCCAGGCTGTACGACGACATGACCGGGTACCACACGCAGTCGATGCTCGCCGTGCCGATGCGCGACCACGAGGACCAGGTCATAGGCGTGCTGCAGCTGCTCAACGCCAAGAACCCCTCCACAGGTGAGGTCCAACCCTTCCCGCAGAAGGACGAGCCGCTGGTACTGTCACTGGCGTCGCAGGCGGCGGTGTCGGTCAACAACGTGCGCCTCATCGACGACACGGAACGCCTGTTCCAGTCCTTCGTGCAGGTCATGGCGACAGCCATCGACGAGCGCTCGCCGTACACGGGCGGCCACATCCGCCGCGTCGCCGAGATGACGATGTACGTCGCCCGGGCGGTTGATGCCTGCACCGAAGGCCCCCTGGCGCAGGCGGCGTTCGACGAAGACCAGATGGCGGAGTTGCGGCTGGCAGCCTGGATGCACGACATCGGCAAGATCACGACACCGGAATGGGTCGTCGACAAGCCGACGAAGCTGACGACGATCTTCGACCGCGTCGATCACCTGCGCACGCGGTACGCGTGGATCGCCGCCGAGCTGGAGGCCCGCTATCAGCGTGAGCGCGCCGAGCAGCTGGAAGCAGGGAAGCAGATCGATCCGGCACACAGGTCAGCGCACGAGCAGACCCGCACCGAGCTGGAGGCAGATCTGGCCTTCGTACAGCGGGCCAACCTGCCGGGCGAGTTCATGGAGGAGGCCGATCTCGAGCGGCTGCAGCAGATCGCCGGCAAGCGCTACGGCGAAGCCGCCGATCTGCCGCCACCGCTCACCGAGGAAGAGCTCGAGAACCTGATGATCCGCAAGGGCAGCCTCACCGATTCCGAGCGGCAGAAGATCAACGACCATGCAGCCATGAGCATCCGCATGCTTGAGACGATCCCCTTCACGCGCAAGCTCTCGGAGGTCACCGCCATCGCCGGCGCCCATCACGAGAAACTCGACGGCAGCGGTTATCCCCGCGGCCTGCAGGGCGATCAGATCTCGCTGCAGGCGCGCATCCTGGCCCTCGTCGACATCTTCGAGTCTCTCAGCGCCGATGACCGGCCCTACCGTTCGAAGCCGATCCCACGTGAGATCGTTCTGCGGATCCTGCAGGAGGAAGTGGACGCCGGTCACCTCGATCGCGACGTTTTCGACCTGTTCATGCTGGAAGAGCTCTACCTGAAGCTCGACGACATCAAGGCCGCGGACGAGGCCGGCCTCACCTTCGAGCTTCTGAGGGACTTGCGCCCCACGGAATAACCGGGCGCGCCAGCGGCAGAATTTTCCCTATTCTCGTTCGCATCCCCTTCACTGACAGGGGTGGCGGGGGCCCAACACCACATGCGGCCATAAGAGCCGTCAGCAGCGCCACATGTGGCGCTTTCACTCATGTTCCCGTGGATCGTCCGGGTTGACGGAATCACCGGTCACGACCAACGTGAAACATCGATAACCCTCTGATTTTACTAAAGGATATGGGGAGTCAGTCCGATTATCTGAGCATCGGCAGTGGCGTTGCTGGCCTGTATTTTGCCATCAAGGCCGCACGAAGCGGCGCGTCCGTTTCCATCGTCACCAAGATGGCGGCGACAGAATCGAACACGCGCTACGCCCAGGGGGGTATCGCCGCGGTGTTTGGCGGCGGCGACTCGATCGAGGCGCACATCCGTGACACGCTGGTTGCGGGTTGCGGGTTGTGCGACACAACGGTGGTCGAGACGGCGATTCGCGAAGGCCCCCGGCGAGTAGAGGATCTGCTCGCATTGGGCGCTCGGTTCTCCAGGGAGGAGGACGGCCAACTGTCGCTGGGACGCGAGGGCGG
>JAYZCA010000308.1:0-5472 GCA_036339235.1 Candidatus Latescibacterota bacterium | reverse complement strand
TGAACACCTCGACGACCACGGCGTCGAGCGTGGTCACGGCACGTTGTGGATCACAAATTTGCGGGTGCCACTGCTGATTCGCTGTCCGGGACTTATCGCGCCGGGCAGGGTGGTCGACGAGCTCACGCGCCAGATCGATATCCTGCCCACCTTGCTCGACTACTGTGACCTGCCGATGCCATACGACGTTCAGGGTATGTCCCTGCGTGGAATGATCTCGGGGGACGATTTCGTGTTGCGGCTCGTACATTAGGGACAGGCGGTTCACAGCGAAGCGGACACGGTGACGGTTCGTACCGAGGACCACACCTTCTTCTTCGAGGATCGCAGACTCGTACACGTGTTCGATCGTCAGGCAGACCCCGACGAAGACACGGACCTGCGGCCGGAGGGAGCGGCGCGACAGTCGGTAGCGCATTCGGTGCGCGACGGCAGAGAGCGGTGAACACATCAGGAGACTCAGTCGACGCGATGCCAGACATCCACCTGCCCCACGACAGGGGGTTCCCGGAGACCAAGCTGTCGGATTTGATCATCGTTGTGGTACCCGACGCATGGGCAGCCGATCCGGCGGTGCGTCGCCTCGCTGAGGCCAGCGGGGCACCGATCGTCACCAGCGAGGCCTTCGAGGCGGCGACCTTTTCCGAGGCCCACGTCATCGCCTGCGGGCACATGGCGAACAACGCCGCCGTGACACGACTCTACAACGCCCGCTGCTGCTTCGTCGACACTCTGTTTCCCGGCGACGGCGATTATCTCCTGCGCTCGATCAGCGATCCGCTGGGTTACGGCCGCAACGCAGTGGTGGCGGGCGCCAGCAGCAACGCCGGCCTACGCGACGCCATGGCCCAGCTGACAAAGATCATCGAAACCAGCGACGGTGTCCTGGGTCGCGTGTTCGCGAGCCGGCTTGCCAACGGGCCCGAGCCTCCGCAACAAGCCGAGCTGCGCGAGCTGATCGGCGAGGATCTGATCACCTGGGATGGCGGCTGGATCGGTTCCCCCTTCCGCAGTGGCCGACTGCGGCGCTACCTGTGGTCCCACTACCTGACCGATCACGAGGCCTGGGGCCAGCTGGTGGCTGCCATCTTTGCCGGTTCCATCGAACCTTGGCGCGAGCAGCGAATCCGGGAGCCACAGGAATACCACGACTTTTTCGGCCTCGACATGTTCATCCACCTGTGGGATCTGCTGGAGGACCACCCCGGGTACGACACTGCGGATCGTCACGGCGTGGTGCAGATGTTCACCGAGCAGCTGCGCCATCTGGCAGGGTTGTTTTACCTGAAGGAGGAGATCAACCCCGACGGCCTGCCCAGGCAGAACCACGTCACCTTCATCGGACTCAACCTGGCGGCGGGCCACCAGTACCTGTCCCGCCGCTACGGGGTGACGGAGTTCGCCCATGTCAGTCAGCGCGTCGAGCGCCTCTTCGCCGGCCAGGCGCTGGGGTATAAACCCAACGACGACGCCGGCGTCGGTTACGCTTGGCTGGTGCCGCGACATACCCTGGACTACATGCTGGCTCGTGACGATTACCGCTACCTGGAGGACGGCCACGTGGCCGACCTGTGTCGCCTGCTCGGGATCACGACGGACAACCTGCGCAGCGAGGTCGGCTATGGCGACAGCAGGGGTTTCGCCGCGTTCGAAGCGGGCGGCTGGCGGGCGCATCTCTGGCCGTTGGTGGCCTCGGTCTGGTACAGCCGCAGTCCCACCGATCTGTGGCTGCTCAACTGGCTGGCAGAGGGCAAGAAGCCGGACTATGAGCAAGCGCAGGAGGTCTGGCGCGGCTCCGTGGAGCCAACGTCGGAAGGTCTCATGCTGCCCGGTGTCGACCCCGAATCACCGCAAGAGCTGCTGGGAGTCACGGCACTGACGTTGCCTGCAGCCGCGCAGCGCTGGGTGCAGCAGAATGCGCCCGAGGGGTATGGCCCCGATCAGGGGGCGCACTACTTCGACAAACTGTCTCTGCGGTCGAGTTTTTCAGCAGAGGATGAGTACCTCCTGCTCGAAGGTGTCGGCACCTTCTGCCACGGCCACGAGGACACCAACGCCATCCTGCGGCTGACGTGGAAGAACCGAGCCTGGCTCGCGGACGGCGACTACATCCGCGCGGCGCCGAAGTTTCACAACAGTCTCGTCGTGCAGCGCGATGGCGTCGGGGTGCTCGAGGCGCCGGGAGAGGGCGTCGTCATCCCGCCACTGGCAATTCTTACAACGCAGCGCGACGACGATGACTGGGGGCTGGTGGGCAGCGAGGCGGCCGGCTACAACGGCGTCGACTGGCGCCGCAACCTGATCTGGCGCAAGGGTCGCTACATTGCGGTGGTGGACGAGCTGCACTGTCGCGAGTCTGGCGAGTTTCACTGCCGGTGCCTCTGGCGTGTCGTCGGCGACGTGATGGCCGACGTGGGACAGGTGCGACTCCACCAGGATGGCGCCGAGCTGTTCCTGCTGCACGCCGATGATTCGACGCGGGAGATCGTCGAGGACGATGGCGGCCCGTGGAGCGGGTACCTCCACCACGCCGGTGCCGTCCACGTGGTGCACCAGAAGATCGCCGCGCGACTGCAGACGGGAGAGTCGCTTACCTTCCTGCATGTTTTCACACCACACCAGCGTGTAAAGATCGAGCGTTGGGGTCCGGCGCTGTTGCGCATCACCGACGGCGACGAGACCACCGTCGTCGGTGCCAGGGCGGGTGCGCCGGTGGCCATGGAAGCAGGCGATGCGCCAGCGGCGGAAGTCATTGTCGGCCGTCCCACAAAAACGGCCGCCCCAATCAGCGATAGCGCCGGCCGTACGCAACCTCTGTGGGAGCACGATCTCGATGTGGGCACCGTCGGGCCGATAGCCACCATCGAACCGGCTTCCAGACCGGGGCTTGTGGTGGGCGGCGCTGCAGGGGACCTGGTGTGGCTGCAGGCCCAGGATGGTGCCCAGTCGTGGCGAGTCCATCTGGCATCGGACGCGTCGGCGCTGCTGGCGGCCGACATCGATGGCGACGGCACGTCTGAGGTTCTCGTCGGGACGGCTGCGTCGGAGCTGATCGTCCTGGATGGCAAGACCGGGCGGGAACGCTGGCGTCGTCCCCTGAAGAACCTGAACGACGCGCCGGCGCCGGTGACGACTCTGTGCGTGGCGGATCTGGAGGGAAAGGGCAGGCGGAGTCTGTTGGTCGGCACCGCGGGCTGGTTCGTCAACGTCTTCACTCCCGAAGGTGCGCCGAAATGGGCGCAGTGGATCCGCTATCATGTGATCACGGCCCTGGAAGCGGCCGACGTCGACGGGGACGGTCGCGCCGAGGTGATCGTCGGCAACACGTACTCGACGCCGCTCACGGTACACGAATTCGATGGCAACTTCCGCTGGTCAACGCTGGAGCAGGTCGGCGCCGAGGGCAACGCCACGACCCCGCGCCGCGGCATCGGGCTGACGCACATGCGGTTGTGCGATCTGGACGGCGACGGGCGGCAGGAGATCGTCTACGGTACCGAGGATGGCTGGCTGTTTGCCGTTGAACCCCGGCGTGGCGGCGAGGTATGGAAGCTGAACATCGTCGGCCAGGTGGTGGGATTGGAAACGTTGCCGACGGGTATCCTGGCGGCCAGCGAGTTCGGGGATCTCTACACTCTCGGCTTCGACGGGACGCTACACACACACCAGCACGTGAGCGAGTGGATCCACGCTGCGGTACGATGTGGAGACGAAATTGTCCTGGCCACCCAAGGGGGGCGGCTGTTGAAGTTCGACGCCACCGGCGTGGAGACGGGATTTCTGCGAATCCAGGGTGAGGTTCGAGGACTGCATTGTGTCGGGGATGTCGTGATTTGCGCTCTGGAAAACAACAGGATCTGCGCCTACCGATTCAACTGATCGTGTCAGTCCTGATTACCAACTCCGTCGAGGCACACTACGGCTTCCCGCGCATGGTCCGCGCACAGAACGCCGACCTGCTGCTGTTCTACCGCGTGGGAACGACACATGCCTATGACGATGCGGCCATCGCCATGCGGCGCTCCAGCGACAACGGCATGTCCTGGTCCGGTGAGGAAATCCTCTGGCGATGCGATGCGGGATTCAGTGCCCACAATCCTGTGGCCATCGTTGCTTCGAATGGCAAAGTCATCCTGTGGGCATCACGCTTTGAGTACGGGCCGAAGCTCCGTCACCCCAACTGGTGGTCGATCTCAGACGACGATGGGGCGACCTGGACTGCCTGGTCCGTATTCGATCCATCACCACAGCACAACTGCTACTATGTGACCGACTCGATTCACACGTCGGCAGGACTCCTTGCCGCCGATGCGACTTTTCCGCTCTCCGGGAAGGGCACGTGCCATACAAGGATTCACTTCTCCAGGGACGACGGATTCACATGGTCATGTAGATCGAATCTGACATCTCCCGCCAGCAATCTGGGCGACGAAGTGGCACTGATCGAGACGGAAACGGACAGCATCCTCTGCATTCAGCGTGATCGCGGACGGGCCGATACGTTTCGATTCTGGTCCAGAGACGGTGGCCGTACGTGGAGCGACAGCGAAAGCATTCGGGGAATGCTGGACTGTGTTCTGCAGCGACCGTTTCTGACACGGCTCGACGAGACGTCCTATCTGCTTTCAGGGAGGGACTACGAGCGCAAACGCGTCGTGACCTATGTGTCTACGGACGGTGGCCAAACTTTCGGGCACCGCCGGGAGCTCGACAGTTATCAGAAGGACGGCGGTTACACGAGCGTCATTGCACTGGATTCGGGAAAATGTCTGATCGCGTGGTACTCAGACAGCCACACACAGCCGCTCAAGCCGGATATCAAGATGGCTTCAGGCCCAGCTTTTCCAGCACCTCCCGATTGACGACCTGCTCCGGTACACGGCCCTGGAGCACGTCCACGATGCTGCGCGCCGCCATCTGCGCCATGCGGATGCGGGCGGTGATCGTCAGCGAGCCTGAGTGTGGCGTGGCGACGACACTGTCTAGGCCGACGAGTTGGGCCGACACGCCTACTGGCGGCTCCGATGCCTGGCAGTCCAATCCCGCCCCTGCCAACTGACCGCTCTGCAGCGCGTCGATGAGAGCCGTCTCGTCGACGAGGCCGCCACGGGCTGTGTTGATCAGATAACTGCCCCTCTTCATCGATCCCAGGAATTCGGCGTCGACGACATTGGCGTTGTCGGCAGACAGCGGCACGTGCAGGCTGATGGCGTCGGCTTCGGCCAGTAGAGTGGCGCGGTCCACCGGCTCGACTCCCATCTGTTGCAGACTGTCAGCGTCGACGAAGGGGTCGTGGACGAGGACGCGCATCCTGAAACCTTTAGCGCGACGCACGGTTTCGGCACCGATGCGTCCACAGCCGAGCAGGCCCAGCGTCATCGATGGCAGATCCTCGCCTATGGGGACGTTGTAATCGCCGGCTTTGACGGCGCGATCGCCGGTGGCGACGTGGCGTACCATGGCCAGCAACAA
>JAYZCA010000307.1:0-9584 GCA_036339235.1 Candidatus Latescibacterota bacterium | reverse complement strand
AGACTTCGCCAAGGAAGAATACCTGCCGTGGTCAGAGGCGAGCCACTCCCCCAAGCACCACACCCTCCAAGAGAGCATCGTCCGTGCCCAACTGGTGCCCTACTTCAAGGGACGCAGCCTGCACGAGATCACGCCCAAAACTGGTCGAGGACTATGTAACCCAGCGGCGTCGGGGGCGGTATCGGTGCGGGCACCAGACCAGGCCGGTGAAGGACGCGACCGTCAACCGGGACATTGCCTGCCTCAAGGTGCTGTTTCGGAAGGCGAGGGAGTGGGGCATGCTGGACGAGTCCCCTGCCACGGGCCTGAAGACACGGAAGGAGATCCCCAACCCCCCCAGGCTACTCGAACCGGACGAAATCGCTCGGCTCATCGAGGAGATGCCCGACCACCTCACCGCCCTGGTCGCCTGCGCCGTCTACTCGGGGTTGAGACGGGAAGAACTCTTCCATTTACGGTGGGAGGACGTGAAGCGGGGAGAGTTGAACGTCGTGTCCAGGCAGGACCACCCGACCAAGAACCGGGAGTCACGCCGCATCCCGCTCTGTGAGCCCCTCAGCGAAGCCCTGAGCCGCCATCCGCGACGGCTGGGGTGTCCGTACGTGTTCGCCAACCCGGAGGGCAAGGCCTATAACGACGTGCGCAAGAGCCTCGACAAGGCAGCCCTGCGGGCCGGGATACAGGACAAGGTGGGACTCCACCAGCTACGTCACGCCTTCTGTTCTCACGCTCTGATGAGCGGCATCGACGCCAGGACGGTTCAGCGGTGGATGGGCCACAAGAGTTTGGCAACCACCATGAAGTACGCCCACGTCTCCCCCGACCACGAAAAGGCCGCGATTCAGCGTCTCCGGTACGAAAGTAGGCACCAGGTGGGCACCGGCACCGATAGCCAGTAGCAAGAAAGGGCACTCAGGAAAGGGCTTCACAGCCTTCTAAGTGCCCTTATCTATGTGACTTACGAATGGTGCGCCCACAGGGACTCGAACCCCGGACCCGCTGATTAAGAGTCAGCCGCTCTACCAACTGAGCTATAGGCGCTCAAGCAGGCCGAAGAGAATAGGGCAGCACTGTGGACCTGTCAACACACCTCAGGCTCGTCACAATAGCTGCAAGTCCCTGTTTCTGTTCGACATCTGCCTGATTTGCGATCCCCTAATTCCTTGACATTCAGGGGTGGAAAGCATAGACTTGGCGGCCGTTTCCCCCCGTGGCGGACCGATGTTTGAGCGCGCACCAAAACTCGAGAAAACCTTCCGCCGCTACCCTCAGGCCCCACTCTTCGCACGTCTGGCCGATCACTACCTGCGCAAGGGCAGGCTGATGCGGGCTCAGGCTCTCTGTGAAGAGGGCTGTGAGCGGTTCCCATCCTATCCGACAGGTTTTTTTGTGCTCAGCCGCTGCTATGAGCGGCAGAGAATGTGGGAGGAAGCGCGCACGGCCCTGGATCACGGCCTGCGCCTCGATCCGGACAACCCCGCTGGGTATCGGCGACTCGCCCTCGTCTACAGAGAGATGGGCAACGAGACGCTGGCCCTGAAATGTCTGGAACGTGCGGCGGCCCTCGACCCGCTCAGCGAGACGCTTGGATTTGAACTCGAACAAATGTTGACGGCGGTGCGAAATGGCGCACGGCGCGGTGCGGTGACGCCCGTCGCCGAGGTGCCCGCGCCGACGCCGGAGCCGACACCATCAGTTACGGCGATGGCCCCCGAACCTCCACCTTCAGAACCGACCTCTCCCCTGCCGGCGGAACCACCGCCGACGGTGTCCGAAGGCGTACAGTCGCCTCCAGATGCGGTCCCGGCCGTCGACGAACCGACTTCGGCTCCGGAGCCTGAAGCCGAGACGGACGACGCACGTGACGGAGAAGCTGCGTCGGAGCTGGTGGCTGAACAGGACGAGGGGTTGTTCGATGAAGTCGGCCAGGACGAGGAGATGTCGGACGAAGAGGAAATGTCGAACGACGAGACGGTCGATGAGCCCTTCGGGCAGGTGCAGATTCAGCCGGAATGGGAGGATGGCGGCGCCGATGCCGGGGAGGATTCAGAGCCCGATGATATTGACGACTCCGAGCCGGCGCCCGTGGAGGAGGAACCCGACGATCTGCCGGGCGACGACGAGGTGGCCGCCCTCGGGGAAGGTCTGTTCGAGGACGACGACGCTTCACCGCCGGCACCCGAGCCTGTGCCTCCAGCCCGACTTTCTCCGACCCGGACGGCTTCGAAACCGGTCTCCCAGCAGGCCAGCCTGCCTGCCGAAGCCAAGCCGTTGCCCATCGAACTGGTGTCTGACCAAGACGACCTTGGCGAGCCGCTTGCGGCGAGCCCCCCTGCAGAGCCGGAGCGGGTAGCGGGCGTGTCGCAATTGCCCGGGCGACACACGAAGGAATTGACAGCGCTGCTACTGGAATTCGACCAGGATTCGGCGGATTCTGCCGAGGAGACAGAAGATGAAATCGAGGCCCTCGCCGAGCCTGTCGCCACCCTGACGCTCGCCGACCTCTACGCACGCCAGGGCCACCATGAGCAGGCCCTGGAGATCTACCAGCGCATTCTGAGCGCCGACCCTGACAACGCGGCGGCGCGGCGCGGCGGCGCGAACCTGAGCGCCACCTGACCGACACCGAAGACGCAAGAAGGAACCATGGCAGATACGAGTGATTTTCATAACGGCTTCACGATGAGACTCGACGCCGACCTCTGGGCGATCGTCGAATTTCAGCACGTCAAGCCTGGCAAGGGCGGCGCCTTCGTCCGTACCCGACTGAAGAGTTTCAAGACCGGCAACGTCATCGACCGCACTTTCCGCTCTGGGGACAAGGTCGAGGACGTGCGCATCGAGAAGCGGGAGATGCAGTTCCTCTACGCCGAAGGGGATACGTATCACCTGATGGACTCGGAAACCTTCGAACAGATCGGCGTCGACAGGAGCCTGATCGGAAACGCGTCGGACCTGCTTCAGGAGAATGAGAACGTCTTCGTCCTGGTTGCGGAGGAGCGCCCGATCGGAGTGGAACTCCCGAACTTCGTGCAGATCAAGGTCCAGCACACGGACCCCGGCGTGAAGGGTGACACGGCGACGGGAGCCGTCAAGCCGGCCACTCTCGAGACTGGCGCCGTCGTCTCCGTGCCTCTCTTCGTCAACCAGGGTGACATACTCAAGGTCGATACACGCACCTGTTCCTATGTCGAGCGAGTGTGAAAGGAGCCATCGATGGCAGATACGGATTCCGATTCTGACTCGTCCGAGACGAGGATCCCCGAGGAACTGAAGTTCAGTGAACAGCATGAGTGGATCTCTCTAGAAAGCGGCGTCGGCACCATCGGCATCACCGACTACGCCCAATCCGAGCTGGGGGATATCGTCTTTGTCGAACTGCCCGAGGTCGGTGAGGTCCTCGAAAAGGGCCAGAGCTTCGGTACTGTCGAAGCCGTCAAGACCGTGGAGGATCTCTACTGCCCGGTAAGTGGCGAGGTCATCGAGGTCAACGAGACTCTGGAGGAGACCGCCGAGCAGGTAAACTCGGACCCCTACAGCGACGGCTGGATGATCAAGGTTCGTATCGACAACGCCGGAGAGCTGGAGGAACTGTTGTCGCCGGACGGGTACAAAGAATTCATCGAGGGGGCATAGTGTCCTGTCGGAGCGGGTCACAGCGACTCGGTCCGGATTGACGGTGTGGCGCGCAGCCCGTTTAATTCTCGGGATTGCTGTGATCCGCGCCATTCCAAAGAACCCGCCGCCGGAGCCCGTTCAGGCCCCGCGGCCGGCACCCGTTCTCGACGAGGCCGTACTCGTTCTCAACCAGAATTACGAGCCGCTCAACGTGTGTTCGGTGCGGCGCGCCCTCAGTCTTGTGTTTTGCGGCAAAGCGAGCAGTGTCGAACTCGGTGACGGCCGTGTGCGGACGGTATGTGAAGCTTTCCCGGTCCCCAGCGTAGTCCGACTCGAACGCTACATCCGGGCCCCACGCCGCCGCGTGGTGTTGTCCAAGCGCAACGTCCTGAAGCGGGACAGCTACCAGTGCCAGTACTGCGGGTTGGTGGACCGCAAGATGACTATCGACCATGTGGTGCCGAAGAAGCACAATGGCCCCGAAACGTGGGAGAACCTGGTGGCCGCCTGTGTGACCTGCAACGCCCGCAAGGGAGATCGACCGTTGGAACAGGCGGGACTGAGCCTCATGCGCAAGCCCAAGCGACCGAACAATGTCACCTTCATCCGAACCTTCGTCGGCGTCTCCGACCAGCGGTGGAAACCGTACCTCTTCCTTGACTGATCATCCACCTGTCGAACCGGGCAGCGAGGCCGACGCTGCCACCGATCCCTACGGGGTCCGTCTCGGTGTCTTCGAGGGGCCCCTCGATCTGCTCCTCTACCTCATCCGCAAGAATGAGGTGGACATCTACGACATCCCCATCGCCGGGATCACCAACCAGTACCTGGCTTTCCTGAGCAGCGGCGTGCACCTGCTCGATCTCGAGCAGGCGGCTGACTTCATCCTCATGGCGGCGACGCTGATGAAGGTGAAGTCGCAGATGCTTCTGCCCCGCGATATCGAGGGTGAGGAGGCCGCCGATGATGGCTTCGGGGACCCCCGCGAGGAGCTGGTGCGGCGACTGCTGGAGTATCAGCAGTTTCGGGACATCGCCGACTGGCTCGGCGATCAGGGCAAAGAACAGCGCGATATCTTCCAGCGGCAGGGCCATGGCGACGAGCGGGATGCCGAGGCGGGCCTTCACCCGGTGTCGCTCTTCGACCTGCTCAAGGTCTACAAGCACGTCATCGACCATGTGCCGTCCACCGTCATACATCAGGTCGTTGAGGAAGGAATCTCGGTCGAGGAGTGTGTCAATCGCATCCTCTCCGAACTCGACGCGCGGACCCGTGTCCGTTTCCACGAGCTGGTCGCCGGCCGCAGCCGGGTCAACATGGTGGCCACCTTCATAGGTATCCTCGAATTGCTCAAGTTGCAACGCATTCGCGTGCAGCAGGCCCAGCCCTTCGACGACATTTGGATCGAGGGACGTGCCGAAGAGGATCGCACCCTCCCTGCAGTGGACGATGAGGATGGCCAGCAGACCCAGATCCTCGAGTTGCGTCCAGGCGATGAGGAACGTCCGTCGTGAGTGAAGCCGAAGACGCAACCCCCGACCGCATGACCGAGCAGTCGGCGACAGACAACGATCCGGAGAAGGTGCGGGGTATCGTCGAGGCGGTCCTCATGACCTCCGATACTCCCGTGACGCCGGGCAAGCTGCAGGCCCTGATCAAGGGGGTCAACGGGCGTGACCTGCGACGCGCCGTGGATGCGTTGAACGAGACCTACAGTCAGGGCGACCACGCCATGAGGATTACCGAGGTGGCCGGCGGCTTTCAGATCGTCACGCTCAGGGAATTCGGCCCTTGGGTGCGCAAATTCCACGATCGCGGTCCGGTTCGCCTGTCGCAGGCGGCCCTCGAGACACTGGCCATCATCGCCTTCAAGCAGCCCGTGACCCGCATCGAGGTCGACAGCGTGCGCGGCGTCGACTCTGGCGGCGTTCTCAGGACCCTGATGGAATTGAACATGATTCGCATCGTCGGTCGCTCCGAGGGTGTCGGTCGACCCATGCTGTTCGGCACCACCCGCGACTTCATGACCCATTTCGGCCTGCGCAGCCTCGCCGACCTGCCCAAGCCGAGGGAACTGGAGGAGCTCCTCGCGGAGGGCGAGCGCAAGGCGATGTCGGTCGGGCAGGATGTCGCGACGACAGAGGCGCCGGATGACGGCCTGCCTGCCGAGGGCGAGCCCTTCCCTGATCCGGAGCCTGTCGAGGCCGACCTGGACGCCGAAGATCGTGACGACGGTGAAGACAGCCGCTGATACCGAAAAGCCCATGCGGCTCAATCGCTTCCTCGCCCGCACCGGGGTCGCCTCCCGCCGCCGCTGTGACGAGTTGATCGCCTCCGGTGCCGTGCGCGTCAACGGCGCGCCGCCCACCGGCGCTGGGGATCGCGTCGATCCCGCCCATGACCGCGTCGAAGTCGAAGGCCGGGGGGTGGTGACCCTGCCGAAGACCAGCCAGTACATCCTGTTGAACAAGCGCCGCGATACGCTGGTGACACGTTCCGACGAGCGCGGTCGAACGACGATCTACCAGGGGCTCGACCTGCGTCCGGGGACGGTCGCCGTAGGGCGCCTGGATCGCGACACCACCGGTGCCCTGCTGCTCACCGACGACGGCGACCTGGCCTACCGCCTCATGCACCCGCGCTATGGCTCTGAGAAGCGCTACGTCGCCGTCGTGCGCGGCCAGCCGTCGCACACGGCGCTGCGCAGGTTGCGGGAAGGGGTCGTCCTGGAGGATGGCCCCACCGCGCCGGCACAGGTGCAGCGCCTGCACGACGACGACGAGGGGCGGGCGCGACTCGAGCTCATCCTCAAAGAGGGGCGCAAGCATCAGGTCAAGCGCATGTGCGAGGCCGTCGGCCATCGAGTCATCCACCTGCGACGCGAGAGCTTCGCCGGCCTCGACGTTCGCAACCTGGTCCCCGGCGCCTGCCGCCGCCTGCAGCCGCGTGAAGTAAGCTCCCTGCGGGCTCTCGTGGGCCTGCCGACGGACTGATGGCAGGACCGCGGGGGCTGATCGTCGCCATCGACGGCGTCATCGGCGCCGGCAAGTCCACCGTCGCCCGCGGTGTCGCTGCAGCCCTTGGCTACCGTCACCTCGACACGGGCGCCATGTACCGCGCTGTGGCCCTCGGCGCCCGCCGCCTGGGTATCGAGCCGAGGGACGCTGACCGTCTGCAGTCCCTGCTCGATGATCTCCGCCTCGATCTGGAACCCGAGGATGAGGGTGGTCGCATCCGCGTCGACGGCACCGACGTGAGCGACGCCATCCGCAGCCCGGAGGTGTCACGCGTCGTCGGTTCCTACGCCGACATACCTGCTGTACGCCGTGCTCTGGTGCGACAGCAGCAGTCGGCGGGTCACCTGGGCGGTGTCGTCGCCGAAGGTCGCGACGTGACCAGCGTCGTGTTCCCCGATGCGGACTTGAAGATCTACATGGTCGCCGACCTCGAGGAGCGTGCACGGCGCCGCCACCTGGAATTCCAGCGCCAAGACGTGGACATAAGCCTCAAGCAAGTCCGTTCCGACATCGAGCAACGCGACCGTGAGGACGCCGTTCGCGACTACGGCGGTGAGGATGCATCCGATCCAGTGGAGGTCGACACGACCGGCCTCGACATCGCCTCGGTAGTGGCGCAGATCATTTCTCTTGCCCAACAGCTCGGCGCCTAAGACATTATATGGCTGTGTTGTATCGTGGACGCTTGGGCCACCTGGCCTCGTCCTGTTTCCTCATCCACCCTGTCCCGGTGACGCCCTCTTCCCACGAGCCGTCGCTGCAGCAAGTGAGTCCAATCGCATGACCGAATCCACAATCGCACCCCCCGAAGAAGAGTCCGCAGACGAGGATGCCGCGCCGGCAGCCCCCGCCGCCAAGTCGGTGTACGGACAGATCAGCATCGACGAACTCGACCGGCCCGAATACGATGAGGCCGAGTTCGACCAACTCGCGCAGATGTATGACGAGAGCTTCTCCGGGATCAAGGAGGGCGAAATCGTCCAGGGGAAGGTGGTCAACATCAACCCCAACGAGGTCCTCGTCGACATCGGCTTCAAGTCCGAGGGTGCCATCCCCATCAAGGAGTTCGGCGACGACCCCTCCGCCATCGAGATTGGCCAGGAGGTCGAAGTCTTCCTCGAGAACGTCGAGGATCTCGAAGGCCGCGTGGTGCTGTCCAAGCAGAAAGCCGACTTCATGCGCGTCTGGGACGGCATCAAGGAGGCCCACGACAACGGCTCGACGGTCCGCGGCCGCCTGATGCGCCGCATCAAGGGCGGCATCGTCGTCGACCTGCTCGGCGTCGAGGCATTCCTGCCGGGCTCCCAGATCGACATCCGCCAGGTCAAGAACTTCGACCAGTACCTGGGCAACGAGTATAAGTTCAAGATCATCAAGCTGAACAAGGCGCGTCGCAACATCGTCGTCTCGCGCCGCTCCGTCCTCGAGGAAGAGCGCGAGAAGATGCGCCAGACCCTCGTGGCGGAACTCGAGGACGGTCAGATCCGCGAGGGCGTCGTCAAGAACATCACCGATTTCGGCGCTTTCATCGACCTGGGCGGCCTCGATGGTCTGCTGCACATCACCGACATGTCCTGGGGCCGCGTGGCCCATCCGTCGGAGATGGTCTCCATCGGCGACCGCATCCGTGTCAAGGTCCTCAACTACGACCGCGAGCGCGAGCGCATCTCCCTCGGGCTCAAGCAGCTCACGCCCCACCCCTGGGAGAATATCGGCGGTCGCTTCCCGGAGACGACGACGACGACAGGCAAGGTTGTCAGCATCACCGACTACGGTGCCTTCGTCGAGCTCGAAGAGGGCATCGAGGGTCTGGTGCACATCTCCGAGATGTCGTGGACGCAGCACGTGCGCCATCCGTCCAAGCTGGTTTCGATCGGCGACATGGTCGAGGTCATGGTCCTGAAGCTCGATATCGAGAATCAGAAGATCTCCCTCGGCATGAAGCAGACCAACCCCGATCCGTGGGAGACCCTCGACAACCATTACCCGAGCGGCACGCGTCTCGATGGTACGGTGAAGAGCCTGACCAACTTTGGTGCTTTCGTCGAGATCGAGGAGGGCATCGACGGGCTCGTGCACATCTCCGACATGTCCTGGACCCGGCGCATCCGTCAGGCCAGCGAGATGTTCAAGAAAGGCGACATCATCTCCGTCCTGGTCACCGATATCGACCCGAAGCGCCGGCGGATCTCGCTGAGCCACAAGATGGCCTTCGAAAATCCCTGGCCGCAGCTGGCTGAGACCTACGCCGTCGGCACCGAGACGAAGGGGCGGGTCTCCCGTCTGCTCGAGCGCGGCGTCGTCGTCAATCTCGAAAACGACGTCGACGGCTTCGTCCCCCTGTCACAGTTGGCCATCGACGATCTCGAAAATCCGCGGCAGAGCTTCGATATGGAGCAGGAGGTGCCGCTGAAGGTGATCGAGTTCGACGAGGAGCAGAAGAAGGTCGTCCTCAGCGTCATCGAGTACCTGCGCGACAAGGATCAACAGGAGGTCGACGACTACGTCGCCGCCCATCCGATCCGCGAAGTCGTCGAAGAGCCCGAGGAGGAAGAGGAAGCCGACCGCGACGAAGAGATGGAGAGTTGGGGCTGACCTGCCGCAACCTCTGATATCCATCAGGTATGGAGCGCAACCGGCTCGCGGGCCGGTTGCGCTCTTTTCGTACCCGTTGGTCGGTCTATCTTAGATAGTCATTCCTACAGTACCACCCTCCAGCGATTGAATCGAATGGCCGACGCCAAGCTGTCCCCGGCGATGGAACAGTACATGCGCTTCAAGCGTGAGCATGACGACGCCATCCTGTTTTTCCGCATGGGCGACTTCTACGAGATGTTCTTCGACGACGCTCGTGAGGCCTCGCGGCTCCTCGGCCTGACCCTGACCTCCCGCAACCACGGCAAGACCTCCGGCGACATCCCTCTTGCCGGTGTACCCCACCACGCTATG
>JAYZCA010000306.1:0-29673 GCA_036339235.1 Candidatus Latescibacterota bacterium | reverse complement strand
GAGATCCACGGTGACCATCATCATCCAGCAGAAGCTGTGATACGTGCGCGCCAGCAGATAGAATCGGTAGCTGTCCATCTAGTGCCCTGTCACATAGGAAGCCTTGTGGAATTCGGTCGTCGAGACGCGCGGGTCGCAAAGGTGCGCCACGAGCCGTGATGGCTCGGCGCACGAATACAGGGATTTCTCTGTGACAGGGCACTACTCCTCAGTTGCGGATGCATCCTCGCCGGTGTTCCTTGTCGGCGATGCAGATCCTGCTCATCACCGACATCCACGCCAACCTGCAAGGCTTGCAGGCCGTCCTCGAACGATATGGCAATGCCGACGAAGTCTGGTGTCTTGGCGACATCGTCGAGTATGGCCCCTCTCCGACCGAGTGTGTCGCCCTCGCGCGTGACCGGTGCCATCACATCGTGCTGGGCAACCACGACGCGACCTATGCCAGCGAAGATGAGGAACTCGTCGCCAACAACGTGTGGGCTACCGGTCGCCATCCCGACGACGCCGAGTGGCTGCGCGGCCTGCCCACGGCGTTGACCCTCACCATCGACGGTCTCTCCTACTATCTCGTCCACGCCTCGCCGCAAAACCCCCTTGGAGGTACTCTCTGGCCTGACGCTGAGACTGGGAAGTTCGAGGAGGCACTGAGCATCGCCGGCACCGATCGTGTCCTCTTCGGTCACAGCCACATGGCCTTCATCCATGACATCGATGGTCGTCTCCTCGTCAACGCCGGCACGATCGGACAGCCGCGCGACGGCGACTACCGGGCTCAGTGTATGCTGATCGAGGATGGTGCGATCCGCTTCGAGCGCGTCGACTACGACCTCGAGGCCCTGCGTGGCGACTACGCGCAGTCCTGCCTGCCCGACGACATCAAGGAAACCTGGTTCCGCTACACGCAGCAGGGCGTCGTCGACGTCCACGGCCTGCAGCTCGGACCTTTCTCAGCCGGTTAACCGACCATCACGGAGGACCCCCATGAGAGTACGACACGCGGACGTCGAAACGAGTGATTTTGATTCACCGAAAGGTCGCTTCGGTTGCACTTTCCGTGAGTACTTCACCTGCGAGGATACAGGATGTCCCTTTGACCTGGAGCATGTGACGCTGAAGGCGGGCAAGAGAAACTTTCCCTTCCACTCCCACGGGTCGCTGTGGGAGCTGTAGTACGCCGTATCCGGTACGGCCTTCATGCGCACAGACGAGGAGACCGTCGACCTCCAAGCCGGCGAAGTCTACCTCTGCCGACCGGGTCTGGCTCATCAGATCATCAACGATTCGGATGAAGACTTCCTCTACCTGGTGATGTCCAATGACCCACCCCACGACGGATGTTATTACCCCGACAGCGGCAAGATGGCTCCCGGCGCCAAAAAGATGTAGGGACCCATGCCTGAAGACAGGAGATTCTGGCAGCCCCTCTAAGCGTGGAGTATTTCACGGGAGAGGAGTGAGGGGTGGGCTCTGAGCGTATCGATCCCCGGGTGACATACGAGGACAGGTTCTTCAACATGGTTCGGGACGGCTTCGATGGCGTGCCGGAGTTTGCGCTGCCGGCGGGATACCGCTTCCGACCGTTTCGCGACGGGGATGCCGCGGTCTGGACAGCGCTGCAGCGGGCGGCGGAGC
Organism: Candidatus Latescibacterota bacterium; assembly: GCA_036339235.1. Lineage (GTDB taxonomy): Bacteria > Latescibacterota > UBA2968 > UBA8231 > UBA8231 > UBA8231. Next base: position 28,038 of record JAYZCA010000306.1, on the reverse strand, counting down.
CGTTCTTCGATATCGCCGATGGCCTCTTCGAGGAGCAGTACGGCCCGCGGCGCGCCGCCTTGCCGGAACGGATGTGGTTCCTGGATACCGACGGTGGTGAGTCCGTCGCCAGTATCAGCGCCTGGTGGGAAAACGAACCACCCACGCCACAGGACCGCGGTCGAATTCACTGGGTCGTCGTCCACCCCGAGCACCAGGGCCGCGGCTTGAGCAAGGCGATGATGACGAGGGCGATGACACGACTCGCGCAGAGTCACTCCGGCGCTGTACTGGGCACGTCATCCGGGCGACTGGGGGCGGTGAAGGTGTATCTCGATTTCGGCTTCCGCCCGGAGCCCGCTGAGCTCGACAAGCCGGAGATTGTGCAGGCCTGGCGGGATGTGCGGTCGGTGATCGGTCACCCAGCGCTGGAGCAGTGGCTCCCGGGCAGATGAGTCAGCTGGACCGATCAGCACATAACGAACGGCAGCGGCCAGTTGCAGACACCGGGGCGCCGCGTTCCTGCCTGGCGTGGCATCGAAGTCATCGGTACGCGGGGGATGATCTGCAACCACAACAACACCAGCCTGGGGTTACGGCTTTTCCGGAGGGACGACTCCTCACCCGCCGGCGACCTGACGGAGGTGACGGGCCTCTTCGATCAGAGACCACGACCCGAGCGGGACTACGATGCCGACGGCTGGCGCGACCCGGGGGATCCCATGCGTCTTATCGTGCAGGCGTTGGTGGAAACCCTCGACGACGGCACGCCGCTGCCGGTGACCACGGGTGACGACTTGCGTCACAACCTCGAGATCGCTCTCGCCCTGCGCGAGTCGGCGCGCTGCGGCGGTGCCCCGGTGAACCTGCCCCTGGCGGACCGCAGCCTCGCGTTCTACCCGGAGAAGAGCCGCTGGCACTATAAGAAGGAAGTCCACGGACGCGATTGGTACATGCAGCAGCTGCGCGCCACGCGACGCCCTATTCCAGCTTGAGTCGAATGAACCGGGGCCGGTAGATGTCGGCGTCGCGGAAGAAATCTCCCCAGAAATCGAACGTGTTCACGTTGTAGCTGATCAGCAGCTCGCCGGGGCGCGACAGGTGGGGATGGGCCTTGGCATTGTACACAAAAGTCTCCGGATCCGTAGACGGCTCCGGGGTATGGTAGATGGTGTGGATGTCGCCGAAGGGACCCACTGGTGAATCGCCGAAACGCACTCCCACGTCGGCGGTGATGCCGCCCACGTGGAAGACCAGAATGTACCTGCCGTCTGCAAGAGGGGACACGCTCAGTTCGTTGGAAATCTGATCGGTGATCGGGGATGCGTCGTCGAGTTGCGCCGACCAGCCATCGCCATCCCAGAAGCGCCAGGCGTCGAAATCGGTGAATGCCTCCGGTCGCACGCGGGCGGCCATCAGCTTCTTGGACGGATCGTTCCACACTCCGTACACGTAGATGAATCCATCCGGGTTCGGTGCGCCCGCCGCCTCGGTGTTGACGAGGATACCGCTGCCGAAGGTCATATCTCCGTGTTCCCCTTCTGGCTCCCGAAAGAACGGGGTGTCACGCTGCTGCTGGTTGCCGAAAGGGTGGGCGAGAGCCAGATCGAGGCTGAGCAGATTTACGCCGGATGTGGCAAAGCCGAAGACCGCCGCCTCGGTCTTGCGCATGCGAATGGCCAGGATGTGGACTTTGTCGCCAATGGCGACGCCGTCCCCGAGCCAGTACCACTCCCCATCCCGTGCGTCGGGGGTCTCGGGGGCGAAGATGGCGGCCGGTTCGCTGGTGATCCTGCCGCCCCAGAAGAACTCGATCCGATCCGGCTCCGGCGCTGTGCCTCGCAACACGGCAAGCGTGTTGTTCACCAGTTTCGTGCCTTCGAGCCGCTCCCCTGCGGACCCCACCTCACCGATGGCCGTGTCGGAGAACAGAATCAACGTGCGCGACTCGGAATCGTGCCCTGCGCCAACCTCCCTGCCGTTCAGCGGAATGGAGAAGATCCCGTCGGCTCCAGTCCAGTCGTGTTCTCGATCGAACAGCGCCGTCCACTCAGGAGCAAGCTCGACGGCGAGATCCTCGGCGACGGCTGCTGTGATCCCCACGCCGACGGACATCATGACGGCAAGGATGTGGGCCCGCGCTGTCTCAGTAGGCGACACCGATGGTGCCCGTCGGCGTCGCTCCATCCGCATCGCTGTCAACCTCGTAGCGAATGATGTAGATCCCGGGGGGCACCAGGGCGCCGTCTCCGTCGAATCCGTCCCAGCTGAAACGATAGAGGCCGTTGGCAAGGCTGCGGGTCTCCCGCAGAGATCGTACCCGACGGCCGCTGAGATCGTAGATATCGATGCCAACCTGCCGATCGACGTTGATTGTGAGCACTGCAAATTCGATCAGCGCCTGATCGTTGATGCCATCTCCGTTGGGCGTAAAGACCCGGCTGCCGGCGTCAGTGAGTCGCACCTGGCTGGCCCCGAGGGGCGTCAGCACCGTCAACCCGGATCCGGTCGCCAGTTCGTCGTTGACCGCGTCACCGGCGTCCGCCGACTGCCATGTGTCCGGACGCGTCGAACTTGCCGCCTCGAGGCCGAAGGTCGATCCGCTCTGAAACACCGTTGAGGTAAAGGACAGACGCACGAGATCGGGACCATTGGCGCGCGTCGCCACCGGCAATTCGACCTGCAAGGTGTCGGTGCCCTCACCGGTCACCGCCAGCGTCTGCCCCTGGGCATCACGAAACAAACTGTCACCGCTGGCGCGCTCGAAGGATTGGGTCGTGGCGGCGGCGAAGTCGTCCTCGTCACCCAGGTCGATGCCGCGCAGAACCACCTCCCCCTGTGATGGAGCTGTCAGACGCAATCGGTCGAAGCCACCGCCGACGGTCGTGGCGAAGGAGGAACGAAGGTAGAGATCGAAATCGACCGGCTCACCCACCGCGACCTCGCGCTTGGGACTGATTTCGGCGACCAGCTGGCTCGCCACCGGACTCAGCGTTGCCACCGAGATCGACCGCAGTGTGGCTGACGTATCCGGCGTCGTCGTGAGAAGACGAGCCTCGATGATCAGAAACTGGCGCGGGCTTGGTGACAGCACTGGCTCACCCGGCTGGCGATAAGCCTGGCTGAAATTACTCCAACCCGCCCCCGGAACGGTCTCAACTTCGACCGGTCCCTGGAAGAAACTCGGCTTTGAGTCGAATTCACTCTTGGTCACCTCTTCACCGGTGGACAGGTAATAGTGATTGACCTCGCGCAGAATATCACCGGTCCGAGTGCGGATCTCGACCGAGGTCCCCTCGGGGACGTCCGCGTCCCAGGAGACGCTCTGCAGGATTCGGGCCGTGCTCAAGTCGATGAGATCGGATTCCATCACCACCTCGGGAATGCGTCCCTGACCGTAGACCTGGATTTCCGTCACGACACTCTGGGAGCGATTGCCGAGATGCGCCAAAGTACGCCGGGCCGTGTCGAGATTGCGAAACTCCAGAAAACGCAATGATCGCGGATCGAAGCGATCCTCGAACAGCCGGGTGTTCTGGTTGAAGAGCCGCTCGTCGCCACTGAGCGTCTCCCAGATGAGGCTGCCATCCGGGGCAACCGAACCGTCCGAGCCACGCAACTGGTAGCCCAACAACACACGCTCCGCAAGGGCGGGTCGCCGCGTGATGATGCGCACTGCATGCAGACGCAGCAGCGCCCCCAGGTCCATCTTCAGCAGGCCCCATCCGGCGATGTCGCCGACGGTGCTGAAGACGGTGGCATTCCAGTTGGAACGGATGCTTCCGTCGAAGGCAAGTTCAGGAGCGGAATTCGGATTGCCTTCCTGCAGGCTGCCGCCACGGTCGATGATGGAGAGAGCGACGTTGTCGCCCGCCGTCCACACCTCGACCTCGGCCAGGCGGGGCCGCTCACGGCGGAAAAACCTGCGTCCGCCCTGTTGCTCTGCCGGCAGCGCCGTGTACTGGCTGGCGCTCACCAGCCGCTGCTCGCCGCCGATGAGCCAGATGAAATCGACGTCACCGCGGTCAGCTGACTGCAGGCCGTCGTACTCGGGCTCGCCGATCTCCTCACCGCGGCTTCCGCGACGGTCGGTGACGGCGATGCGGACGTATTGCACCATCCGCCCGGTCCAGCCTTCAGAATGAACGAGGGAGGGGTCCAGATCGAAGGAGAACTCGCGCTGATCGGTATTCGGTTGGGTTGTACCCCCGGCGAACTGGTAGTCGAGACTGGCATTGGTAACGTCGTCGAATGGGTTCTGGCCCGTCGCTGTGTGGACGCGAAACTGGTAGAACGGGTCGGCACGATCCTCCGGGTCGTCCTCGACGAAGCGCAAGACGATCCGCGTCGCTGACACCAGCCGTCCCAAGTCGATCTCCACCTGCCAGGCCGACAGGTCATCCTCGACATCCGGCTCCCAGTAGGTGAAATCGTCACCGTCCATGGTCCGGCCTGCCGAAGAGGGGCTGGAACTCGCTCGCTTGATTCCTCCGGTAGCCCGAAGAATGCCCGCGTCGTCCGCGGCGTTGTCATAGGAATTCCTCAACCCTCCTGCCAGTTCGTAGGTGAAGTCTCCCGCATTCAGAGAGGCATTCACCGAGGCCGCCAGCGATATCGGCTGCACTCTGCCTGAGGAGGATATCGTCACCAGACCCGGCGGGATCGACCACGCCCGCCAGTGACTTGCCCGGTCCACCTCGATCGTCTGGCTCGTGAGCCGATAGCCCCTCTGGGCGTGAACCGTGGCGCCGGCAAGGATCAGTGTCAAGAACAGGAAATGACGGCTTGCAGCGCTCATCCTCTCACACTCCTATTGTCCATTTGTGGACAGCGGCCCGGCCAGCTGGTCGAGCAGCGAATCGGGGAGAGCCAGGGCGAGCTCGTCGGCGAACAGGTGTGTCTCATCGTCGTGCTCTTCGAGCAGCCGATCGACGAACTGCTCGAAAACCTCGACTTGATAGTGCTTGCGCGCCAAGGCGCCAGCCCGCGCCTCAACTGTCGAAAAGGGCCTGATGTCGCCCTTCTCCCTGTGGATCACCTCGAAGACACTGAACCCACCCCGCACGATGACCGGGCCAACGATCTGTTCGAGGGATGCTGCCTGCACGGCTGCGTACAAGATACTGTTGGTCATACGCTCGTGGGCGGTCAGACGCAACGTCCCGCGCGCGTCGTCGAGGCCGGTGTCACGCAGAGTCGTGCGACGCGCCACGTCGAGCAGGCTCTCGCCGGCCTCCACTTGCTCGAGAACGGCCAGCGCCTCCGCCTCCGTGGCCAGAAGCGTCTCCACAATGAGGATATCGTCACTCTCGCGGAACAGGTCGGGATAGGTGCCGTAATAGCCCTGAATGTCCTCGGCGCTCAGCAGCGGCTGCGCTGCCAGCAGTTGGCGACGCAATTCGGTAATCGCTAGCTCCTGGCGCAGGGTGATCTGCCAGGTCAGAACATCCTCGCGTTCGGCGATTCCGCCGCGCCGCGCCGCTTCGGCCAGCAACAGGTCGGTCCGCAACAGTTCCTCGCCCAAGGCGGCCACGGCAGCGGTGTCGGTGAGAGCTCGTCGCCGTCGCTTGAGCAGACGGAGAAACCGGCCGATGCTCACCTGCCTGTCGGCGTACGTAAATAAGGGCGTCGCCACCTCCTTTTCATTCAACTGCCATAGCTGAATGGCCACGTCCCCACCGTGCCCGGCGATGACCTCCAAACCTTCCGACGCCACCTGCCAGTGCATTTCGGAGGCGAGCTGGCGCAGTCTGTCCGTCTCGCGGACTGCGCGCGCCTTCTGCGTCAACAGGCCACGGATCCGCGGCAAGAATTCCTCTGCGGGCAGCGAGCGGGCCTCCGTGAAGCGGATGATCTGGAACTCGGATCCCCGCGCCAGAACCGGTGAGACGACACTGTCCGCCAGCGTGTCGTAGATGCTCGGGGGAATCCCCAGGCGCGACGCCTGGGACCGCGTCATGTAGCCGAGACCCCCGCCCCGGATAGCGGAGGGCTTGTGCCTCGAGTGCTGGCGCGCCAGTTGGTCGAAGGGCTCTCCCGCCCGCAGGCGAGCGATAATGTCGTCTGCCTCCTCCTGTTCGGCGACGACGATGCCCGCCACCAGGCGCTGATGGTGTAGACCCACACTGTCGTAGTAGGCCAGGGCCCCAGCCTCGTCAGCCTCTGTTCCCGGCCACAGCTGCTCACGGCGGTAGATGTCCTTCAGGCGCTGCGTGAGCCGCTCGTCGACTCGAGCCCTGACAACCTGGCTGGTGTCGATACCCCGGCGCTCGACCTCATGGGCCAGGAGCCGTCGCACGATCAGGGCCCGGAGGTATTTCTGCTGCAGGGATTCGTCGGCGTCCTTCGACAACAGCGAGACCGGTACCTGCCTGGCAAAGGCGCGCAGATCGTCGGCGACGATTTGCTCGTCACCGATGCTGGCCACCACGCCGGCAACGGGCTCCGGGGGGGCTCCACAGCTGGCCAGCCACAACAGCGCCGGCAAGCCGATCAGAGTCTGGCCGAGGATGCGCTGCGTCCGGCGCATCAATAGGCGACGGCCACGTGGCCAACCCTCGAGGCGAAGCCGCTGTCGGCGCCGATTCCAAGACGGTAGACGTAGAGCCCCGGGGCGACGAGCTTGCCCACGTCATCGGTGCCGTCCCATGTCAATTTGAACGTGGTGCTGCCAGCCACAACCATCCGCAGGGACCGCAACAGTCGGCCGCTGAGATCGAAGAATTCCACGTCGATGGGCGTGTCGCCCGTCAGCCGCAGCAGCGCCGATGACATGATCACGCGGTCGTTCACACCGTCACCATTGGGTGTGAACGGATTCGGCCCTACCTGCAGATCCGTCAGAATACTGCCCGTCAGACTGGTGCGCACGACCAGCTCATCGCCGAGGACTTCGGCCACAGCGTCTCCTGGAGCTACGGCCAGAGCGACTTCATCACTCTCGGTATCGACGAGGGCGCCATCGAAGGGTGTGCCATAACGGAAGACGCGGGCGCCAAAGTCGATCTCCAACAGGGTCTGGTCCTGGGTGATCCGCGGAAAGTGAATCAACAGGTCCCGCGACGGAACCGCGTCGGTATCCACGGAGAAGGGCACGTCGACCCGATCGATGCGCACCGCCGATACAGAATCGACGAGGGCGGCGGTCTGCAGACGCAGAGCGTCAAAGCCGGATTGGCCAATCTCGATGCGCGAGCGCACCGCGTAGGTAAAAGGGGTCGGCATGGCCGGCTCGACGTCGTTGGGATGGATCTCGGCCACCGCGGCGCTGACCACCGGCGGCTGCGAAAATTCGAACGAAAGTGAATCGACCTGACCGCCGGCGAGGGGGGCGGAGGCGAATTGCACACGCACCTGGATGTACGAACGGGGGCTCGGTGACAGGATCGGCGTCCCTGCCAGCCCGCGATCGAGATCGTAGGTCTGCCAAGGACTCCAGTTCGTCAGATCGTCGGTGACCCCACCCCGTTGGTTCGGTTTGATCGACTCGTAATCCTCCTTGGTCAGCGGCCGTCCCCGTTGGTCCAGGGGGGACAGTTCGTCGGCCACGCCGGTGACTCGCCAGTAGACGTAGGGTTGATCATCGACACCCGTCCGGGTCTGAATGATGATCTGGCCGCCGGGATCCAGCTGCCAGCCCCAGCGAATCTTCCCCAGCGCAGACGGCGCGCCCAGGTCGATCGGCTCTGAAGTGTACTCGGCGGTTGGCACGAATCCTCGGCCGAAGACCTGCACTTCGGCCACTTCCCATGTCTGGCTCAGGCCGTTGTTGGTGCCAATCCCACCCGGCCGGATATAGATGTGACGCACCTGTTGTGGCTCGATGTCGAGATCGACGACGCTCTCCAAGTTGTCGATCTCCTCCCGGTATTTTTTCCAGACGAGATTTCCAACGCGATCCTTGGTTGCTTCGGTACCGTCGTTCAGAAAGAGGATGTAGCGCCGCATCTGGTTTTCCGGATGATCAGGACGCGTAGCGAAGCGGATCCGCTCCACCAGAAAGGGGGCACCGAGGTCGAAAAACATCGGCACTGTCCAGTACCCTCCACCGCCGCCCAGGATCTGGATTCGAGGTGGATGGATGAAGGCAGTCGTCGAATCACCGTCGATGATCCATTCGTAGCCGCCGTCACTCCAGTCCTGGGGGATCGTGTAGTTGTTGAGGATGGTGCCGATGTCACCACCGCGGGAGCGCATCGAGGAGATGAGATTGTGGGTCAGTTCGGTCTCGAACGGCCGGATGCTACCACTCACTCGCTCGTGATCGATGAAGACGAACTCACCGATGTCGGCCCAGGGCTGGCCTCCGGCACCACCTAATTGGTACGACTCACGTGCAAAAAGTGAAGGGGCACCGACGAAAAGAAACAGAAGGATCAAGGGTCGGGAGAGTTTCATGAGCAAACCTCTTCAGGCAGGTCCCGAGAAAAAGCGGGGTTCACGGCAGCCCGTGAACCCCGCTTTGAGTGCTGCTACATACCCCTCTACAGAGTCACAACCTTCGAGACTACTCAGCCGTGAAGGATGCCTTCACCTGACCCCAGGTGCTGCTCCGCACGGCCGTCGGCAAGCCCGGCTCCAGAGGCGCAAGCAGGAAGTCACCGAACTGATCGGCCTGTGCAGAAGCGCCGACACCACCGAAGAGAGACCAGTAGGCGTCGTCGTAGGCGCCCGGATCAGCATCCTTGTCGCCCCAGTTCGCCTCGATACCGACGATCTGGTTCACGGCAAAGATGTGCTCGGTGCTGGCATCAGGACCTTCCGGATGGGCATCGTCGAAGGGGACGATGGCGAACTCGTTCAGCATCTCGGCAGGCTCGAAGTTGCCGACCTCACCCTTGGTGAGCTGGCCACCCCACTCAAGGTAGGGTTCGACGCCAGCCCATTCGGCGGAGCCGCGATGCGACGTGTAGAATCCGCCCGAGGCGAAGGTGGGCGCGTAGAGGTCATAACGCTGCGCCTGGGCGCCGGTCCAGCGCTCCTGGTACTCTTCGCTCTCGTCTCCGAAGCTGCGGAACTGACCGCCTGTGTGGTCCCAGTCGGTCGTCGTCGACCACTTCTCCGTATTGTGCAGCGCGTCATCCGAAACCCAGGTGGCCAGATAGGCCTTGTTGGTCGCCAGCGAGTACGCCCAGATCTGGTATGAGTTGAAGTCGCTCAGATCCATTGGGGCGCCAAACTGGTTGAACATGGTTTCGTGGCGGTTGTAGTAGACCTCCGGCACGAAAGCCCAGTCGCTGTGGTCGCCATCGAGGGTCGGCTCGAGGCCAGCGGGGAACTGGAACATGAAGTTCATCTCCCCCTGATGGGCCGGCGTACCGGTGGTGGCAAGCAGAACCAGCAGCGCTGAGATTGGTACTAATCTCCTCATGATACTTGCTCCTTGGACGGGAATGAAAGGCTGCGTGAAATCAATGCACCGAAGCCACGGCAGATTCCCCTCGGAGTGCTTCTGCCGTGGCCAAGCTCGACGAGCCGCAGGAATTTACGCTCCGTGAAGACGGGAAGCAAGCGATTTCCGCCGTCATCGCCGCCACTGCTGGACGAGCGCCTCGGAACCGTGCAACGTATTGTGCGCCAAGACATTGACAATTCAGTTGCCCAGTCCGGCGTAGACGGTGACGAAGAGCGTACTCGTCGTCTCCGATGGTAAGGTCTCGAACGTCAGTTTCTGCAGACGCAGCCCCGTCCGCAGGTTGAGGTCGTATCCAAGGTAGGGCGACGAATTGCTCAACTGTATCGCTACGACGCGGCTGTTGGAGTCCGGTGCTAAGACACGGTTGACCGGTACCCCCTTCTCGTCACGGAACTGTTCGAATTGAGACAACTCCAGTCCCAACTCGATCAGCGTGTGGCGCAGGATGGGAAAACGGGTGATGAGGAACAGCGTCTCCGTCAATTCGCGCCGCGCGGGATCCCGCGCCTCTACGGGGCGCTGCCGGACAAACTCACTCTTCCATCGGGGTTGGATGTCGATGGGCCCAACCCCTAGCGTATAGTCGGCCTTGTTGATGAGACCGAAGAAGCTCGCCGTTTCGCGCAGCTCGCTGACGTCGTCATTCTGACGGAAGGTCTCATACTTCACCTTGTTGGTGAAGTTCAGATTGGCAACGCCGTGGTAGTCGAAGCGCGCGTAGGTGGTGTTGACCCAGGTGTCGCGCGCCGCTAGAGGATCCTGGATGCGCACGAGGCTACCTCTCGAATCAGGCAGCTGCACCCACTGAAACAGGTTGTCGGCAATGTCGTCCTCCGCCTTGCGCAGATACTGGTACAGGCGCAGGCGGCCGAAATCGGCGCGGTCGCGATCAAGGGTCAGCAGCACATAGGTCGTGCGGTTGGCGCCGTCACCGTCGATGAGCTCTTCGTCGGTTCTGCCCACCGTCAAACGTGCGTCGGCCAACAGGTGCATGCCGGCGTAGACATTGTAGCCACGCCGGTCGCGCTTGTACGGAAAATCGGGCTCATCGTCGTTTTCGAAGCGATCGATCCAGCCGTTGTTGTTCATGTCGATGCCGAAGAGAAACTCCGGACGATCGGTGTGGTAGCGCAGGAAGGGTTCCTCGTAGTCCGGCACCAGATTCGGCCGGTCGTCGGTGTCGTTCTGATTGAAATCGGAGATGAAGTCGTTGTTCTCGTCGTAGCCGGGAAAGATGGCATTGTCGACGAGGGCCTGGCCAAAGCGGTCCCAGTCCGGGCGACGATCCTGATCGTCGTTGTCGTCGACGAATTCGTAGATGTACAGTCGGTCGTTCTCGTAGTCGATCTCGTCCTGCACACGGGTACCGGCGAGAAACGACCGGGTCGAGTAGTCGCTGTCCATGCTGTACCCCTCGAGCGAGAAGAACCAGGGATACGTCGTGCGCGTGAGGTTGACCATCCAGGCCCGCGCATCGTCCACGGCGGTGCTGTGATTCTTGCGGTTGACATTCGGATACTTCCGATAGCGCCGGTTGAAGTCGTACTCACCGTAGAAATTGAACCCAAGGACCTGCGTGCCCTCGAGGGTGAAGCCGAAGAGAACATTCGAAGTCGGCAACCCGTACGCCACCCGTAACAGGCGCTGATTCGAGTTGTCCCGGATATTGCCCTCGGCACGCTCAACCAGCAGGAACACCGGCTGCTGGTCGTCGTTCGTCTGCCGGTCGGAGGTGATCTCGACACGATAGTCGTTGGAGATCACCAATTCGAAGGCGACCTTCTTAATCACCGATCGATCGGGGCCGACATAGCTGGGATCGGTGAAGTCATAGGTCAGCAGAATGCGCTCGCCGCCGTCGGCGGCTAGAAAGCCTACCCGCTGGAAACCGCCCTCGCGAATCGGCTCGAAACCGATATCGCTGCCGCGCACCACATTGCCGTCCACATCGGTGATGATAATCTCGTCGTCGAACAGAGCCGCCCCGCCGCGGCCATCCTCGGGCGAGTCGTCGGACAGGCGCAGGACGATTCGCGAAATCGGCACGGCGTTCTGTTGCGTCGTCAATGAGCCACCCGAAAACGGCGTGCCGGCCACGTCGTCACGCAGCGTCTGCGCCTGGAAGGCGCTGACGTAGGTGGCGCCCAGCTTGACGAAGTCCCCCACCTGCACGACGCTACGGCCCCCGAGAAGGTTGGTCACGCTGGTACGCACGTCGGGGGCCTCCGGAGAGACCACCTGCGCTGGGCGACTGGGACGCGACAGCAGCACCGTGCCCTCGTATTTGTCGGCGGCAAAGTCGAACTGGATTCCGTTGAAGCCGGGTTTGGAGAAGGTCATCGGCGTCAGCGTCGAGCGGATCTCGTCGCCGATCGTCAGGGTATAGTGAAACTGTCCCTTGGCGTCGGAGGAGATGACGACCCGGTTGAACCAGGAACCGTAGCGATTTGTCTTGAAGATCGTACTGCCGAACTGCTGCGGCCGATCCTCCTGCCAGTCGTAGATCAGCCAGCCGCGGGTGACGAAACTGCCGTACTGGTCGTAGAAATAGTCACCCTCCAGCGCGGTGTCGACGTAGCGGTCGTACCGTTCCCGGGCGTAGTTGGTGTAATCCCACTGCCGCCAGCCATACTCGTTGAAGAGCTCCTGCGGGACATACCACTTGCGCACCGCCGGATCGAGGGCGTCGAACAGCACGCCCGGGCCGTTGGGCTCGAAGTTGACCTCTCCACCGCGGCTGATATTGCCCAAGCGGACGCCGTATTCCTGCCCGTCGACCTGGCCGACCTGACCGATCAAGCCGGTGACACAGGCGCTGAAGACGGTGACGAGGAGCGCTCGACAGTTCCTGCTCGGCTGACTCATACGCACTCTGAGCCCTCTCTTGGTCCGGGTTTTAATAGATGACGGCCGCGTGGCGCAGACGCCGTCTGCTTCCCTGGTCTGAGCCTACCTCAACGGCGATCAGGTATGCCCCGGGCGGCACGAGAGCCCCGTTGTCGGCGCGGCCGTCCCAGTCGACGATATACTGGCCACTTGTGGCCAGCGCTGTGACCAGGCGCCGTACGCGGCGACCACTCAGATCGTGGACATCGATGGTCACTGGCGACGGAGTCACCAGGTGCTGGACGGTATAGGTGATCTTCATCTGGTCGTTGACACCGTCACCATTGGGTGAAAAAACCGGCGTCGACAGCGACAACGGCCCGACAATAGTCGAGCCCAACGATACGCGCACGAGCAGGTTGTCGGTTTCGATCGCCGACGTTGCATCGCCGCCTTCGGTCAACAGAGGCAATTCGACATCGTCGGCGAAGGCGCGGCCCTGGAAGCGCGTCCCGTAGCGAAAGACTGCCGAATCGAAGACGACCTCAATCGACGTGCCGTCCTCCACCACACGGGGCAGTCGCATGGAAAAGTGATCGTCCATAACGTTCTCCACGGTGATGTCGCCGCTGCGCAAGGGCAGGACGCTGGCGGCGTCGATCAAGCCGAACTCGCCGCTGGCGACGGTGGCGCCGCCGGCATTTCGCACGGAAACCGAGTGGATGGCGGCAACTCGCGCCGGGGTCTCGACGTCGAACCGCGTGAAGCCGGCACGGCCGCTGCCATTGGCCACTCTAGCGACCAGGGTAAACGTCGTCGGCGCGCTGATCTCGGCCTCGGCTGGATGCACCTCGGCGACCAGGCCGTCCACCGGGGGTGAATCGAAGTCGAAGGCCAGTTGCGCCAGGGCGCGGGCCGAACCCAGCGTCCCGTTGAAGAAATCGATGCGGAACTGCAGGAAGCGGCGTGGCGCCGGCAGCGACAGGGTCTGGCCATTGCTCACCAGTTGCCACTGGCCCCAGTTTTCGGCATCCGTCTGCTTGATCACTGCCCGGCCGTCTCGTAACAGGCGCTCGTAGCTGGCTGGCGTCAGCGGATTGCCCTGGTCGTCATTCGGCGACAATCCCGAACGTACGCCGTTCACCAGGACCTCGCGGAAAAAGGCGTCGGGCGTGTCATCCGAACCACTGCGAGCCCTCACCTCTATCGAGGAGTCCCGCGGATCGCCCGCGACGACTTCGAGCCAGCGGATCTGGCCCCACACGGACTGGTCCTCGAGGGCGAATGGATGCGACTCGTAGCTGGCCTCCGGCACGAAGCCGGTGCCGAAGATTTCGATCTCGTCGATCTCGAAGCCGGCGTTGATAACCGACTTCAGTTGGAGAAACCGGACGAACTGGGCATCGATCTCGACGACGACGGTCGTGTCGGCGTTGTCCGTGTTGCGGCTCACGGGCGAGACGAAGTTGGGCTGGCCGCTGGCGAACAGGTTCTCCGGCTGGCCGTCGTTGATGTAGAGCTCGTAGCCACGCATGAAGTCATTGCCAAAGGGAAACTGCGGCGTCATCCGCGGATAGAACAGGATGCGATTCACGCCGAAACGGGCGCCGAGATCGATGAAGATGGTGATACCATTGTTCTGGATCGTCTGGCCATCGATGGGTTTGCGGTCGAAGGCGAGTTTGTGGTCGCCATTTAGAACACCCTCGAGCTGGTCGCGATCGATCTGCTGTTCGGAAAGGTTGATGTCGATCTCGCCACCCCTGTCAAGGAGCCCCAGGGAGATGTTGACATCCGGATCGACACGCACCGGCATGATCCAGTTGAACTGATCCTGTTCGGTGACGAACAGGGGGCTTTCTCCGTCGACGACCGACTCGATGCGCTCGACGAAATCGATGACACCGCCGGGCGTCGTCCCGGACTCCTGCCAGGAGTGGTCCACGCCACCGACGACGAACTCAGCGCTGAATCCAGGGCGGCACACCAGCAGCAGCGCCAACCCCGCGGCAGATATGAATCTGAGTTGTGCCAAACGCACGATCCTGCCTGTGGGGTGGATGGTCACCCGAATCACATCATCTCCGACTTTGCCCGGACGAGGCCGGAGCGGGTCCCCCTCGCCGGAGCGGGTCCCCCTCGCTGGCCGGCCACCAATTAAACGGAGAAACAACAGGTGGCGTCAAGGATCACAGCCGGCCGTGCCTCGATGAAGCGGCCCCTCTTGTGTCTCCGGCGGCAACTACCATACCTTACGGACTGAGCACGGACTGCGGCGCGCGCAGACGATCAAAGCACACCACACCGCACACGAGACGCCCATGAACCGCTTTTCACGTCACATCCACACCCCGGGCATGGCGACCTTGGCCCTGGCTCTACTGACGGCGGCCCTCGGACTCTCCGCCTGCGCCTACCGGCCCTTCGCGGGGCCCCTGTTGCCTGCTGAAGACCAGGGGCAAAACATGGCGGTCCACGACAACGGTGGCATCGTCTATCAGTTCGACCGCTTCGAAGTCACCCTGCGACCCGTCACCGACGCCGAACTGAACCGCACATTCCTCAACGCCTCGACGGCCGGCAACAAGTCGACGAACGCCTTCACCTTCGGTGACACGCCTTTCCCGGCGCCGGATTCCACGCGGCAGCGCTTTACCGTGTTCCAGGTTTCGGTGAAGAACTACAGCTTCCCGAAGGTGCTGGTGGACCCCGCCAAGGTGATCTTGGTCGCCGGCAACGGCCGCGAGTATCCCAGTCTGTCACTCCAGCAGCTGGAGACCTATTACCGCGCCTACGCCATCGGTTACCGCGGCAATGAATACTCCAGGCTGCGCGAGCGCCTGGAGATGATGCGTCGCACGATGTTTCGGGGCGACGTCATCTTCTCGGGTCAGGAAGCGGACGGGTATCTGGTATTCTCCGTGCTCCACCACGACGTCGCCGATCTGAAACTGGTGCTCGAGGATGTCGTGCTGCGGTTCAACCACCTCGAGGAACCGACCGAGTCGATCCGCCTGACGTACGCCTTCGACCGCCAGATTGGCCGGCTGTATCCCGACGGCCGCCGGGTCGTCACCCACGAGCCTGCCAGCCGCTGAAAGGGTTCTTGAGGGCCCGGTCGAACTACCTGTCGGCGTCGCCATCAGCGACCAGAGAGACCACGTCGTCATATAGCCGACGTTCGAAACCCTGCAGCCGGCCGTCGCCGTCAAGCAACGGAAAGACGTGCACGGGTTTGAGCACGGCCTGCCAGCCTCCGTTTCGTGTTTCCAGCACGTCCACCTCCAGATGCCCGTAATGTTTGCCGCCCGATCGCAGGATTCCGTCGACCCATATCTCGGGTGCATCGGTGTGGACGAAGAACCGCTGGTATGGATTCTCCAGACCTTCCTGCGGACCCCGCAGGCCGTCGCCGGCGATGCCGACGTCGAACACATTGAGAGTATGGCGGCGCTCCGTACCGTCCGGCAGCACCTCGGTCCCTTCGATCTGTGACCGTTCCCACATCTCGTCGTGCCCGGCTATGAGGGCGTCGACACCGTAGCGCATGAACAGCGGTGTGAGGCCACGCACGGCCACGCCGGACTGTGGATCGTGGCCGACGCCGTCCCCTGGCGGCCAGCCGTGAGGGCCCACGGAATACGGCACGTGGTGGAAGAACACGAAGGTGAAGGCGCTGTGCTGACGCGCATCGGCCAGCTGCCTTTCGAGCCAGGCGTACTGCTCTGTCCCCGGCCCGAATCCAGGCGATGCCCCGCCGCCGTCGTTGCCACGGCCGAGGAGAAAGAAGTTGGTGTCCTTCTCGGAGCGAGGGGGCGAACCGTTGCTCACGTCCAGAGCGATGAGAGTGACGGGGCCGTAATCCAGGCGGTAGTAGGTTGGCGCGTCGGTGCCGCCGTTGTCCGGAACTGCGAAGTAGGTACGGAAGCGTCCGATGGCCCGTTCGGAACCGGGCTGGTTGTACTGCCCCATCGATGGCCCCTCGTAGTACTCGTGGTTGCCCGGAGCCGCCAGCAGCGGCACCCGGCCGGCCAGGTTGACGCCGTCCACATCGGTGAAATGTCTCCAGAACTCGTCCCAGTCGCGCTGCTCGCCGCCAGACTCGACAAGGTCTCCGGCGATGGCGATCAGATCCGGGTCGCGCTCGAGGATCACCTTCAGGTTGTTGGCGAAACCCACCGTCTGGTCCAGCAGGTACAGCCGCTTGCTGTCTGGATCGGCAGGATCCTGCCACTTCACGTGTTTCCCGGTGGATTCGGGTTCGGTCTCGCAGTCGGCGAAGAATACCAGCCGCACCGGACCGGATCCCGGCGACGGTGCGGTGGTAAAGAAGCCCGCAGATGCGACGGTCCCCTGACGGACTTCGTAGCCGTAGGTCTTTCGGGCGAGCAGTCCGGAAAGACGGATCCTGTGAATGAAGGGCGGCGATGGCGGCGATTCGTCAAAGAACTTCTCCGCCTCCCACACCGGATACGCCAGGGCCGCGGCTGCTTCGGGCCTGGAGATTCTCTCCATCACCGGCGTCGTGGAGGCGCCGGCAAAGAGGGTCAGTGCTCCTGGTGTGTCGTCTTCGGAGAGCCAGACCACGGTGATGGCCTCAGCTGCGGAGTTCTGTAGATACGGGAGCACGCGGAACTGGGCGTCGGCGGCGACGACGCCGATGGTCAGGCTGGGCACGAGCCAGTACAGGAAGTGCGAACGCAACGGAGCGACTCTCTCTCTACAGGTATTGGTGTGTTAACGGAGCAGCAGCAGCCGACGCGTCAGGTTGCGCTCGCCGGTTCGAAGTTGATAGAAATAGACGCCCGTCGCCAGCGGTTGCCCATCGGCGTCGAGCCCGTTCCAGTGAAGCATGTGAGATCCTGCTGGAAACCGATCATCCGCCAGAGTCGCAACCGTCTGTCCCAACACGTCGAACACCTTCAGCACTACGCGGGTCGCACCAGGAAGGTGGAAGGGAATCGACGTCTGGGCGTTGAAAGGATTCGGGTAGTTGGATCGGCCACCCGGGGTCTGGACCAAAACTATTGGCTGGCCAGGGTGTGGAGCAACCATGATGACGGGCAGCGACGCCGGCCCCATATTGGCATACGCACCCAGACCCGTTCCAACCGCCAATCCAGCTGATGAGGCCCGATTGAATGTGCGCCCGAAAACTCTGATCCCACTCGCCCTGCTGACCCTGCTGACCGCAGGCTGTGAGATCTTTGGCCAGAGAGCGAAGGATCCGCCCCTGGCCGCCGTCGTCGTCCGTATCAGCGAGGAGTACGCCAACATCAACACCGATCTGAGCGCTGAGAGTCTGACAACCGCCGGCATCACGCAGACTACGGTGTTCACCGCCACCTTCAAGGGGCGCCAGATCACGGCCCTGCTGGGCAGCAGCTACTCCGATGTAAATCGAGGCGACTGGATCGCCCAGATCGAAGATGATGGCAACATGCAGCTGGCCATCAGTTTCGGCCATGCGGCGACAGAGTTGAACTGCAGCGTCGGCGATACGCTCTTCGTTCATCCTCCTCCGAGGTGATGCTGCAGGAAAGTTGCCGCCTTCGGCCAGTCTTCAGCGCCGAGCCCGTGCGTTCGTAGACCGTCACCATGGTGCCGATCTCGAGGAACACGTCACCCATCGTCGACACGAGGTAGGCCCGCCAGAGCAGCCGAAAGTTGCGGTTGCGCAGCGGTGCGAGGCTTTGCAGCATGATCAGAAGATCGGCCATTGTCGCCGGTTCGCCCCGTCCGAATGGACAGGAACCGCTCTGGACGATGAGTGGTCGGCTGGCTTTCTTCCCTTCATGGGTCAGAACTCCGCCTCACACCGCACGATCGCTCTTCTCTTACTGGTTGTGATCGCGTCGCGCGGTCTTTCCTGGTCGCGGGGGAATCTCAGCGACATCGGCGTACTCTGTTTTGCTCTGGTCCTTGCCGGCTTGCCCGTGGTGCTCCTGTTGGGTGACCGCTGGCAAGGCTCCAGCGATTCCAGGGGCGGGTTCCCCACCTGGCAGGTGCTGCTGCCGTGCGCGTTGATCTACGTCTTCGCCATCAACGCCGGCCGGCATCTTCTGCTTGCCTCTCCCGAGAACTGGCGGTCGACGCTGCGCGTGATTTCGGGCGGCGCCTTCGTCGTCGCCTTGCCGGTATTGCTGTTCGTCTCGCAACGGATTCGCGACCGGATTCCGGCGCGCTGGCAGATTGCCCTGCTGATCCTGCCCCTGCTGCCGGCGCTGGTCTTCTTTCTGTTGGTCCCGATCGTCTCGCCATCGCCGATCATCGATGTCTTCCAGTTCGAGACGCAGGCGGCTCGGAGCCTGCTGTTCGGCCTGAATCCCTATGCCATCACCTTCACCAACGTCTACGGCGGCGTCGAGCTGTACCCCAGCGGCGCCCCCGACAGCTACCCTTATCCACCGCTGTCGCTCGTCTTCGCTCTGTTGGGCTATCTGCTGGGGGATGTGCGCTGGACGTTGATCGCCTGCCACATTGCCACCGCGGCGCTGCTCTTTGGTACCGCGCGACACCGGGGCCTGGCCACGACAGAGGCCATCGCACTGGGTGCGCTCTTTTTCTGGTTGCCCCACGCGCCTTTCGTCAGCGAGCAGGCGTGGACCGACCCCAGCATCGCCCTCGGCCTTGGACTGCTGTCCTTCATGCTGGCCCGTCGGCAACCCATGGCGGCGTTGTGGGCGGCAGGCTTTGCCCTCGCTCTCAAGCAGACCATGATAGTTCTGCTGCCACTCCTCTGGGGCTTGTGGCGACGTCTCGGTCGCAGCCAGCTGGTGGCCGTCTTCGCCATCAGCGCGGCGACCTATGGCGCCTTCTTGCTTTGGGACGCCGGCGCGTTGTGGAACGACGTTGTCATCTTCCACACGCTGACACCCTTTCGCCCCCTGGCCATGACCCTGTCGGCTTACCTGGTACACTTTTTCCACTTCTCGCCCTTGCCCGCATGGATGTCGCTGGTTGGTCTTTCTGTTGGCGTCATCTCGACGGTCGTTTCCCTGCGGCCGGGCCAGGGCGAGGTCTCACCCTGCGACAGCCGTCGCGTCTGGCGTTTTTTCCTGGGAATGGGATTCGCTATGCTGCTGACGCTGGTGCTCAGCAAACACGCCTTCATGAACTACTACTATATGGTGCAGTTTTGCCTGATCGCGGCCCTGGTATGGTCGCGAGTGGCCGATCACGAGGTGACGACGTGATCCTGGGTAAGCGGGTCGTCGTCGTCATGCCTGCCTACAACGCGGCCAGAACCCTCGCCCAGACGGTCGACCAGGTCGATCGCCAGATCGTCGACGACATCGTTCTCGTCGATGACAACTCTCAGGATGACACTGCCGAGCTCGCCGCCCGGCTGGGTCTGCACACCATCCGCCACGAACAAAATATTGGCTATGGGGGCAATCAGAAAAGCTGTTACGCCGCCGCTCTCAAACTTGGCGCCGACATCGTCGTCATGGTCCACCCCGACTACCAGTACACACCCAGACTGATCCCCGTGCTGGCCAGCGCCCTCGCCGTCGGCGAGTTCGACGTTGCCCTGGGCTCCCGCATCCTCAGCGGCGGCGCTCTCAAGGGCGGCATGCCACTGTACAAGTACATTGCCAACCGTCTTCTCACCTTCGTGCAGAACCTGTTCACCGGCATGAAGCTCTCGGAGTACCATACCGGCTATCGGGCTTTCACCCGGCAGGTGCTGGAAACCCTTACCCTTGAGCACAACAGCGACGACTTCCTCTTCGACAATCAGATGCTCATGCAGATCGACATCGGCGGTTTTCGTATCGCCGAGATCACCTGCCCCACCCGATACTTCTCCGAAGCCTCGAGCATCGGCTTGCTACGCAGCATTCGTTACGGCTTGGGATGTCTGTGGAATTCGATTCTTCATGTGCTCTGCCGGACGGGGCTCTACCGCACGACGATCTTCAGGCACAAAAAAATCGGCTCCTCACCGGACTGCTGACTCCTAGCGCCGCGTGAGTCCGGCAGTCGCTCGCAAACGCTACGGCGGCAATAGCCGGTCCATCACGGCCCGGTCGAAACGGTCTGCCTGCACCTCGATGCCATCCCCGTCAGGGTGACACTGGTCTTCGGTGTAGCGCTCGATCAGCTCGAGATCGAACACCTCCAGGCCGTCTACATAAATCAGGTTCCTGTCCCCGAGGCTGAGGAGTCGCCGGTGCACGTCCTCCATGTCGCGGCGCATTCCTTCGATCGTATAGTTCACGGCATTCGGCACCGTCTCGTGCGGGGGGAAGCCCTGGGTGACACGAGGGCCATCGGTGTGTCCGGGTGTTTGTCGCGGATGATCTGCACCAGACCGACGATGGCCGCCGGGTAGGTCCGTGCCGAATGCGAACCGCCGATCGTGTTGATCCCCAGTTTGAGCGTGATGTAATCTGCCGGCAGATCGGCGATGGCCCTACCCATCATGGCATCCAGATGACACTGGCCGCCGAAGCCCAGGCTGGTCAGGTGCAGCCCCCGACGGCGCGCCACCAGCGCTGGCCACGTGCGTGCCGGACTGTGGGCCCGCACGCAATGGGTGAGCGAACTCCCGTAGGTGACCCACCGGGGCCGAGTGTCGTTCGCCTGACGACAGGCCTCGTCCCCCTCCAGAGCGGTCTTCAACGCCACCGGCACCTCTTGAGACAACCAGATTTCGACTATCTTGTCGCCCGCAGGCAGGTCGTCGAAAACCGCCTCTTCGCCGCCAGGAGGGACCGAGGTGCTGGCAACGAGATCCCTCTCGATGGTCAGATCGAAGTGGAAACCCGACCGTCCCGCAGCCGGCTCGGTTGTGGGCAGCGACTGGAAGCTCAGCCGAAGCTTGCGGGACTCGGTCGACAGACGCAGTCGCACGCCGCTGGTGGTCTCGGCGCGCCCCAGCAGTCCTTCGTCCGGCGCTGGAAACAGCGCGCGACGGCTGCAGGGCAACCTCCAGGGTTTGACCCAGCCATCGCCACGCTCCAATTCAACATGACCCTAGAACATCTCGTCCACCAGCGCGGAGCTCTGCATCTCTTTGCTCATCGGCTCAGGCGCATACCGGGTCGTCGCTGTTCCAGCGGTGATGGACGGGCAGCGCCACGCCGGCAAGCCGCTTCCGCGTGTCGTGCCAGAGATGAGCCCATTCGTCAGCATCGTGGAGCTCTGACGCGGGGTTCGAGCGACTGCGGGCCACGAATCCGGGAAAGATCTCACGTCCTGTCGGTTGGCCGACGGGGTTGTAGCGCAGGTCGTAGCTGATGCGCACGTCCTGGCTGCGATTGGGCAGCGACGAGTGGCACGTACGTCGGTGCATGAACAGCACGTCGCCGCACTTCATCGGGCAGGTGACCACGCGGTCCAGGGACAGCAGGGGATCCGGGATGGACAGTCCGAGCCCGTCGGATGCGCAGTGTGTCAGCAGCCCATCTCTGTGACTGCCGCGAATCACCTCCAGGCAACCATTCTCCACGGTGGCATCGGTCACCGCCACCCAGACGGTGGTCATCTCGGTTTCGTCTGCCAGGGGCAACACGACGCCGTTGTCCTGGTGCCATGGCGTAGCGCCCACGCCGAAACCGGCGATACGACCGGTGCGCTCGTCCTTGTAGACATGCGGCAGGTATTCCTCGGGCGGCTTGATGCGCACGTGCTGCACGGGGTTTGAGTAGATCTCTCCGCCGATCAGATCCTCGAGCACATCCAGGATGCGCTCGTGGCGCAGCAGCTGGAAGACTGCGGGGCCCACCCAGATCGGCGAATCGGCGTTGACCGAGGCCATCGACAGAGTGCAGTCGAAGTGCCCTGCAAACACACGCCGCGTTTCCAGATAGATCTGTGACAACCGCCGCCCGAAGGGCAGCTCTTCGTGGGTCGACGCGATCTCTCTCGCCTCAACGAGGCGCCGGGCGAGACGGTCGAGGACTCCCTCATACTCGATGATGACGGGATCCAGATCGGTCTTCGCGTCGAGCAGTCCGCGCAGCACGACAAAGCCGTCCTCGTCGAATGCTGATCTCTGCTCATTGGTTAAGACATTCATTCCGTCGACCTTGTCTGGGGCTCAAACCGATTCTCAGAGTTGTCCTGCGGGTGAAAACCCAACGTCTTCGTCGTCTCCTCAAGATCGAATACGCGCCGATCGTTGCCGCTGATGACATACGCCAGCAGATACTTCGTCTGCACCTCGATCGCGCACCGATGCGCCTCGACGCAGTCCCGATGGCTGAGCCACATCGCCCTCATGTAGTCTTCCGAATCCGTACCGCGCTTTGTCGTCGGATCATCCTCCACGATCAACCAGCCGATTCGCATGCCGACGAACTCGACGTCGTGCCGCTCGCTGTAGAGCTTGCCGATCTGCTCGCCGAAAAGCTTCGACACTGCATACAGCGAGTCGGGGTTGACCGGGTCCGTCAGCTTTAGTTTCACCTTCTTGTCAGGATCGAGGTTTTCAGGTAGGCTGCGCAGGGTGTGACCGTGCATCGTGTGATTCGTCGACGCGAAGATCATTCGTTTCACGCCGGCCCGCACGCAGGCCTCGAACACGTTGTACGTCGCGTTGATGTTGTTGTCCCGGATGCTGTCCCACGGAGCATCCGGACTCGGATCGGCTCCCAGATGGATGATCGCCTCGAGACCATGGAACGCTTCAGCAAGTCCCTCCACCGAGTCGAAGGACGCGATCGTCGACGCAAAGTCCACCTCCCGTCGCGTGATCGCTCGCAGGGCGTAGTCGTGCTGCAACCCCGCCATCAGGACTCTGCCTACCGTCCCGTTGGCGCCAGTGATTCCGATGTCCGTGTAGCGTCCCATGTCAGTTCGTCACGTTCAATCCGCTTTCTTGATCTCGATATGGCATCATCGGAACTGCTCGCCGACAATCGTCTCGACACTGCCCCATGAATCAACTTTGACCGCCGTTGGTGGCACAGCGGGACGCCATGATGGGTGCTGGTCGCGGCCCTCGTCATTCGTCAGATTCGCCAAGCCACTGTCAGGCGAATGGAATTGGAGCCATCGGCATTCATCAAGTAGATCTCGTCGTTGCCGTCCCGATTGGAAGCAAATGCGATTCGAGTCCCATCGGGCGACCATGCGGGCGCCGTATCGGCGGCGGGGTGGTTGGTCAAACGGGTGAGTCCAGTGCCGTCCAGTTCGATAACGTATATCTCACGGTTTCCATCGCCCTCAGACATGAAGACGATCCGGCGTCCATCCGGGGACCATGCCGGGGTGAACTCGTGGCCTGGCGAGCTGGTGATGTTGATGGGAGCGGTCCCATCAGCGTTCATGACAAAGATATCTTCGTTGCCCTCTCGATTGGAGACGAAGACAATGCGGTTTCCGTCGGGCGACCAGGATGGCACCTTGTCGCTGCCCGGACTGCCGGTGAGCTGGATCAAACCACCGCCGTCAGCGTCCATGGCGAAGATGTCTCCATTGCCGGTTCGAGTCGACGAGAAGACGATCTCATGCCTGCCAGCTGAGTCGGCGTCTTTTGCGGCAGGCAGACAATGGACAGGGAGATGCCCAGGATCCTGTATGCCCGGTCCAGCCAGACCCCTGCGCTCCGACTGCTGCAAGTCCCCACGTCGATCATTGTCTCAGGACGCAGTCGTGCCCAGTGCAGTCTCTCCCTCGCCCTCTGGTACCGCGTCTTGATCCGTACCGCCATCCTCGACGAAGCGGTTGTAGATCCAACCGAACAACAGCCCCGCCACAGCCCCGTCGGTGATACTGTAGAGTGTCCCGACAATTACGCTGCCAAACGTTCCGGTTGCGTGATAACCCGGGTAGATCGATTCAGCAAGCTGCAAAAATGCGACGCCGTAGGTCGGCCACATGGCATTGGCGGCTCCGGTAATGAATACCGACCCTCCCAACAGAATCGCTGCCGTGATTGCGAGTGATCGAAGCGACAGTCTCATCAGCCTTCCTCCGTCTATGGGTGAACCCTTGGCTCTGACTCGAGTTCTGCAGGTCCGTGTGCCGGTCAGTAGCCGCCGCCTCCAGAGATGCCCCCAGTGGATGTGGGGCGGGGCGCTCGTACCGTGATAACACCCTCCATGCCCTGCTCGCGGTACCCGGGGACCCTACATATAGAAGGTGTACGTTCTCTCCGCCGCGGCCGTGAGACCGAGATGGTCTGCCCCTCGGGGACTTCGCTGTCGAGCATCAGGTCGTCGATGGTGAAGGTGTGACCCAGATCCCGGCTGGTGATCTCAAAGATGGCAGACTCCCCCAGCCGTAGCAATATGTCGTCCGGCGAGAACCCAAAGCTCTTGGCGTCGAGGCGGACAACGCCATCCTTGGGTCTGGTGGGGGACGAGCCGTCACTGTAGGCGTGGAGAAGGAAAGCGGCTGCCACCACCACGAAGGCAATGGCGATCCATACAGATCCGCGTGGTTTCATGATGCCCTTTTCATGTCTGTTGGCCCACGCACCGTCTGCTCTAAAGGTATAGAAACTGCCCCAGCCGGCGCGCCCTTATGCGAACCGACCCTTCGCGATAGTCCGGCTCGTCCTCTTTGCGAGCTGTCGACTCCTCCAGGAGTGGAGCAATGACGAAGACGAAGCGTTACCTGGTCACCCTCTTCTCCGTGTGTGGAAGGAAGGCTGCGGTCGTCGCCAGCCGAGCCATAGCAAAGATCTGCCTCGTGCTTCTCATCGCTCAGCTCGGGTGCGCCGTCCAAGCGGTGGTCCTGCAGCCACCTCCCGATGCGCCCGTGCAGACCGTCGAGATAACGGCTAAGAAATACAGCTTTGCTCCCGCGGAAATCCGCGTCAGGAAAGGGACAGTGGTCCGACTCGTGTATGAGAGCCTCGACACGGAGCATAGAGTAAGGATTGCTCAGTACGGCATTGATAGAGACATCCCTGGAGCCGGTCGCGGTTCGGTCACGATCGAGTTGTACGCATCGGAAGTTGGGACGTTCACGATCCGCTGCTCCAACTTCTGCGGCGTGGGGCACCCATGGATGACCGGAAAGCTGATCGTCGAGGACTGACCTGGTCGCTGTAGAAATGATCCAGAGGAGGTGAAGATGCGCAGATTCCTGCTTGTGACGTTGCTTGGCTTGTGGAGCTTCCCCGGTGCCCATGGGGAGGGTGTGGTGGAAGCGGACGGCGTGTCGATGGATGGGGAGGGCAATCCCTTTTACTCGACGTTCTCGCTCTGCGCGATTGATCCTGAGACCGGGGAGGCCGGTGTTGCGTGACCACGGTGCCTTTCGTGGGTCGCGCGGTGCCGTGGGTGCGGGCCGGTGTCGGTGCCGTGGCAACCCAGTCGTGGACGGTGGTGGAGTACGGCGTCAGAGGTTTCGACCTGATGGAGGATGACGTCGAGCCCACGGAAGCGCTGAATCAGCTGCTGGCCGACGACGCGGGGCGCGAGCGCCGTCAGATCGGCTTGATCGACATGCAGGGTCGCACCGCAGCCCACACGGGAGCGGAGAACGGTGACTGGGCCGGCAGTCGCCAGGGCCGGAATTACACCGTGCAGGCCAACATCATGGTCGGGTCGCAAGTCGTGGACGCAGTAGCCGAGCACTTCGAGTCCACCGAGGGCAGCGACATGGTGCTCGTGGAGCGTATGATCCTCGCCCTTGAGGCGGGTCAGAAGGAGGGTGGCGACAAGCGCTGGGGGCGATTGCAGTCCGCCGCCATCCGCATCGCGGATCGAGACAACCCGGGGCGCGGCGGCGACCACCTGTCCTGGTCGATCGATGTGGGCGAGCGCAAGGACCCGGTAGCCGAGATGAAGCGTATCTACTACCTGACCGCCCAGCGTCTCGGTCACCGCGATTTCTCGCAGGTCACGGGACCGGACGTAGTGGAGCTCAAGCGCATGTTACACGCCGCGGGTTATTGGCGGCCCGACCTCGAGACCTTTCCAGAGCCGCCAACCTTCGACGTCGATCCCGCGACCTTCCGGGAGAAGGTCGATGCTTTCGAAGAGGCTTACGGGGCCTATGACCAGGAGGCCGTCGACACTGTCGACGCCTTTCGGCACGACCACGGAATGGAGTACCAGGGCAATCCCCGTGGACTGGTGGATGCGCGTCTCGTGAACGTTCTGCGGGAGGGTTATTACAAAAGAGCAAAGCCTTGACGTTGCTTCCCGCTGAACTCCCCGCTTTGATCCACCCCAGTCCCTACCTTCTACCCGAACCTCCACCGAAACCGACAGAGACAGACAAGACATGAGCCCGCCTATCCCCTACCGTAGCGCCACCACCACCCAGGGCCGCCGCATGGCCGGCGCCCGCGCCCTGTGGCGCGCCACCGGTATGAAGACGGAGGATTTCTCCAAACCCATCGTCGCCATCGCCAACTCCTTCACGCAATTCGTGCCCGGTCACGTGCACCTGCATCCCGTCGGTCAGCAGGTCAAGAAGGTCATCGATGCCGCGGGCGGATATGGTGTCGAGTTCAACACGATCGCTGTCGACGACGGCATCGCCATGGGCCACGACGGCATGCTCTACTCCCTTCCCAGCCGTGAGCTGATCGCCGATTCCGTCGAATACATGGTCAACGCCCACAAGGCGGACGCACTGATCTGTATCTCCAACTGCGACAAGATCACCCCGGGCATGCTGCTGGCGGCGTTGCGCCTCAACCTGCCTACGATCTTCGTCTCCGGAGGCCCCATGGAGGCGGGACGCGAGCAGTTGGAGAGCGGCCCGGCCAAGCTCGACCTCATCGACTCGATGGTCGCCGCCGGCGACGACAAAGTCTCCGACGCAGACCTCGAAAAGATCGAGTCTGCTGCCTGTCCCACGTGCGGTTCCTGCTCGGGCATGTTCACCGCCAATAGCATGAATTGCCTGAATGAGGCCATCGGCCTGGCTTTGCCGGGCAACGGGACGATCCTGGCGACTCACAAGTTACGCTGGTCGCTCTTTGAGCGGGCCGGTCAGCGCATTGTCGAGATGGCCAAGGCCTATTACAAGGGAGGGGACAGCTCCGTGCTGGCTCGCTCCATCGCCACCTTCGAGGCCTTCGAGAACGCCATGACCCTCGACATCGCCATGGGAGGCTCCACCAACACGGTCCTCCATCTGCTGGCCATGGCCGAAGAGGCGGGCGTCGACTTCACCATGGCCGACATCGACCGCCTTTCATGCAAGGTGCCCTGCGTCTGCAAGGTGGCGCCGGCGTCGCAGGAGTTCTATGTCGAGGACGTCGCCCACGCCGGCGGCATCGCCGCGATCCTCGGCGAGATGGACCGCGCCGGCCTCATGCACACCAATACTCGTTCTGTCGCCGGCGGCACTCTCGGTGACGTGCTCGCCGCCAACGACATCCGCTCCGGCACGGCCGATGAGGCCGCCCTGCAACGGGCCCTCGTGGCGCCGGGAGGCGTCCGTACCACAGAGGCCTTCTCGCAGGACAACTACCATGACGAACCTGCCACAGATGCCGAAACAGGCTGCATCCGCTCGGTAGAGCATGCCTACTCCAAGGACGGCGGTCTCGCCGTGCTTTTCGGCAACATTGCCGAGGACGGCTGCATCGTAAAGACCGCCGGCGTCGACGAGTCGATCCTCGTGTTCCAGGGGCCGGCGCGTATCTACGAGTCGCAGGAGGCGGCGTGCGAGGCGATCCTGACCGATCGGCTGAACAGCGGCGACGTCGTCGTGATCCGCTACGAGGGACCTAAAGGCGGACCGGGCATGCAGGAGATGCTATACCCCACCTCCTACATCAAATCGAAGGGTCTGGGCAAGAGCTGCGCCCTGCTCACCGACGGCCGCTTTTCCGGCGGTACGAGCGGGTTGTCCGTCGGCCATGTCTCCCCCGAGGCGGCCGAAGGGGGCATCATCGC
>JAYZCA010000305.1:0-9495 GCA_036339235.1 Candidatus Latescibacterota bacterium | reverse complement strand
CTGCGAGCCCTTGACCACCAGCACAGCCCAGGGGCTCATGACGCTGATCACCGCCACGAGGAAAGCCCCGGTTACGACGGCTCGCGAGGTGACCCCTCGTGATGGGGGTGTTGGCTCCAATCAGTGTCCGGTCGCAGAGATGAATTGTGGAATTCGGGCATATGAGACCGTAGGTCTCCGGGGCCCGGATCGCAAGGCGCGCGACCAAGGCGTGTTGGAGGATACATCGCGCGGAGCGCAACGCCGCAAGCCGGGATGCATCGGTGGTCGAAAACGCAAGGGATCTCTGCGACCGGACACTAGCGCACGAGGCGGCGGAAGGATTCCTCCACCAGCTCGCACTCGATCAGATCATCGAGACAGTCGCGCCTTAGCCCGTCGGCGATGACGGCGAAACTCTCGCGCACCGCTGCCTCGGTCCGGTCCAGCGCCTCGGCGTCGTCGTGGGCGGCATTGAAGAACAGCCCACCCGCCAGGATCACGCCGCGACGGGCATTCTCCTGCACGAACAACGTAGCCACCTTCGATGCCTGACGGTCAGTACATTCGAATTGAATCCGTGGATGCGCCGACACGCCCACACATTGCGCCGGGCAGCCCGTCTCTTGCGCCGCCGCATCGATGCGTTCTCGAAAAGTCGTACCCAGGCGCGCGAACAGCGCAGGTGCGTCGATGCGTTCCAGCTCACGAAGCGTCGCCAAGGCTGCGGCGATGCCGATGTTGTCGTCCCAGTAGGCGCTGGAGATGAACATGCGGTCCACCGATTCCATTACCGAGCGCCG
This sequence comes from Candidatus Latescibacterota bacterium, assembly GCA_036339235.1. Lineage (GTDB taxonomy): Bacteria > Latescibacterota > UBA2968 > UBA8231 > UBA8231 > UBA8231. The sequence continues at coordinate 8,713 of JAYZCA010000305.1, read as the reverse complement.
GCCGACGACGGCGGCCATTGGGTAGCCGTTGGACATGGCCTTGGCGAACACGGTGATATCCGGCGTCACACCGGTCACCTGCTGGACGCCACCCAGGGCGATCCGCCAGCCGCATGACACTTCGTCGAAGATGAGTACGACGCCGTACCTGTCGGCCAGGGTCCGCACACCTTCCAGATAACCTGCCGGAGGCATCTCGGTACGCATCGGCTCCATGATGATCGCCGCCACGTCACCGTCGTGCTCCCGCAACAGGTCCTCGAGCCGATCGAGATCACCGTATTCGAAGGGCAGCGCCGTACCCTCGAGGGCACTCGGCACTCCGATGGGATCGATGCCGTTGAACAGATGGTCGCCCAGACGCTCGGAGCCCAGGTTGGCCGCCAGGTACCAGTCATGCCAGCCGTGGTAACCGCTGAGCAGCACCTTGTCACGGCCGGTGACACCGCGAGCGATGCGCACGGCAATCGTGCACGCCTCCCCACCTCCCTTGGCGTAACGAACCATCTCCGCCGACGGTACGAGGCGTACGAGCAGTTCCGCCAGTTCCACGGAGGATTCGTGGACGATGGAATAGACGGAGCCGCGGTCGATCTGCGCCTTCACCGCCGCATCGACAACGGGGTGGGCGTAGCCCAGGATGATGGGCCCCACGGCGCTCGACCAGTCGATGAACTCGTTGCCGTCCACATCCGTGATACGACAGCCGCTGGCGCTCTGCGCGTAGATGGGGCTGAACCCGAGAGCCGCCCGTGTCGGCCGGCGGCTGATCAGTTGCGTCGTGCCGGGAATCAGCTGCCGGGCACGTTCATAGATCTCGAGAGATCGCGCCATCGAGGCGCGTTGCGTGGAGCTTGTCATCAGGAACCTAATGTGGGTCGTGGAGGTCAGCGTCGCCAACGCCGTTGGATTGCAGCAGCGCCTCGTCGAAACGTCCGTCTTCGTCCAGCGGAAAGACAGGTCGTCCGAGATTGTGGAAAGTGACGGCCCAGGGGCTATGAACGGAGGCTTCGGCGACGAGATGAACGGCGCCGGCCCAGGACGAGAACCCGGCGCGAAAGTGAGCCGCTGACTTGACGCCTACATATCGCATTTGTCGAGGGTCGAGATGGAGGCTGCGTGCGAAGGCAGTGTCGAAGGGCTGCTCGCGGCTCGTCACCAGCAGCACGTGGAGACCCTCCTTCTCGATGTGCGCTGACGGGCCCATGCTGGCTTCGAGGCCGGCATACATGGGCCCGTCATAGCGGAAAAGTCCGTCACTGACGGCGATGACGCGGGCCCGCATCCGCACCGGGTCGCCCTGCACGGGCGCTGACTTGCCACCAACCTGCAGGTCGACGGTGGCGTCCTCACCGGCCGCGTGGCAGGCGGCGACAGACTCGGGATCGACGATGTAGAGCACGCAGGCATCTCGCAGACCCTCCTCGAGGAACACCCGCAGCATCCCGGTGCTGTCTCCCGGAGAGCCGCCGCCGGTGTTGTCGTCGCGGTCGGCGAGCACCGCCGGGAAGGCGCCGTCTGCATGTACCTTGGCCAGCACCTTCCGCGTCGAGCGTCGTGGCAGGTGCCATGACTTACGCTGATCGAAGATCCAGGCACCCAGCTCATCGGCGCAGTCCTGCGCCAGCTCTTTATCATCGTCGGTGACCACAGTCACCGAGGCGCCCATGCATGGCACGTCGGAAAGAGGAAAGCAGGTCGCCACCGAAGCGCAGACGATTCCGGGGCGAGTTTCAATTTCATGCAGCCGCTCGATGGTCTCCTTCATCGGCGGATCTGCAGTCACCTGGTTCATCCCCCACATCATCGGCAGAAAACAGGCTCGCATCTCCGGCTGGAGTCCATCGTGTACAATTCGCATCAGCACGTCGGCACACTCCCGTCCGCGCGCCGCCATGTCCACTTCCGGATAGGTTTCGCGCACGATCAGCACGTCGGCGAACTCGATCATTTCCGCCGACATGTTTGTATGTATGTCGAGCTGCACGACGACGGGAACGTCAGAGCCGACGACGTTGCGTACGGCGCTAAGAATATGACCGTCCGCATCCGGGATTTCTTCTGCAACCATCGACCCGTGTAATTCAAGCAAAACGCCGTCGATGCTACCCGCGGTGCGGATACCATCGACTAACTCGGTGAGGATTTCGTCGAACAGGGCCCTGCTCGTGGGACCACTTGGATGGGGTTCGGCGTAGATCGATGGAATCAGCTCGAAATCATGTGCGTCGGCGCCCTCGATGAAGCCCCCTATCGGGGTGTTGGTGTCGCGGAAGGTGGTCAGCACCTCCTCGCCACGCAGGAAGCCGAAGCGTGATTCGTACGACGCCCGGTCTGTGGGCACGGGTGTAAACGTGCTGGTCTCATGACTGAAGGTACCGGTGACGATCCGCATGCCGTTCATAATAGCCGTGTTGGCGAGCGACGTCACGTCCGCTACATTCCGCGACCATGATCTTCGAAGGCATCGATATCTTCCGCCGTCGGCTGGCTGCCGACGAGGTCCTGCTGGGCAGCGGCATCGGCCTCATCGACCCTCAGGTCAGCGAGGCTCTCGCCGAATCCGTCGACTTTCTGTGGATCGATCTCGAGCATACGGCGATGAGCCCCGAGGCCATGCGCGGCCACCTGATGGCGGCGCGTGGCAGGCGCCGCGCCATCGTCGTGCGCCTGCCCGGGTCGGACACGGCCTTCCTCAAGCCCGTCCTCGACGCCGGGGCTCCCGGCATCGTCGTCCCCCAGGTCTCTTCCGTCGAAGAGGTGCAGGGTGTCATCGACGATTGCCGCTACCCGCCGGTGGGACGTCGCGGCTTCGGCCCCCTCGTCGCCTCCGACTACGGCCGCATGGGCGAGGAGTACGTGGAACGGGCGAACCGCAGCGTATTCGTATCCGTCATGATCGAGTGTGTCGAGGCGGTGGAGTTCATCGACGAGATCGTCGCCCTGCCCGGCCTCGACTCGGTCGTGCTCGGGCCCTACGACCTTTCCGGCTCCCTTGGTGTGCTCGGCCAGATCCACCACCCTGATGTGGTCGCCGCCATGGAGCGTGTCATCGCCGCCGCGCAGGCGCAGAACTTGCCCGTGGGCTCAGGCATGCCGATAGACCCGGAGTTCGCCGTGCTGCAGGCCTCCCGCGGTGTCCAGTGGCTGCAGATGGGCGCTGACATCGGTTACATGATGAGCGCCGTCGACGACGCCATCGCGTCGGTGCGCCAGCGCCTGCGCCGCTGAACAGAAGCGCCGTCGTGCCCACAATTCCCGCGCCGCGCCTCCACGACCTCGGAGTCGAGTTGTTCGTCGCTTGCGGCGCTCCCGCAGACGAAGCCGACGTGGTCGCCGCTCACCTGGTCGAAGCCAGCCTCATGGGCGTCGACTCCCACGGTGTCGTGCGTTACACCTGGTATGTGGAGCAATGCCTCGAAGAGCAGATTCGCCCGGGGTCGCCGGTGGAGGTGGTGGGTGGTTCCGGTCAGGTGGCGCTCGTCGATTGCGGCATGAACTTCGGGCAGGTAGGCGCCGGCCGCATGGTCGACCTGGTACGTCAGCGCGCCCTCGACGGCGGCATCGCCTTCGCTGTCAGCCGCCACTGCCATCACGTAGGCCGGCTGGGCGCCTACCCGCAGTCCCTGGCCGAGGCGGGGCTGTTCGGATTCGCCGTGGCCAACAGCCAGCGACACGGCCACTTCGTCGTCCCCTGGGGCGGCCGCGAGGGACGCCTTGCGACGAATCCGCTGGCCTGGGCGGCGCCCACGCGGGGCCGCCCTATTCTGCTGGACATGTCGACGAGTATGACGCCCGAGGGTAAGGTCCGTACCGCCCTGCATGCCGGTCACGCCGTACCCGAAGGCCGTATCCTCGACGGCACCGGTCGCCCGACGACGGATCCTGCCGCATTCTTCGGTGATGGTGACGGTCCCCCGCAGGGGGCCATCCTGCCATTCGGCGGCGACCTCGGCTATCGGGGCTTCGGCCTCGGCCTGCTAGTCGAGGTCCTCGGTGCGAGCATCGCCGGCGTCGAACTCGGCGATGAGGATGAGATACCCTACATCAACGGCTTCTCGCTGCTCGCCATCGATCCCGGTGCCGTTACAGGTGAGGTTGACCGCTTCGCCGCACTCACCGAAGAACTGCGAGCCTACGTCACTGGAGCCCCTTCAGCGGCAGGCCACGACGAGGTGATCCTTCCCGGCGAGCGGGAATTCCGCATGCTGGAAGTGCGTCAGCGCGACGGCATCCCGCTGCCAGCCGAGACCTGCCGCCTCATCGACGAGGTGGCGGAGAGGGTCGGCGTCCACGCCGGGTTATAGCTATCTGTAGCGCTCCTCGAACACGCCCACGGCGGTGCGCACCGTGATCATGGCCAGCTCCATGCGCCCGTCGAAGGTCCCGTACATCCCCATCTCCGTGCCGAAGGCCAGCCCGTGGGTACGGGACGCGAAGTCCATCAGATTGAACCCTTCGCCGCGCCGCGTCGCATCCAGCCAGAACACGGCACGTTCCGAAGCATCGAACCACTTCGACGGCGCGTCGTCATCGTTGGCCAGCGTCGCCCCCGAATCGGCGATCGCCTGGATCGTCGCCCGCGCCGCCTTCTGCTCCCATTGTTCATTGTCGGCGTCTGGCTGGCGTCGCGCCGACAGCCAGTATCGGTCGTCCATCAACTGCGACTCGTGCAGGTCAAAGCTGATCCCCGGTCGAATCCGGGCCAGCAGCTCCCGCGTCACACGCGGCTCTATCGGTGCCCACGACGTGTCGTGAAAGCGATTGATATGCAGGATCTCCCCCGCCAGCGAGATGATCAGCGTGTACGCCCGCCCAAAATCACCGGTGCCCTCCACACCGGACTGCCCAGCCGTCATGTAGACCCGCCGCCCAAGCAGCGGCGCCAACCGCGCCGGCTCCTCGGCATGTAATCTCTGCAGTCGCCTGTAGAAGAAATGCTGCGGACACGTGCGTTCCGGCGTGGGCCGCGCGCTGGCGTATCCATACTCGCCGATGAGCGCCAGCAGCAGATCCCCTTCCTCGAACAGCACCTCGCCCCTGTCGCGCAGGATGGCCTCGACCTGGTCGAATGACTCCACCTCCGGCGCCTCCCCCAGCCCCAGCGACAGCGCATGGCCGAACCCCTGCAGACCGACCGGATCACGTGTCGGGATCACGTGCACCTCGTGTTCGGTGTCCAACCCATCGATCAACGCCACCGCCGCACTCACCCCCGCCTGCTCAGTAGAGTGTGATCCCGCCGTGATGAAAATCGCCGGCAGCCTGTCCCCTCCCCCTCGAGCCACCACCAGCGGCGACCCATCTACCGTGTGCCCCAGCACCTCTACCGACCGCGCCCGTCGATAAACATCCTGTAACAACTCATCGTAGGTCCAGTAAATCAGTGCCACTCCTATCTCCTCTTCTCCCTCAAACTGAACATGCTGGTGTGATACTCCGCGATATATTCCGAATCGGACCGGCGGAGGGCCGGAAGGAGGCGTCGCGCAGGGCAGGGCTCATGCGCCGATCAGGCCCCGAAGGGGGACGCGGCAGGACACCGCGTCCCGGCCCACGTGAGCCCGGAGAGTGTCCTCCTGGAGGCCCTCCGCCGGTCCGACCCACTCGAGATCCGCGCTCAGATTGCAGTCCATCCACCATCCACCATCAAAGTGTGTCCCGTCACCAACGCCGCTGCTGGACTCGCCAGGAACACCACGGCTCCTACAACATCCTCTGGTTGCCCAACTCGACCCAGAGGGATGCGTCCCAGCAGATCTTGTAATTGCTCGGGATCATCGAAGGTCGACTGCGTCAGCGGTGTTAGGATGAAGGTGGGGCCGATGGCATTGACGTTGATCCCGAGGTTCGCCCATTCGAGGGCGAGCACTCGCGTCAGATTGACGACTCCCGCCTTGCTCGAGCAATATGCCGCGCGCCTGTAGTAACCGACGACGCCGTTTATCGACGCCACATTGATGATGCGGCCGCCACCATCCGCCTTCATGCGCCGCGCCACCCGCTGCGACAGGAAGAAGAGCCCCTTCAGATTCACATCCTGCACGAGGTCCCAGTCCGCCTCGGTCACTTCCAGGGCGTCGGTGGGGATGTTGACGCCGGCATTGTTTACCAGGATGTCGATTCCGCCCATTCCCTTGACGGCGCCGGTGACGAAGGCGTCGATGCTGTCCAAGTCCGGCAAGCGCAGCGCCAGCGGCACAGCGGCCCGCCCCTGTGCCTCGATACGGCGGCAGACACCGTCGAGTTTGTCCATCCGCTCCGGCACCTCGCTCAATGCGACGTCGGCGCCAGCTTCTGCCAGGGCCTCGGCGACAGCTTCACCGATGCCTGAGCCGGCGCCGGTGACGGCGGCGCGCAGCCCGTCGAGACGCATGCTCGGCAGCACCATCACTTCCCCCCTCTCAGGTCGACGCCCATGACGCGCTCCCACACCTTGATCATCGACCCCTTCGCTTCCTCCCCATATCCTTCAGCCAGCGCCTGCCGGTAGGTCTGCAACGCCCCCGATACGACCGGCATAGGTGCCTTCAGCGCATTGGCGTGCTCGCTGATGGCGAGCATGTCCTTGAAAGCCTTGCCCATGGGATAGCCCTCGTGAAAGCGGCCCTCGAGAATCCGCTCGGCGAAGTAATCGAAGCCGAAGCTCTGCCCCGAGCCACTGCTGACGACCCGCCGAACGCACTGCGGATCGAGCCCGAGGTGGGCCGCCAGAGGCAGCATCTCGGCCATGGCCGCCACGGACACATTATATAGCACGTTGTTCACCATCTTCGTCAGTTGTCCACTCCCAGGAAGCCCCATGTGAACCACGATAGACCCCATGTGCTCGAGCAGGGGACGCACAGACTCGAATGCGGAAGGGTCGCCGCCCACCATTATTGTGAGTGTGGCATCGGCGGCGCGCGTCTCCATGCCCGTCACCGGCGCGTCGAGAAACGACACGTCCTGCTCCCGCAGTCTCTCGGCAAATTCCCGCGACTTTCGGGCATGGGTCGTGCTCGTGTCGACGAGGATCGCACCCGCCATCAGCGACGCAGCCATATCACCGGCACCGTAGAGAACGTCTTCCACCACATCTCCGTCGGGCAGAGACAGGATGATCCGTTTGCAGTCCCGGCCCACAGTCGCCACATTCTCCGCCAACCTGACACCGCGACCCGATGCCAGATTGCGCGCTGAAGCATCGATGTCGAAGGCCACCACGGGAACTTGGTTGCTGACCAGATTCGCCATCATTCCACGGCCCATGGAACCGAGCCCGATGAACCCCACGTCGTTCATTTCATCCACTCTGTCAATTGGGAGTAAGGGAGGTACCCGTTGAGCAAGAGCCGCCTGCGCCAACTGGAGCGCGACGACCTGGCCGACGAGCACAAGCCCATTTATGATGCCATTGCCGAGTCACGAGGTGATGTAGCCGGCCCCTTCCGCATCTGGTTACACAGCCCCGAATTCGCCGATCGTGCCCAGCGTCTCGGCAAGACCGTGCGCTACGAGACCCGCCTCAAATCCAGACTCAGCGAACTGGCCATCCTCGTCACCGCCCGCGCCTGGGACTGCCAGCTCGAATGGACGCTGCACGAACCCTTTGCCACCGAGGCCGACCTGGCTCCGGAACTGATCGAGGCCATTCGCCTGGGTCAGTATCCCGAGTTTGACCGGGACGACGAACAGGCCGTCTACGACTTCGCTGCCGAACTCGTCTACAACCGCTTTGTCCAGGAGCGGACGTTCTCGGCCGCCCTGAACCTGCTCGGGGACGCCGGCGTCGTCGAGTTGACAGGCCTCATCGGCTACTACTCGATGGCGGCGATGACCCTCAACGCCTTCCAGGTGCCGCTGCCGAAAGGCACCAAACCGACCCTCGTCGACTGTCCGACCTTTCGCTATTGAGCGGGAGAATGAGACAGCCTGAGGTGCTATGGTCTGACGTTTGTTCATAGGTGATCTGCGGTTTCTCCAGATCAGTCAATCTTGACCCAATCGCTCGGGTCCATCCCGTTTGCACCGTCGTCCGTTCCGTGCCCCATCCCCCAAGTGTGAACGCGCCAAGGGCGGAAAATACGATCTTCGACAGGTTTCTCCTACTGTCTCCGTCGTCTCCATGGGCGTTGCCTCCGCAACCAGCGATGCTCCGCCTGTCGCACAACTCGGCACCAATCCAGGCGGCCAATGCGACACCAGCCGCGGAGCCTACCATGAATCCAGCACCCAATCTGCTACTCGGCCTTCGATGAAGCGCGACCACCTTGTCGCGAGTATACGTCTGGATAGCGTCAATTTCACCCAACACATTGCGCTGAGCCGCACTGGTAAGAACGACAATTCTATGTGCGTCGATGTGGGCAATTTTCCCAGTGATGGCATCAGGAGATTCAATCGGCAATCTTCTCACAACCGCACTTTATCAACGGACTGCTAGTTCACCATCTGCATCAATCGCTGCGTCATCGAGCCTTCCTGGATGGGTCAGCGCATAGATCACGGTGTTGACGGCGAACTGCAGAATCCGCGTCGCGTCGCGACCACTGGCATACCCGAAATAACCACCAATGCCCGCATTGGCCCGGGGAATGGCCACCATCCGACCCTTCACATAGAGCCCCTCCAACGCGTTCCAGCAGCGCCAGGTAGTCGTATCCGGCCTGCTCGTACGCACTCAGTAATTGCGCCGGCGACTCATGACCGTCCGACAGCGTCGAGTGGCCGT
>JAYZCA010000304.1:0-2732 GCA_036339235.1 Candidatus Latescibacterota bacterium | reverse complement strand
CTGATCAAGAAGGCCTATGACGTCGGCGCCGTCCTCGTCATGGTCCCCCAGGTCAATACGCCCGAGGAGGCACGCCGCGCCGTCGACGCCGCTCACTACGCGCCGGAGGGCAACCGCGGACTGTCACCTATGTGGACACGCATCGCTGGCTTCGACTGGCAGACCGTGCTGGAAACGGCCAACGACGAGACCCTGCTGATCTGCCAGATGGAGAGCCGGCAGGCCTGGGACAACCTCGACGAGATAGCCGCGGTACCCGGCATCGACATCATCCTCGTAGGACCACTGGACTTATCCGCCTCTCTGGGGCTGGCGGGGCAGACAGGATCGAGCCAAGTGCAGCAGATCATGGAGGAAGTGCCCCGGCGATTGGAAGGCACTGGTATCGTCGTCGGCACGACGCTGGCCAATCCGGATGAAATCAAACAGAAGATCGACTGGGGCTACCGCTTTCTGAACGTGGGCAACCCCCTCGTCTTCGGTGTGCAGGCTGTCACCGACCACGTCGCCGACCTGCGCGAGTATGCGAAGCAGCGCCGATGAGCGAACCGCTGACAGACGTCGTCGACTGGGAAACGACCGACCGTTGGCTCTTCGGCGAGGCCTAGACGGGCACTCACATCGCCCGGCACGCGCGGCAATTGTGCGACGTGATCGGTCCACGGTGATCGGAGACTAACGCGGAATAGCGCACCATCGAGTACATCCGTTAAGAGGAGCAGGGCTTTTCCCAGGGATTTGCCACCGGCGACGTACCCTTGCTCCAATTGGCCGTACCGCACGGCACACCGTTTAGGGTCCACATCTCGGCGTGCAGGGCGCGAGCCAGCTGCTCGCGAAACCCGTTTCAGTTCCCGTGAATGATCCGAAAAGAGTACGGGGTGCGGGCCGCCGGAGCGCGCCGACTCGCACCCACCTACCTAGTACTCTTCCCCGCAAGCACGAACCATATTGTGCGAATCATAATCGTAAAATCCAGCATCAGCGACGCGTTCTCGATGTAGTAGAGATCGTATTCCAGCCGCTCCGCCGCGATGGTGGCGAAATCAGTCGACTGCATGTCGAATTCGTGCTTCGACTGGGCCCAGCCGAGCAACCCCGGCTTGACGTTGAACCGCCGCATGTAGAAGGGGATGTCCTGCGCGAATCTGTCGACGAAGAAGGGGCGTTCCGGCCGCGGCCCCACCAGGCTCATGTCGCCACGCAGAAAGTTGAGGCACTGGGGGATCTCGTCTAAGTGCAGGGCGCGCAGGGCGCGACCGACGCGGGTGACCCGGGGGTCGGCGTCCTTCACCCAGGTGGGACCCGTCTCCTGCTCAGCCTCCAACACCATTGAGCGAAACTTGTACATGGTGAAGGTCTTGCCCTCACGGCCGACGCGTTCCTGGCGGAACAGGATGGGGCCGCGCGAGTCGAGACGGATGGCGGCTGCGACCAGCAGCCAGAGGGGCGCCAAGCCGACCAGCACGAGCAAGGCCACGGCGATGTCCATGAGCCGCTTGACGGCGCTCTCCCACGGCGCCATCAGTTGCGGTCGCAGTTCCATCAGAGGCACGCCGTAGATCTGATTCGTACGAACGTGCCCGGTGACGATGTCATAGAGATCGGGGGTGATGCTGAAGGAGACGACCGACCCGGGGCCGCCGGCAGCTTCGACGATGCGCAGGATCTCCTCGTGGCTGTTCGACTTGAGCGCGATCAGCACCGATTCCACGCCGCGTTGGCCGATGATCCGTCCCAGGTCGTCCACGCCCCCCAACACCGGTAGCCCTTCGACGATGTCCACCACAACGTCGCCGGGAGCACGCGCGAAGCCGATAACTTCGTAGCCCTGGGCCGGCGAGCTGCGCAGGTCCTGCAGCAGACGCGCGCCGCGCTCGTCGCTGCCGACGATGATGGCATTGCTGCGGCCGATACCGCTGACCAGCAGTCGCGACTGCAGGGTGCGCAGGGCGACCCGCCCACCGACGACGAGGAAAACGAGCGTCAGCCAGTAAGACCCGACCAAGGCCCGCGTGAAGGTGATCCCCGCATGCAGGTCGAAGGTAGCGACAAACAGCAGCAGCACGCCGACGGTGATCACCTTGAAGACGGCGATCCCCTCGTCGAGACGCGACGGCGCGTGGCGCGGCCGGTAGAGGCCGTTGAAGATGAGCAGCACGAGCCAGCAGAGGTAGATGAGCGGCAGCGCGTCCCACAGATAATACTCGAGGACGAAAGCGAAGGGCGGCCCGGGGAGAAGGGGGTGCATCTGGTTCCAGCCATGAATCACGCTCTGCAGAGAACCGCCCACGTGTTTCATCCACAGAAGGGACACGGTCGCCAGATTGATGGCGACGAAATCGCTTAGTGCAAGCAGGACCGTGATCCAGACCGGCGACATGGGTCAGGTTTCGTCCGGCCGCGCAACGGGCTTCCACACGGTGTGGCGCTGGCCACGCAGAGCCCCCAGCAGGCCGAGCAGGGCGCCGATATTGATGGCGCAGAAGTAGGCAGGCACGTAGAACAGGCTCAAGCGGCCGGGGCCGGCGGGGAACAGGCCGCCCACCAGGGCGAATGCGTAGAACAGCAGCTGTCCACCGAACAGCCAGTCGTACGGCGACAGGCGCGCCAGCCCGACGCCGGCGCTCGTTGCCAGCATGACGACGAGGAGCGCTGGGACCAGCCAGCGGATCACCTTGTGTGATACCACCTGGAAGGCGAACAGCGGCTGCCTGAACGGATTCAAGGCG
>JAYZCA010000303.1:0-15404 GCA_036339235.1 Candidatus Latescibacterota bacterium | reverse complement strand
CCACTCCGTGTCCGACTTCACGTAGTGGGTGAACCCCTTCAGTTCGTACCGCTCGGCCGCGTCCCGCAGACGCGCCGCTGCACCGGGGGTGTGGTAGGTGTCCGACCAGGAGCAATCGACGTCGGCAAACTGGATGAAGCGATCGGGATGCCGACGGACAACGTCGCGGACGTAATCGTTGTTGCCCGGGTTGTGCTCGATGCGAGCACACACCAGCACCGCCTGGTCGACGCCGTTGCGGTCCATCTCCCACAGCATCATCTCCGCCAGGCCCCGGCTCTTGTGGTCGGGTACGGGCGGCTCGTACGGCCAGAACTCCCAGGCATGTGAGTGCGAGTCGATGATCATGTGGTTCGGTTTCTTTCTATTGAAAGTTGTCCTGAACGAAACAGCAGGACCGTGGCTTCCGTCAATCCCTCCTTTATCGACGGCTAGGCTGACCATGTTCTTGCACGTGCTGATAGACAGCTTGTCGCATGACAGGTAACTTGTTGTTGTTTATATGCTTAGCGCGCCCCCGAGGATCCGAATGGCCAGAGAGTTGTCAGTTCCTGTCGGTGGCCCGGTGTGTGTCATTGCATGGACCATGTCGCTCGCCGATGGCTGCCTCGTCAGGATAAGCGAGGTCCTGTCTCGCGGCACCATCTTCACGTTGGAAGGTGACTTTCGCGTGTACCGCCGCTATGGGCGCAAGTCGATCCCCCTGCTTACGCCGGCGTGATTCAGTGAGGCAACCTCGGTCGCACCCAGAAGCCGAAGCTTGAGGCCGACACCATGATCCATATGACAGTCACCTGATGTTCAAGGACTACCTGGCAAACCTGCGTCGCATCGGTCGCGACGCCCGCTTGATGATCGCCACGCAGGCGATCATGGGTTTCGGCTACGTCGGGCTGTACGCAGTGCTGTTCAATCTCTACCTGCTTCGCCTCGACTACAACCCGGCCTACATCGGCCAGGTCAACGCCATCGGACGGTTGGGCTTCGCCCTCGTCGGCGTACCTGCAGGCCTGCTGGGCGTTCGCTTCGGCCCGCGTCCGCTGCTCATCGCCGGCGAGTGGATCATCGTCATCGGCCTCGTGGGCGCGCCTCTGGGCGAATTCCTCCCCCATGCCATTCAGGGACCGTGGATCAGCCTGTTCTATTTTTTGGGTTTCGCTGGTGCCTCCCTGTTCTTCGTCAACGCCACGCCCTTTCTCATGGCCGTCTCGGGGAAACAGGAGCGCAGCCACGTGTTCGCCGTCCTGGCAACCGTCATGCCTCTGGCCGCCTTCGCCGGCAGCCTGTGCGGCGGTCTGCTTCCCGGCCTGACAGGCTACCTCCTCGGCGTGACCGACGCCGACCCGGCGGCCTACCGCTACCCGTTGATGTTTGCCGGCACCCTGTTCCTGCTCACCGTACCCCTGGTCCTGGCTACGCATCATGGCACGACGCACAAGCGAGACGGAGAGGATACCGTCAACCCCCTGCAGGGCATGCGGGATGCTCCTCTTGGCACCATCACATCGGTGGCAGCCGTCATGTTTCTGGCCAGCATCGGCATGGGCATCACCATGTCCTTCTTCAACGTCTACCTCGATGACGGACTGGATGTCGCTACGGCCCTCATCGGTACCGTCACCGCCACCACCCAGCTCGTCTCCGCTTTCGCCGCCGTGCTGATGCCCGTCGTCATCGCCCGCTTCGGCCATGTCGGCGGCTTTCAGCTGGGCCGCCTCGTCATGGCCGCCGGAATGGTACCGATGGCGCTGGTCCCCAGCCTACACGTCGCTGCGCTGGCGATGCTGCTGATCACCGCGGCTTCCTCCATCAGTCAGCAGATCTTTACCATCTATAGCCAGTCCGCCATCTCCACGCGCTGGCGCACGTTGATGTCGGGCGTTGTCAACACGACCATGGGCTGCGGCTGGGCGATCACCGCCTGGGGTGGTGGTCTCATCATCGAACACTTTGGTTACAACAAGGTCTTTCTCACCGGAGCGGCGACGACCGTCATCTCCGTCGCCGTCTTCGCCCTCGTTGCGCGACGCGCGCCTGAGCCGACTCGATGAACTCGAACAGACTTGCAGCCACGACCTCCATCGGCGCGGTACACCTGCAGGTCTCCGACCTGCAGCGCTCCCTCTCGTTTTACCGGGACCTGCTCGGCTTCCGCGTCATCCGCAGCGAGGGGCTCGACGCCTGGTTGTCGGCAACCGGTGAGGAGCCGGACCTGATCCGCCTGACCGAACTCGCCGGTGCCGGACGTCCGCCACCCCGCGCCACCGGTCTCTTCCACGTCGCCTACCGTGCACCTGGTCGGGCCGCTCTCGGACGCTGGCTGCACCGACTGCTCGACACGAAGACCACGCTTCAAGGCGCCAGCGACCACGGCGTCAGCGAGGCCCTCTACCTGGCCGACCCCGATGGCCTGGGTGTCGAGCTCTACCGCGATCGCCCTCGCGACCGCTGGCCGTTTCGCGGCGAATATGTCGCCATGGTCTCCGAGCACCTCGACACGGCCGACCTGCTCGCCCAGGGCGAAGGCCGGAGGTGGGACGGTGCCGATCCGGCCGGCGACATCGGCTATGTACATCTGTGCGTATCGAGCCTGGAGTGGGCCGAGACGTTCTCCGTCGACACCCTCGGGTTCGACATCATGCAGCGCGACTTCCCGGGGGCCCTGTTCCTCGCTGCCGGGGGCTACCACCACCACCTGGGCGCCAACATCTGGCGTTCCGCTGACGCCGCGCCGGCGCCGGAGGATGTCTCACGGCTCGTCAACTACACGCTGGGCATGTCGTCAGCACGTGACGTGGCCGCTGTGCGAGCACGGCTTGAAACGGCAGGGGCACCGGTTGAGGAAAACGCCAGGGGGATTGGCACGCGGGACAACGACGGGATGACGCTCATCGTGCGCGTCAGCAGGAAGGGTGTTGAGTGACCACCATGCCCCTTCGTATCCCGATCACCATGTGCCACGGCACCCGCGACGAAGGCGACTTTCCCCTCTCGCGCCAGCACTTCGACGCCCTCGTCGGCATCGCCGCCCAGCTCGGTTTCTCTTCGATCGATTATGACCAGCTCGCAGCCTGGCGCGCTGACGGCACCGCCTTGCCTGAACGGCCAATCATGTTCGACTTCGACCACCCGGTACGGCCGATGCTCGAATGCCACCAGGTGCTGTCGGCCCACGGTTTCGCCGGCAACCTGTTCGTCAACACCGGTCCCATGGAAGGCGATGGCTACGGTACGGAGACGATGACGTGGGAGGAGATCGGCACACTCGCAGAGGCGGGCTGGCACGTCGGCGCTCATACTGTCACCCATCCCAACCTGTCCAAGCTGGTCGCCGAGGATCCGCAGGGCGAGCGTCTGCAGTGGGAGTTGGAGACGTGTGATGCCACCCTCGTGCGCGAACTGGGCATCACGCCGCGGGACTTCGCCTTCACCGGCACCAGCTGGAGCTCGGTAGCCGAGCGTAAGGTGATGGAGCGCTACCGCTTTGGCCGCTTGTGGATCGTCGGCTCACAATATCAGGCCGATGGCGAGGCCATCCGCTACGCCGAACTGGTTGGCGTTGCTGGCGACGACGAGGCCGACGGCGGCCCACCCATGGCGGCGCGTTACATCACCGCCGACACCCCCGCCTACCGGCTGCCATCGATGGAGCTGCAATGCGACTTGAGCCACGACCCGGCCGCCTTCCGCGCCTACCTAGAAGGTGCCCTGTAGTTCTTAGACTCGGGTGATCCCCTCGTCCGTAATCCTGTAGCGCCTGCCCCCCGCCTCGACGGCGGCCAGCGCCTGCAGCGACTCGCCATCCACTACCAGATCACCGCCACTGCTGTGCACGACAAGACGGCCGCCCGCACCGATGAGTGCCTCTTCAGCGTCTCCATGACGCGCTGTGCGCACTTCCGCCTGCGGACTCCCCGGGGAGGACGGCGCCAGCACCACCGCCAGATTTCGCTGCAGCGACGGCCGTTGCTGCAGCCGGTGCCGCACGCCGAGATACTCATGCTGCTTCAGGTTGCAGGTGAAGCGGAGGTTGTACTGTCTGGGATATGCCGCTTCGTGCTCCGCCCGTTGCGGCGTTGGATCCCAGCCCTCGGATAGGCTGAAGATCGCATTGTCGTGGTACAGCACCGACGCCTGCACCAGGCTGTCACCGCGACGCCAGCTGAACACGCGCTCGGCCTCGTCGACGTCGAAGGGATCGAAGGTGTGCAGATTCCACTGCAGCGTCGACACCCTGTCCCCCAGTCCCACGAACTCGTCAATCATGGCCACGCAGGACGACGACTTGTAGAACACGACATGCCGTCGGCACCTCTCGGCGCGGTCGGCGTAGCTGGCATCGGCGACACCCACGAAATAGACGAGGGCTTCGTCTTCGAAGGCGTGGTCGACGTGACCCACCGACTCTTCTGAGCGCATGATCTGTCCGGCGTCCGACAGCGTCACGCAATTGTGCGACTTGGTATGCCATACCCAGTTGGCGTGATGATCGCCCCCGTAGCCCAGCCTGACGCCGCCGTAGAAACCGCTGGGCATAGCCATCACCCGCCCCCCGACATGCAGGATGAAGTCGTTGTTGTTGGCGTGCGAATGGCTGATCGAACCCAGCGGCGACGAGCGAAACACGAGGGCCACGTCGCCCGTGCCATCCCTCTCGGCTTTGATGTTGGTGCGCAGCGCCACCCAGCCCACGGTCGGGAACTGTCGCAGAATCGACTGTCCTCCGTCAAAGCCTGCTCCATAGGCGGGCGCCGTCAGCTCGCTCATTGCGCCTTCCTCCGCTACGCTCGCCTCAGTGGCTGCCAGGCCCTGCGTCAGTCGCGCCAGGAACAGGTGGCTGTTGATCCCGGGCATGTGGCGCTCGTTGGGCTCCTTGTCGAATTCGGTCTGCGCCCGCAGGCCGGAGACATACCCGTCGAACTCCTCGGTCTTCGTCTCCAGTCCGATCAACTCCACCAGGTCGGCGTTGCGCATCGTACTCGTCCTCCAGCGCTGACTGTGGTCGCCGAAGCCCTGGGCCTCGGCGTAGGGTGGCAGCACCCAACGACGCCATCGTGCGTGGTTGCGCCAGAAGGGCCGTCGGTAGACGTCGATGCCCACACCACGGGAAAAGGCGGAAGCGAACATCTGTTGAATGCTCACGTACGCCAATCCGTACGACGTACCCTGTGCCCAGCCTCCGTCATCACGGGCCCAGATAGGCCAGATGCCGCAGAGCACGGGCCGCAGCCACTGCAACCATTTCTTCGCTTCCGGGATGTAGTCATGAAAGGTGAAGGCGATCAGCGCCAGGAAAACAATCTCGCGGCCGGCGTGTGAGTCGAAGCGCGATATCCCGTACGAACCGAGGTCGTGCATGTGCTCGTAGGTGATCTGTCCGCGCCGCCTGAACTGCTCGATCACCCTTACTCTCTCGGCCTCGGCAAAACAGTCCCACACCCAGTCGACGGCCTGCGGCCCATGCCAGATCACGGACATGTGCGCCTCGTCATTGTGTCCCAGCCACGTCGAACCGTCCGGGTCCCACTCCGAAATCGACGCCATGCGCTCGCAGGCTGGCCGGCCGTAGGTTCTGTCACCCGTCAGTAAATAGGCCAGCGCCAGGGTTTCCGCCCCTTTCACGAACCGACGTGAACCCCACATGGTGGGAAACCAGATACGTCGGGCGGCCTCGAAGTCCTTGTTCCGATCCGGCATGAACGGTGGTTCGGCGATCGTGTGAGACTCGCCCAGCACCTCGTCTGCCAGGGCCAGCGCCTCCAGCGTCGCTTCTGGATGGTCCTCGGCGGCCCGATCACGGACCTGCTCCACCCACTCCGGACGGCAGTGCAATCTCGGGTGACCCGCAGGCAGCCGCGTCAGCCACTGCTGCGCCGCCGGCACTTCCAGCGTCACCGCCGCTGAATCGATCTCGAAGTTTAACACTTGAGACAGATCCCCCCCCGAGCGCCATTGCCACCAGTATCGGCCCGGCGCCAGAGCCCTTTCGGGCAGATGCAGCGGCTCCGTCAGATCGTCGAGGTCGATCACGAGTTTCGCCATGTCCTCGTCGGTGGCCACGCGCAATCCGAAGCTCTTTTCATCGAGTCGAGGCTTCCACGCAAACAAGGGCGGGTTCAACGTGGGACGAGTACCGTCCCGGGGTCGGCGCGGATCCACGTGGATATGCGGGTGTCTCTGATCCTTCATGTGATCGTCCAGTTCCTACGTCAGATGGCCGACACCTTCTTGTCGGCACGTTAAAGCGCAACTCCGCCGGAACCGCCGTCGCCGACAACCTGCTGAGCGCCACCGCCACGCGAGACACAGCCCTCGTGGCCCGGTTGCTTGCCCATGGTGCCGACGTCGACACGACCGACGCTGCGGGCAACACGGCTCTCATGATCGCCGCCGCCCGCGACTACGCCGACGTCGCCGCCATACTCGTGGACTCCGGCGCTGACGTCAACGTCGTCGGCGCATCGGCAACACGGCGTTGATCGAGGCCGCCGATGGTCGCGGGGAACTCGCGACCATCACCTCCGAGCAGGGATGGGGCGTTATTGCCGATCCTCCGATCACGAGTCTCCCGACCTGGTTTAGCTACAGGAAGTAGCGCAAGACGAACACACCGCTGAGTAGCCACAGCGTCACACCGACCTGGGACGCGCGCCCGCGTACGACGGCCAGCAGCGTGTAGGCCAGCACGCCGGCGACGATGCCCTCCGAAATCGAGAACGCCAGAGGCATGATGGCGATCGTCAGGAAGGCCGGTACCCCCTCACCGTAGTCACCGAAATCGATACGAGTCACCGGCTCCATCATGAAGACGCCGACGATGATGAGCACCGGTGCCGTCGCCACGGCCGGCACGTGGGCGATGAGGGGCGCGAAGAACAAGGCCAGCAGAAACATCGCCGCCGTCGTCACCGCTGCCAGACCAGTGCGCCCGCCGTCGGCGATACCGGAAGCGCTTTCGATGTACGTCGTCGTTGTGCTCGTGCCGAACAGAGCTCCCCCCACCGTCGCCAGGGAATCGGCCAGCAGCGCCCCCCGTACCCGGGGCAAACGCCCCGCGTCGTCGAGATACCCTGCCTTGCTCGCCAGGCCGACCAGGGTGCCCGTCGTGTCGAAAAGGTCGACGAAGGTGAAAGTGAGGACCACGGCCACCAGACCATGGGTCGCCAGCTCGGCGAAATCGAGGGCGAGGAAGGTCTGTCCCAGACCGGAAGGCCAGGCGATGATGCCGGTGCCAACCGCGCCGGTCACGCCGAAGGGAATGCCAGCCAGCGTCGTGGCCGCGATCCCCCACAACAGCCCGCCGCGCACCTTCCGTACGACGAGTGCGGCGGTTGTCACGAGCCCGAACAGAGCCACACCGACGCTGGCGGGAGACGCCCCGTGTGGCAGCAGCGATTGCAGTTCCGGGTCGGCGAAATACCTCCCGTCTACCAGACCGAGGCTACCCGTTCCCGGGTGGAAGACGATGAGTCCGGCATTCTTCAGTCCGATGAGGGCGATGAAGAAGCCGATGCCGACGCCGATGGAATACTTCAACGGCAGTGGAATGGCATTGACGATCGCTTCGCGAGCTCGCGTCAGCGTCAGCAATACAAAGAGGATGCCGGAAACGAATACGGCCGCCAGCGCCCCTTGCCACGAAACGCCCATGCCGATCACGACGGTGTAGACAAAGAAGGCATTCAGCCCCATTCCCGGGGCGAGGGCAAAGGGGTAGTTCGTCAGTAATCCCATCAGCAGGCTGCCCAACGCCGCCGCCAGGCAGGTGGCCGCCATGACCCCATCCGCGGGCATACCCGCCTGCGACAGGATCAGCGGATTCACCGCGATGATGTAGGCCATCGTCAGGAATGTGGTCAGCCCGGCGCGAATCTCACGACGTACGGTGGTACCGTGTTCTGCCAGCTTGAACATGGTGTCAAACAAAGCGCCGCCGCGTTGGTGGAGCCAGCCCTGTGAGTACAGCATACGATGATGAAACAAAAAACCGGGCGCGCCGCTGCTGACGCGCCCGGGATACCACATCTACCAGGTGGGCGACCACCTGGACACATGACCGAAGTCAGGTC
Organism: Candidatus Latescibacterota bacterium; assembly: GCA_036339235.1. Classification (GTDB taxonomy): domain Bacteria; phylum Latescibacterota; class UBA2968; order UBA8231; family UBA8231; genus UBA8231. The sequence goes on along the minus strand of JAYZCA010000303.1, from coordinate 7,335 downwards.
AGGTGGTCGCACCTCCTACGGGTATACAACAACTCACTGACCACCTCCTTTCGTAACGGCTGCGGGCGTCCCTCACACCGGCACGGAACCTATCGTGCCGCCGCGACATATGGGGCCTCGCGCTCATCAGCTGGCCGGGCAGCGCTTCGTCGGAAGACGGTATTGCGGCCAGTCGGCAGCATGCTCGGGGTCGGCGGCCTTCGTCGGCCCGAACGACGCATCGCGAAAAATGCAATGCAAAAATACAATGCGACGTTGACTACGGTGCCGCATGCGGCACCGGTTGCTAATGTAGCTCAGCTAATAAGACGAAGTCAAGCGCCACCTCAATCTGCTGCCACATTGGCAAAAAACCTGCTTATCCTGTAGTGTACACTGGAGTTATGGAAAGCAAGCAATGACTCGCACGACGACGGACGTCGCAATTGTCGGCGCCGGCATCTGGGGCCTCTCGGCGGCTCACTTCCTGCGCCGGCTGGCACCACGCGCACGGGTGCGTCTGTTCGAAGCGGCGCCCCGCGCCGGCGGCGCCATCAGCACCGAAAGGCGGCGGGATTTCCTCTTCGAGCCGGGACCCAACAGTCTGCTCGACAACTCCCCCGAACTGCGGCGCCTGCTGCAAGAGACGGGACTTGCTCCACTGGTCGTCGAAGCACGGCCGGAGGCGGCCAGGTGCCGCTTCATCGTACGCGGCGGGCGCCTGCGGCGGCTGCCCATGAGTCCCCCCGCCCTGCTGCGTTCCGACCTGTTTTCCCTCGGCGCCAAACTGCGCCTCGCCTGTGAGCCCTTCATTGGCCGCGCACCCGCCGATATCGAGGAGACTCTCGAGCAGTTCGTCCTGCGCCGGCTGGGGCGCGAGTTCCTCGACTACGCCGTGGACCCTTTCGTCTCGGGAACCTTCGCCGGCGTACCCGCCGAACTGTGCGTGCGCTCCGCCTTCCGTCGTCTTTGGGACCTCGAGAAGAGCCACGGCAGCTTGATCCGCGGCGCCGTCAAACTGGCGCGCGAACGCAAGAGGGCCGCCAACGCCACTGACGGCGGCCTTGCGGGCCAGGTTCAGGCAGGTCCCGGCGGCAAGATGCTGACCTTCGTCGGCGGCCTGCAGACCCTCGTCGACACGTTGTCCGAACCGATGGACGACGACCTGACGACGGGCGTACGCCTGACGTCGATCCACCGTGAGGACTCTGGATTCGTGCTTCGCTTCGACGGCGACACCGAGCCGCTGGAAGTCGCCGCGTGCACAGTCCTGCTGACGATTCCCGCCCACGCCTACGCTGGTGTCCAATTCGGCTTCGACATCCCGGCAGCCGATCTGCGCGACATCCCTTACCCGCCGGTGACCGCCGTGTTCTTCGGCTACGACCAGCACCCTCTCGTCGATCCGCCTGATGGCTTCGGCTTTCTCGTGCCGCGTGTGGAGGGGCGACGTATCCTCGGTACGCTGTGGAATTCGTCCGCCTTCCCGGGCCGCGCCCCGGACGGTGGCGCCGCCTTCACCACCTATGTCGGCGGCCACCGTCAGCCGGAGATCGCCCTGTGGGACGACGATCGCCTGATCGACGCGGTAGTCGATGAACTGCGGGATCTCATGGGGATGACCGTCGCGCCGGACGAGGTCATCGTGCGCCGCTGGGAACGGGCGATCCCGCAGTATGTCATCGGCCACCCGACGGTCATGAATGCCGTCGACGCTCTCGAAGAGGCGCAACCCGGACTGCACGTAGGCGGCAATTTCCGCGGCGGGATCTCGGTGGGGGATTGTGTGAGCCGCGCCTGCGAATCGGCGCAGAAGATCGCCGCCAGCCTCGCCGGTGCCTAAGGGACCGGATCGATTGTGGTCGACACGCCGACGGTGATCTGGTTGCCGGCGGGAAAGTTGCGCCCCCCGATGCTTAGGCGCAGCGCGGCTTCGATGGCGGTGTCACCGCCGGTGCCAGGTAGGTGATCCGCTTGGTCAACGACGCGTTGCGGAAACCGAAGGAACTTCCCGCCTTGCCGTAGAGTCCCTCGAGCTTCAGCGCCAGCAGCACGGACGGCAGCGGGTTGTACCCACCTCGGCGTTGACGAGCCACTCGTCCCCCGGATCGCGCAGGATCTCCTCGTTCTCGGTGCGCACCCGGTAGCCAATATCGACGTTGGCGTACGCCGGCAGAGGCCAGAAGGAACGCCCTGCCTGCACGACGATGTCGTAGTTCCACTAGCCCTCGCCTACGGGGATCAGACCATCCTCGTTCTTGAATTCTCCCGTGGGGATCTTCACGCCCGTTTTCAGCGTGAGCAGGAATGGGCGGCGGAACATCCGCCAGCGGCCATAGACGCGCAGGTCACTGAAGCCGGACTCGGAGGGCGGGTCGATTCGTGTATCGTCATCGAAGGACTGGTCGAACCAGGGTACCTGAAGACCCACGTCGACGGCGTCGGTGAGCCCGTAGTAGCCCTCGAGAAAGACCGCCGTCGACTCGTACATGCCGTTGAATCTGTACGGCTGACGACTGCCCGCGGGGCGCTCTCCCAAGGTGTTGTCGGGCAGCAGGATGGGCTGGGCGCCTTCGGTGTACCACTCGTCCGTGGACTGACGGAACCAGCTGGCCTTGGCCCACAACTTCCCGGGGTGTCGTCCAGGCGCCGGCCTGAACCGTCACCGGGGCCAGCAGAGCCAGGACCCAGAGGCGGGTGATTCGTTGCCGATTTCGTGAGGACACAGTTAGTTACTACGGTTCGGGTTGTCGCATCGTCTGTCTCCTATACAGGATACCCTGGCCACGCTTCTGCGTCGGTGACATATGCACCTTCTCACACTCGGCCTCAATCATACGACAGCCCCTGTCGAGGTGCGCGAGCGTCTGGCCTTCGCCGAGAGTGACCAGCCGGATTCGCTACGCCAGCTGCGCGAGGGCTACGGCCTCTCCGAGGTGGCCATCCTCTCCACTTGCAATCGGTCCGAGATCTACGCCGCCAGCGATGGCCCGCATCTGGAACCGGTGCGTCGATATCTTGCCGAACAGCGACGCCTCGATGTCGCCGACCTGTCCCCCTGCTTCTACGAATACATAGACGCCGAGGCGGCGACCCACCTGTTCCGCGTCGCCTCCGGCATCGACAGCCTCGTCATCGGTGAGTCACAGATCCTCAAGCAGGTACGCGAGGCTCTGGAGACTTCGCAGGCCGTCGGCTCGGCCAACCTCATCATCAACGAGGTCTTCCAACGGGCCTTGAGAGTCGGCAAGCGGGCGCGCTCCGAAACCGACATCGGCCGCGGCCACCTGTCGGTGAGCACCGCCGCCGTCGAACTGGCGAGTCAGATTTTCGACAACCTCGACGATCGCAGCGCCCTGCTGCTGGGCGCCGGCGAGATGATCGAGCTCACGGCGCAGTACCTGGTCGACACCGGGCTCACGCGCTTCACTGTCGCCAACCGCACCGTCGAGCGGGCCGCCGAACTGGCGCGTCGATTCGATGCCGAAGCCGTCGTCCTCGACGCCATCGGTGACTGCCTGGTCGAAGTCGACATCGTCATCGCTTCCACGGCAGCGCCCGGCTTCGTCGTCGATGCGGCGGCGCTGCGTCAGGCCATGAGCCAGCGCCGCGGCCGGCCCCTGTTCCTCATCGACATCGCCGTGCCCCGCGACATCGATCCCGCAGTGCGCGAACTCGACAACGTTTTCCTCTTCGACATCGACGACCTGGACAGCATCGTCGAGTCGAACCGCCAGGATCGCGAGGGCGAGATTCGCCGCGTGCAGAACATCGTCGATGAAGAGCTGGGCGCCTTCCTGCACTGGTTCAACTCGCTGAGCGCCGGCCCGCTGATCCGTGCCATGCGGGAACAGGCCGCCGAATTGCAGATGGCCGAGTTGCAGCACTGGACGGGCAAGCTGGAGCATCTTTCCGAAGCCGATCGTCGACTCGTGGAGCAGGTCCTGCGGGGGTACGCCAACAAACTGCTGCATCAGCCCCTCGTGCAGGTCCGCGAGCTGGCCAACCTCGACGACGGTTACCAGCGTCTCGATACGGTGCGCCGTCTCTTCGACCTCGACTTGGACTCAGACGACGACGGGAAGTCCCACTCGTGACCAACCTCACCACCTCCTGCCTCGTTTTTCTCGGTGTCTCTCTCAGCCTCTACGCCACTGCCTCGCTGTTGTTCCAGGGACACCTCTGGTGGGGCCAGTCCTCCTGGGAACGCTGGGGTCGCAGCACGCTGATCGCCGGAATCGTCATCAACGCCCTCGGCATTCTGCTCCACGTCGTGTTCTCGGGCCAGTCGCCCCTGGGCAACATGATCTCCGTCATCTCTCTGGTGGTGATCACCTTCCTCGTCGCCGGCCTGCTTCTCGAGCGCTTCACCTCGGTACGCCACTTCAATCTGTTCGTCGCCCCCGCCGCCTTCCTGGGCCTGTTGTACCCGATGCTCATGCCGATGCGGTTCGAGGACTCCGGATCGATGCTGGTGAAATACCCGTGGCTCGGAGTACACGTCTTCATCACCCTCCTTGGACATGTTGGCTTCGCCCTGGCCTTCTGCGGAGCCGGCGCCTACCTGCTGCAGAGTCGGTCCCTGAAACGGGGGCGCCTCAATCGCTTCCTGCCCGCTCTCGACACCTCGGCGACAGCCACTTTCTACGCCTCGGCTGGCGGTTTCTTCTTCTTTACACTCGGACTGGGAATGGGCGTTCTGTGGCTGTTCGGCGCCCCCGGTGAGTACCTGGGCAAGGGCGACCCGAAGATCGTCCTCGCCTTGCCCACGTGGTGTCTGTTCGCCGGTTATCTCTACCTGCGCGGCGTGCGTGGCCGCCACGGCAGCCGTCTCAAGTGGATGGTCATCGTCGCCTTCATTATCGCCGTCCTCAACTACATGGCGGTACCTCACCGCTTCGACGAATCGCCGCCGGTGCCGCCGGTTTCCGCGAAGGCGTCCTGATAGAGCTGCCGAATCTGTGCGGCCAGCGGTGCATGCGTGTCATCGGCATCGTAGATCGTATCTATCAGCGCCAGGATCTGCCGCCTCGGCGGCACAATGGGCACAGAGATGTGTATCTGTTCAAATCCCTTGCTTACCAGTGTGGGCGCCCTCATTAGGAAGGTGCCGCAAGAACGCTTTGATCGCGGCCACGGTGCACATCAGCCCGCTGTGCGTGACCGACCACGTTTCGGACGACTGGAACGACCCCGGCGGATGGACAGCCTCTGGGTCGTGATCCGCTGACAGGATCACCAGATCGACCCGCCAGAACAGCGACAGACCTGCGACTCGGAAGAATATGAGTCGTTGCGTCGGGTGCACGCCGATTAGGGGATTGGTGCGCAGCGCTTTTACCTCTCCACCCGCGTCAGATGCGTCGCCAAGGCCCGGCAGGCATCACCAAATTCTGCAACCGCCACTGTCCACTGCAGGTCGATGTCGCTGTAGTCATCGGCGGAGCCGGCGGCGAGAGATCCTCGCAGACAGCAGGTACTGCCCGTTAGAGCTTGCTGCAACGCGTCGACGACGGCTGTCACGATCCGAGTACGTTGCGTCACGTCGAGTTCAAGCGTCACGGTGTCCCGGTTTGTCGTGGCATCCCTGCCGTGGTGGGGCTATACTGCGTGCCATGTTCGGAATCTACGAGACCAACCCTGACGAGTCTCTGTGCGCGTCTATCGCCTGGACTCTGTGGACCGAAGGGCGCCTAGCGACCGATCTGTTACAGGGGGCCCTGCCGGGCATCGAGCACAGCGTATATTGGACACCACCGTTCTACTACTTCGTCCTAGCTGGCTGGCTGGGATTGTTCGGGCCGGGCCTGCTCTCCGTACGTTCGTTGTCATTGGTTCTGGGCCTCGCCCTTATCATCATACTTTGGCAAAGACGCCGTAGCGTTGGGGCCCCCGCGTGGACGGCATGCGGCCTGATCCTTTTCGATCCCGCGTTGCAGCGCGCAGCATCGATGGGTCGTATGGATATGCTGGCCATCACCCTCACGGTGGGCTCGCTGACGGTTCTCGAGGTATGCCGTGGTAAGGGACGGGACATCGGTGCCGGCATGCTGGCTGCTGCCGCTTTCTTGACGCATCCCCTAGGTGCCGCCAGCGATTGCTGCCGTAGGTCTCACGAGTCTGATGCGGGGGCGTCGGCCGCTGTTGCTGTTCCTCTGCGGCAGTGCGCCGCTGCTATTGGCCTGGGGGCTCTACATCGCCGTCGATGTCGACACCTTCGTGGCCCAGATGCAACTCCAGTTGGAGAGGAAGGCGGGATCGGCACAGTCGCCCCTCGGCAACCTGCTTCGCTTGGCCAGATTTTCCGGTCGTGCTGCGCCGCTCATGCTGGCCTCCTTCCTCGGGGGCATGGCCGGCCTGATCGCGGGACGACGAGAGCTGCTCCCATGGTTAATCGGCGCCGTCTGTCTGGTTCCGGTCATCCTGCTCTCGGGAGAACTCATCTACCCTGCGTACATGGCCCCTTTCACCGCCGTCGGTCTCGGCTGGTGGCTGCGATTGTCCCGCTGGGCAAGTCGTGCGCTGCTGGCAGCAGTTCTGGGATTTGGCGTGACTCTTGCTCTCGATCCGCCGCCTCTGGCGGGCATCGATCCAAAGTACGAGCCGTACTGCAGCAATCTCTCCAATCAAATTGGCCCAGGCCACACGGTCCTGTTCGCGATCGTTCCCGACCCCTGGTTCTGCCTACGGAAGCGATCCGATCTGCAAATTCGGATAGCGCCGCCAGTCCACCTGACAAGGGAAAAAATGCGAACCTATCTAGCGAAGGCCGACGATGTCGTCTTAGGGGGCTACAACCCACCCGGGTTTGACGATGTAGTCAGGGAATGGGATAACTGGGCCACGCCAGGTCAGCGGTTGTGGATAGTGAACGGGGAGGTCTATAGCTTCGCAGAGTATCGAGAGCATCTGCGGCTGAGCAGTATACTTCCCTCAGAAGGGGAAGAGCATGGGAGGCAGAACTACATGACGAAAACCATCGAGCTGTTCAACGGCCGGGACCTGGCCGGGTGGGAAGACCACAAGAACCCCCACCTGTGGACCGTCGTGGACGGTATGATTGTCGGCACCTCCGAGGCCGGCAAGATGAGCAATCTGAGCACGCAGACCCAGTACGGAGACTTCGAGCTCACCTTCGAGTACAATGCCGACGCTAAGGTGAATAGCGGCGTGTTCCTGCGCGTGTCCGACCTGGACGACGAGGTGCACACTGGGCTGGAGATCCAGATCCTGGACACATATGGTAAGGAGCCGCCTCTGGACAATGGTGACAGCGGCGCCCTCTACGACATGATCGCGCCCTCGACAAACCCACTGAGTCCGGCGGGAGAGTGGAACCGGATGCGGCTGCGTTGT
>JAYZCA010000302.1:0-4702 GCA_036339235.1 Candidatus Latescibacterota bacterium | reverse complement strand
GAATTGCCCGGTCTCCAAAGCGCTGGCGGCAGTTGCTGAAATCAAGGTCAACGCCAAATTGGTCTGAGAGAGTCATCCTGACGGGTCGATCCCGTCGCGGCCCAGTTCGGCGACGCTCGCCGCCTCGGCGACCGTGCCGGGTGGATGCTCGTACCACCCCGGATCGCCGTAGCTGTCGAGGTGTTCACGAATTTTGACGATCGTGAACATGCCGCCCATACCGTTGTGTCCCATGGTCATGTATCCTGGCAGCAAGCCGGCGACCTTGCGGTCTAGCGGGCCGTGTTGACGCCGACCATGTTCGGCGCTTCGTGGCCCATCTGGTTCATCACGTGATGTGTCATGTGGCAGTGCAGGACTCCATCGCCTCCTGACGCCAGGCCCGGAGCGGATTGCTCAGCCTGCGGCCGGGCGTTTGAGATACTCGTCAAAGTCGATGATGCGGCCCTCGTCCGAGGAGACACCCATGGCTTCCACCATGGCGACGGTCGTCAGATTCTGGCGGCCACTGAATTCCGGCTCCACACCACGCTCGATGTAATCGGAGAATCCGTCGAGGAGGATGGTGGTGCTGTCCTTCACCTCGTCGAGAGGAAGGATCTCGGCCTCTTTCGTGCCGGGTCGGTTCAGGGAAATCCCGTCGGCTGTCGGCTCGATGCTGCCGCCCTCCAACTCCAGCCGAAAGCTGCCACCGCCTTTGTGGGCGACGAAGGTGCACATGTAGCCACATGTGGCCCCGTCTTCGAACTCGACCCAGCCGTAAGCGCCACCACCGCCGCGATAGGGGCTCCAGTCGGGGTTGAAGCTGTGCCCCCACGTTCGCCTGGGCGCGGAACCGAAGATGAATCGCATGGTATCGAGATCGTGAATACCCCGTTCCCACAGATACGCATGGCGGTCCGTTCCGGAGTGATGAACACCTGCACGCCAGCCGAAGGTCGTCTGCAGGCCGAAGGCGGGGCGTCCGAGCGTGCCTTCGCGCACGAGGCGGGCCATGGTTACATAGGTGGCGCTGTAGCGGGCGTTCTGACAGACGGCGACTTTCACGCCCTGTTCCTCGGACTCATCGACGACCTGCTGTGCGTGGTCGAGTTGCTTGGTGAAGGGCTTTTCCACGAGAACATGCTTGCCCGCCCGCACCGCATCGAGACACTGACGGGCATGCATATCCGGCGGTGTGATGATGACGACGGCATCGGCACCGACCGCTTCGAGCGCATCCCCAAGGCCATGGAAACAGGCTTCGGGGCCCAGGCCCGTCACCTCTCGGGCGGCGGTCAGGCTCTTGGCATTCACGTCGACGAGTGCGACTGACTCGAAGTCGTCGCGATCGGGTATCTGGCGCAGGGGCCAGGCGCCACGACCGCCTACGCCCAGGTGGATGGTGCGAATAGTCATCGAACACTCATTTCTGATAATCTCCGTTAGGCTAGGTGAAGATCAGCGATGGACACGAGCCTGCGACGAATCAAGTGGTTTCCGTCGCCCGGGTTGAGCCGGTGACCTGCTCGACGCCCTTGGTCATCGCCTCCAATACCGCCTCCAGGCACCCGGGGGCCAGGCAAGAGGGCTCCTCCTGATAGAGGCCCTTGCCGTAGCGAGCCTCCGGCAACAGGTAGGCGATCTGCGAGTCGCCGGCAACGGGTGAGATGAGGACGGTCTTGTGGGGGAAGCGTCGCCGCAGCTGCGACGCCAGCCAGCTGTAGGGCTCCGCACTGCAGGTGATCCAGATGGCGTCACCCATCTCCAGCACGGAGAAGCGATAGGGACAGGTATCGCCGTCGGGCAACTCACAGATACGCCGCAGCCAGCGACGGCTGCGTTCGGCCCGCGCCGCGGCATCGCGCGCAGCGTTGGTGTTGCCGGCTGCGTCGGCGATCTCCTGTTCCTTCGTGTAGCGCTCCAGATCGGCGGCGAGGGCATCCGTGTCGGGCATCTCCTTATACGGCAGGTCCAGCTGGAAGGTCTCGCTCGCCCAGCGGCGGGACGATGCCTCGCGCTCGTCCGTGAAGACTCTCCACGACCATGTGCCGATGGTAGCGCCGGAGACGACGGGACCCGCGTAGACGAAGTCGTGTCGCGAAGGTCCGAGTGAGGCCAGCGCCGACAGGGCGGCATAACCGAGTTGCTCGCCGTTGCGGTCGGCGACCTGCGTGTCGCCCACGAATCCTTCCTTTGGTCCCAGGTCGCCGCACGGCGCCTGGAAATACACGCACGGCAGGCCGGTCCGTGACGTCACCGTCTCCCGCATGGCGCCGACGAAATCGGGACTCAGCAGTGTGTTGTCCCATGCCAGGGTCGTGGGATGACAGCCATAGTGGACGATGTCGAGGCGAGGCGTGCCCTGCATGTCGAAGACGCGGGCCGCGATGATAAGATCTTCCGCCGTTTCGTCCGGGTTGAAACCGGTAGCGAAGATGTCGCGCTCCGTGTCGCGATAGTCGCGATTGGCGGCCATATCGCAGCGCCCACGGGCATAGCTGATGACGGCCGTGTCGAGGCGATCCATCGCTGCTTGGGCCAGCTCTCGGAGCGATTGTTTCAACGACACCAGATAGGGTTCGATCAGGCCGCCGCCCGGCAGGGGAATGCGATCGGGTAACAGAAAACCGGCGGAGTGCGAGTGCGAGTACGTGACAAGAACACGATCGCGGGACACGCCCGCGATGCCGGGAATCTCAGCGACGACGTCATCGGTCTGGGCGTTGGAGAGCAGGACGTGATCGAGTTGCACGCGCACGAACCGACCCGAGGCATCGGTCTCGGATTCGAGGACCAGCACATCGGCGAGCAGCGGTCGGTGGACTCCCGTCGCCTGATCGTGACGAGCGGCTCCCCACATGCGGTGGTAGATGCCGACGGGCGGTGTGATGTCACCTTGAGCATGGCCCAGACGAAGAATCGAGGTAGGTGAAGGGACGTTCGTCGTCGACATGCGTGGGCCCTCATCCGCCCCGTCGAGTCGGCGGACCAGGTGCAGGCCGGTGCGAATCCACTCAGCATAGGCCGGATGCTCATCTCCGAGCGTCCGTCGTGCAGGCTCCCCCGTGGACTTGCTCAGATCGAGGCGCGCCACGACCAGGCGCTCCTCGAAAGAACCGGCTTCATCCAGGACATTGCCCATGACGTCGACGATCATTGAGTTGCCGTGGGACGAGTTGCGGCGATGCATGTCGCCCGCGTCTGCCGGAGCGTTGGCCATCACGGCATAGGCTAGGTTTTCCGTCGCCCGCGAGATCTGCATCGAGCGGTATCCCAGCAACTTTTGCTCGGATGTCAGGCCCGATTCGTTGTTGGCGATAAAGACAATCCGCGCCCCGGCGGCCACGCCCAGCCGGGGCAGTTCGGGATAGCGCAAGTCGTGGCAGATGATCGCCGTCGCCTCGACACCACACACCCGGAAGATGACAGGTCCGCTGCCGGCTGCGTACCAGGGCTCGCCCGCGCGCCAGGTCTTGGCATACCGACCCAGTCGCCGACCATCGGCGTCGATGATGAGCAGGTCATTGAAGGTCAGCCCCTCCCGCTGGCTCGTCGTTCCCACCAGGACGGCGATCCCGAGCTCGCCCGCCAGTTGTTGAATCGACGCTTCCGCCGTCTCGATCCTGTCGAAGTCGACCGCTTTGACGCGCTCGTCATCGGGATAGCCGGTCAGGCAGCCTTCGTGGAACAACAACACCTGGCAACCACGATCGGCGGCCTCACGCACGCGACTTTCGATCTTGACCAGATTCTGATCCAGATCTTCATCGGTGTCGATCTGTGCCGCTGCGACCATGAGGGAATCGGGGGTCGTCATCTGTTCACCTCTGGGTGCTCACGCGCGCACGCTTCTGTCGCCGAACCGTCTGGCGCGGGTTATAATAAGCGAAAGCGTCTCGGCCGACTGGCTGTGTATATTGAGTAGAGATTGACGATCAGAGGTCTGTCTGGTCCACAAAATTCCCCTGACTCAGTGCCTCTTTCGAATCCGTATTTGCAAATCGCCGAGACGGTGGGCCTGCGCTTCTGGATTTCCACCAATCCTCTGGGGCACGGCTCCGGCGCCGCCATGATGCTGCATCAGTACGCCGTGTGTCCGGGCGCCACCATGTCCGGCGATGTCCTCCATCATCTGCAGGAGTCGTCGTTGACGACCGATCCACTGACACCGGTCGACGGGCAGCTCGCCGTCCCGGATTGGCCAGGGTTGGGCGTCGAGCTCGACCGCGACGCCCTCGATCACAAACGGTGTGCCGACCCATGTCTTGCATGACAAACAGAACCCTCGCAGCTACGGGTGGTGGAGTCCGCCGCTGAACCGGTGCAGCACGTCGGCGACGGCGAGACGATGGGCTGCACACACACTCTATTGCACAGGAGATGGATACGAGAATGCCAGATGCGAACGACAATTGGGGATACACGGAAGCGGGGTTGAAGCACTACACCGCCTACCGCGCGGCCGACCCCATCTCCATCGACGGCCGTCCAGACGAGGAGACGTGGCAACTGGCGCCGCGCTCGCCCCGTTTCGAAGACCTCGTCGACGCCCGGCCCGGTTTATTCGACACTCGGGCGTCGATCGTGTGGGACGACAATTGTCTGTATGTGGCCTTCTGGGTCGAAGAACCAAACATTGAGGCCACCTACACCGAGCGCGACTCGATGATTTGCTGCGAGAACGATGTCGAAATTTTCATCGCCGGTGAGCACGGCTACT
>JAYZCA010000301.1:0-28593 GCA_036339235.1 Candidatus Latescibacterota bacterium | reverse complement strand
CGCTGTCGGCCGTCTCCGCGGCGCCGGCGCAGGAAGTGATGTGGGGAGGCACAACCGAGCGCAACATGGTGGGCGACGCCACCGACGTGCCCACCAGCTGGGACGTGGAGACGGGTGAAAACATCCTCTGGTCGACCCCCTTGGGCTCACAGACCTACGGCGGCCCTCTGATCATGGGCGACAAGATCTTTGTGGGCACGAACAATCAGGGTCTGCGCAACCCCAAGCTCACCGGGGATCGCGGTGTCATCATGGCCTTTTCCAAGACGGACGGCGCCTTTCTCTGGCAGGCCACCCATACCAAGCTGCCCGCCGGCCGGGTCAACGACTGGCCACAGCAGGGAATCTGTTCGACGCCCTATATCGACGGGGACCGACTCTTCTACATCTCCAACCAGGGCCAGGTGGTGTGTATCGATGTCGAGGGTTTCCTGGACGGCGAGAACGACGGTCCCATCACCGATGAGGTGAATCGCACCGAGATCGACGGCGATGTGGTGTGGAGTCTCGACATGATCGAGGAGCTCAACGTCTTCCCGCACAATCTGGCGACATGCTCGCCCGTGGGCGCCGGGGACCTGCTCTTCGTCACCACCTCCAACGGGGTGGACGAAGGCCACGTGCTGGTTCCCTCGCCTTATGCTCCTTCCTTTCTGGCGGTGAGCAAGTCCACCGGCGAGGTGGTCTGGGAAGACGCATCCCCGGGGCTGGACATCCTTCACGGCCAGTGGTCGAATCCTTCCTACGGGGTTATCGACGGCGAGCCTCAGGTCATCTTTCCCGGCGGCGACGGCTGGGTGTACTCCTTCGAGCCCGAAACCGGCGAATTGTTGTGGAAGTTTGACTGCAATCCAAAAGACTCCGTCTGGGAGCTCGGCGGCCGCGGTACGCGCAACAACCTGATCTCCACTCCCGTTATCTACGGTGACCACGTCTACCTGGGAGTCGGCCAGGATCCGGAACACGGCGAGGGGTCGGGTCACCTGTGGGCCATAGATGCCACCGGCCGGGGCGACATCACCGAGACGGGCGCCGTATGGCATCTCGGCGACAAGAACTACAATCGCACCATGTCGACGGTGGCCATCCACGACGGTTTGCTCTACACCGCCGATCTGAGCGGCTTCGTCTATTGCCTCGATCTGGAAACCGGCGAGAAGAAGTGGACCTACGACACCTTCGCCGCCATCTGGGGTTCACCTTTCGTGGTGGACGGCAAGGTCTACATCGGCGACGAGGACGGTGAGGTCACCATCCTGCAGGCGGGACCGGAGCTGAAGGTCATCGCTGAGATTCTCATGGAAAGCGCTATCTACACGACGCCCGTCGCCGAAGACGGCGTTCTCTACATCGCCAGCCGCAACACGCTGTACGCCATAGGCTCTGCAGAGGCTCATTGAGCGGCCAAGCTCTCGCGGATCGCGTTGCCGAGGGGCGGCGACAGCTCGACGCCCACGTTCGCGACATCGTCAACTGGCATTTCGATCCTGCTACCGGTAGTCCGTTCTGGCTCGAACGGGCCAGACAACTCGACTTCGACCCACGGGAGCGCATCCAGGGTTACGCGGACCTCAAACACCTGGCCCACTTCGAGGACGAGTGGCTGCGCGGCGGCCCCGTGCGCAGGTGGGTGCCTGAAGCGTATGCCGATGAGCCCATCTACGTCTTCGAGACCGGAGGTTCCACGGGGATCCCCAAGACGCGGGTCAACATCCGCGACTTCGAGATCGACTACGCCCAGTTCAGTGACAGCCTGTCCGAAGAGGGCTTTCCCACCGGGGGTGACTGGCTCATGCTCGGCCCTTCCGGCCCCCGCCGGCTACGCCTCGCCGTGGAGTACCTGGCACAACTGCGGGGCGGTATCTGCTTTCTCGTGGATCTCGACCCGCGCTGGGTCAACGTCCTCATCCGCCGCTCGGCCCACCAGGAATTGCAGGCCTACAAGAACCACGTCACCGATCAGGCGTTGAAGATCCTGCGGGCGCACGACAACATCCGCTGCATGTTCGCCACGCCGAGGCTGCTGGAAGCGCTGTGCGAGAAGATCGATCTGGTCAAGTACGGAATCCGTGGGATCTTTTGTGGCGGCACCGAGATGGACGCCCAGTTTCACCGGTTCGCGCGCGAGGAGCTGGTGCCTGGCGTCGAGTTCGTGCCGACGTACGGCAACACCCTCATGGGCCTGGCGCACTGCAAGCCCTTCGACCCCGCAGATGACTACGCCATCACCTATTACCCCCCGCAGCCCCGGGCGGTGATCGAGCTGGTGGATCCGCACGACACGGAACGTACGGTGGAATACGGTGAGACCGGCAGAGTCATGCTCACCACGCTCACCAGGGACTTCTTCATGCCCCGCTTCCTGGAGCGGGACGAGGCCGAGAGGGCAGAGCCGATTGCCGAGTACGCGTGGGACGGAGTGCGCAATCTTCGACTGCTGTCGTCTCTGCAGGAGAGTGTGACCGTCGGCGTCTACTGAATAACTGATTTCGGAGAAGCGATGATTCACCTGCCCATTCTGCGCGCCGGCAGACCGTACGTCAGCAAGCGTCGAGCCGTCGTCAACGACGTCCGTACGGCCGAGCCCGTAGTCGAGGTCAGCCTCGCCAACGGGGGGCTCATCGTCCGGGATCTGGCGCGGGCTCCCGACAATCGCAAGGTGCTCGAGGAGCTGAGCGCCAAGCAGCTGGTCGACATCGCCGGCGAGGCGGCTCGTCGCTTCCGCGACGATCGGCTGCCCCTCGACGAGGGCAGCGATCAATCTCTCGATCAGTACCTTGACCAGTTGGCCTCCACCACGGGACTGCCAGTGGCTCTCGGCAGCCGCAACGTTGACAAGATCTGCGGCGTCCTGGAATCGATGGCGAGCGTGCTGGCGGGTCTCACCCGGGGTCTCGACCTGTCCGTCCTCGACACGGGCTGGGGGGAGGAAGACGGTCGGGTGCTCAGCTACCTGCGGCAGTCGGATACCCTGGGAGCCATCCTGCCGAACAACTCCCCGGGCGTGCACACCCTGTGGCTGCCGGCGATCCCTCTCAGGACGCCTGTTGTCCTGCGACCGGGCAGCCGCGAGCCGTGGACGGCCTTTCGCGTCGCCCAGGCGTTTATGGCGGCTGGCTGTCCTCCCGAGGCCTTCGGCTACTATCCGAGCGACTACGATGGCGCCACCGAGATCCTCATGCGCTGCGGCCGTTCGCTGCTGTTTGGCGGTGAGGATACCGTGGGGCCGTGGCGCGCCGACGAGCGCGTCGAGATCCACGGCCCTGGCCGCAGCAAGATCCTGCTCGACGACGACAGCGCCGCCAACTGGCCGGAGCACCTCGAGCTGATGCTCTCTTCCATCGCCGACAACGGCGGCCGCTCCTGCATCAACGCCTCAGGGGTGTGGACGGCAGCATCCGGGGAAGAGATCGGCGCCGCTCTGGCCCAGCGAATGGCGGCCATCGAGCCTCGGGCGCTGGCCGATCCCCAGGCCAGGCTGGCGGCGTTCCCGGAACCCCGCGTCGCCCATGCCATCTCGGCGCAGATCGATCGTACCCTCGCCGCCGGCGGCGCCCGCGATCTCACCGCCGAGATCTACGGCGACGACGCGCGCGTGAGTCAGATCGATGGTTGCACTTTTCTGCGCCCGACAGTGGTGCTGTGCGATGACCCCGAACACCCGCTGGCCAGCGCCGAGTACCTCTTTCCCTTTGTCTCCATCGTCGAGATTCCGGCACCGCGCATGCCCGCTGAGATCGGCCCTTCTCTGGTCGTCACGGCTCTCACCGATGACAAGGCGCTGCAGCGGCAGTTGCTGGAATGCCCGGACATCGACCGCCTGAACCTGGGGCCGGTGCCAACCCTGGCCATCTCATGGGACCAGCCTCACGAAGGCAATCTCTTCGACTTTCTCTACCGCCGGCGGTCCTTCGGCCGCGCCCGACTCCGAGCCTGAACTTCGCTGCATGAACAGATTGGAACCATTCGAGTACCACAGCGACACCCGCGTGCTCTTCGGCCAGGGATGTATCGCCCAGCTCGGTGATGCGGTTCGCAGGCTCTCCTCCGGCCCCGTGCTGCTGGTCACCGATCCTGGAATCGTCGCCGCCGGGCTGGCTGCCCGGGCCCTGGCTTCCCTCGATTCCGCCGAACTCCAGGTCGAGGTCTTCGACGGCATCGAGGAAAACCCCACCACCCTTCATGTGCAGGCGGGGGTGCAATTCGTCAGCCGCACGGGTGTCGAGTTCGGGTCCATCGTCGGCCTCGGCGGCGGCAGTGCCATGGACTGCGCCAAGGGGATCAACTTTCTGCTCACCAACGGCGGGCGTATGGAGGACTATTGGGGTGACGGCAAAGCCACCACTGCCATGCTCCCCTCCATCGGTGTTCCCACCACCGCCGGCACCGGCAGCGAAGCCCAACGGTTCACCCTCATCGCCCAGGATCAGGGAGAGCACCAGAAGATGGCCTGCGGCGACCGTAAGGTGAGATTCCGTACCGTGCTCCTCGATCCCGATCTGTTGAGCACGGCGCCGGCTGCCGTCGTTGCCGCCGCTGCGGTGGATGCGGTTGCTCATGCGGTGGAGAGCTTCGTCACCACGCGGGCCAATCCGGTGTCCAGGCTGTTTGCCGGGGAAGCCTTGCGACTGTTGCACGGCAGCTTCGAGTCCTGGGTCGGCAATCACCAGTCCAGCGACACCGGTGGAGCGGTACTGCTGGGGGCTCATTGGGCTGGAGCCGCCATCGAGCACTCCATGCTGGGGGCGGCGCACGCTTGTGCCAATCCTCTCACCGGGCGTTACGGCATCACCCACGGCGTGGCCGTGGGAGTGATGCTGCCTCACGTGATCCGCTACAACGGGACCGTGGTAAACGGTGACTACGCGAATCTCGTCAAAGTTGCGGGCATCGCCGTAGAGGTGGAAGAGTCGGCTGCCGCGGACGTGCTCGCCGACCGCGTTGGCGCTCTCTACCGCAGTGCCCGTATGCCCTCGAGATTGAGTGAGCTTCCCGGGGTGAAGGAAGAGGAGCTCGAATCCCTGGCCCAGCGAGCCGCATCCCAGATGACGGCGGGCTTCAACCCTCGAGCCGTGGGCAGGGACGAATGCCACCAGCTCTATCGGGCGGCGTTCTGATGCGTCCACTGGCCACCGTCATTGTCCTGTGGGCAGCCGTCGCTTACGGCGGCGTCGACGACGGCGACTGGCCATCCTTTCGCGGTGATTCGCAGTTGACCGGCACCGCGCCCGCATTTGCGCCGGGCAAACTGCAGCTGGCCTGGATGTTGGATACGGCGGCGACGATCGCCGCGGACTCGGCCCGGGTTTTGGACGCGGGCATCGAGTCGACGGCGGCGGTCGTCGCGGGCAAGGTCTACGTGGGCACTCTGGACGGCCGTCTGCTGGCGGTGGACCTCTCCGACGGCGAGGTGCTCTGGACGTACGACGTCGGCGCCGAGGTGAAGTCATCACCCGCGGTGGGCGGCGGACAGGTGTTCTTCGGCGATGAAGACGGCACGTTCCACGCCCTCGACGCGGAGACGGGAGTCGAGAGTTGGACATTTTCGACTGGGGCGGCCATCACCTCTTCGGCTAATCTTGTCGGCCACCGTGTGGTCTTCGGTGGCTACGACAACCGGCTCTACTGCCTCTCTGCCGCCGACGGCAACCTGCTCTGGCAGGTACAGACCAGGGGGTACGTGCACGCGTCGCCAGCGGTGGTCAATTCCACCGTCATCACCGCCGGCTGTGACGGGATGTTGCGCCTCGTCGATCTTGCGCAGGGCGGCGAGCTGGCGACCATCGGTCTCGACAGCTACGTCGCCGCCAGTTGTGCTGTGTCTGACGGGCATGCGTACGTGGGTACCTTCGCCGAAGAAGTCGTCAGTATCGACCTGGCTGACGGCGAGGTCGCCTGGCGCTATCGGCATCCGGACCGCAACTTCCCTTTTTACTCTTCGGCGGCCATCGCTCAGGACCTCATCATCGTTGGCGGACGGGACAAGATGCTGCACGCTATCGACCGCCAGAGTGGAGAGAGTCGCTGGGTCTTTGCCGCCGGCGCCCGTATCGATTCCTCTCCCGTCATCGCCGGGCAGCGAGTGTTTTTTGCAACGGCGAGCGGACGTGTCCATGCGATCGATCTCGACAGTGGCGAGGTCGGCTGGAGTTTCGACACCGGATCCTCCATCGCCGCTTCTCCAGCCGTGGCCAACCGCCGCCTGGTGATCGGTGATCTCGACGGCACACTTTACTGTTTTGCAGGCGGAACGGAATGATATGACACCATCATCGACATCGACGCAGCCCGAGCCGGCCACGTCACGACTCGACAAGATTCTCACCGACACCGACGTGGGCAGCGTCTTCGTCTCCAACTACCCGCCGTACTCCTTCTGGAACGGCGAGCAGGTGAAGGCTGCCGAGGGCGTGCTGCAGGCGCCACTCCCGAACGGCGAAGCTACCGACCTGGGCCTGTACCTCCACATTCCATTCTGCCGCAAGCGCTGCAAGTTCTGCTACTTCCGCGTGTACGTGGACAAGAACGCTGACCAGATCCAGCAGTATCTGGACGCCCTGGTCCGGGAGATCGAGATCTACGCGCAGCAGCCGCGGATCGCCGGCCGACCTCTCAAGTTCATCTACTTCGGAGGCGGTACTCCGTCCTACATCAGCGCGCGTCATCTGCGTGGCCTGGTGCGCCGCGTGCAGGCTATGATGCCCTGGGACAGGGCTGAGGAAGTGGCCTTCGAGTGTGAGCCGGGAACGCTGACGGAAGCCAAGGTGGCGGCCATCGCCGACTGCGACGTCACGCGGCTGAGCCTGGGCGTGGAGAACCTGAACGACGAAATTCTGAGCGAAAACGGACGCGCTCACCTCACCAAAGAAGTCTACCGCGTCTGGCCGTGGATCCGGGCGACGGACTTCGCCCAGGTGAATGTCGATCTCATCGCCGGAATGGTGGGAGAGACTTGGGACACGTGGCGTGACACCGTGTCGCGCACAATCGACCTCGACGCCGACAGCATCACCATCTATCAGATGGAGCTGCCCTTCAACACGGTCTACTCCAAGACCATCTCCGCAGGTCACCGGCGGGAGTTGATCCTCGCCGACTGGCAGACCAAGCGGGAGTGGCACGCCCATGCCGTGGAAGCATTTGGCGCCGCGGGTTATGAACAGACCAGCGCCTACACCGTGGTCAAGCGCGGCCGCCCCGCCAGCTTCGTGTATCGCGACGCGCTGTGGCGTGGCAGTGACATGATCGGTTCCGGCGTCGCCTCATTTTCCCACATGGGCGGTGTCCACTATCAGAACGCCACGTCCTGGGAGGACTACCTCGGCCCTCTGGAACAGGGGAGCTTGCCCCTGGGCCGCGCCCTGCAGACGACGGCCGAACAGCGTCTGACGCGTGAGCTCATTCTGCAGCTCAAGCTTGGACGGCTGCGGCCGTCCTATTTCACCGACAAGTACAGCGCCGACGTGCTCACCGAGTACGCCTCGGCCTGGGAAACACTGAAAGATGAAGGCATGCTAACCATACATCCTGACGAAGTCCGCCTGACGCCGACCGGCCTGCTGCGCGTCGATCAGCTGCTGCCGTTGTTCTACGCACCCGAATTCCAACATTCCCGTTACACATGATGCGTATACCGGTCGTTTCCCTCTTCGTCGCCGCCATGACAACATCCGTCGCCGGCGCCGATCCGGATGCGGACGTCAGTTCCGATTACACGGTGGAAGAGGTTGTCATCGAGGAGACGCGCCTCTCCCTGCCGATGGACAACGAGATCGCCACCAAGCTGCCTCTGTCGAATCGCGCCACCCCTGCCAGCGTGTCCGTCATCAACCGGCCCAGACTGGAGAGTCAGGGCGCGGTTCTGCTCGGCGACGCGTTGCACAACGCTGCCGGCGCCCAATCACAGACCGGCTTCGGCATCTTCGACTACTTCCTGCTGCGCGGCTTCGACTCACTCACCAGCAGTCTCGTTCTCATCGATGGTGTTGCCGAGCCGGAGGCCAGCTTCTACCACCTGTACAATGTGGAGAGTGTGGAGATCCTGAAGGGGCCGGCGGCTTTCCTCTACGGCGGCAATCCGATGTCGGGGGCGGTAAACCTCGTGTCCAAGCGTCCCCTCGTGAACGGCCCGCAAAGGATCTCCGCCAGTTTCGGCAGCCACCAGACCAGGCGCCTCTCCGCCGACGTCGGGTGGGCGGCCCGCGAGAGTTCGCCCTGGGCGGCCCGGCTCAACGGCATGTGGAGCGATTCGGACGGCTACCGCGTCGGTCGCGACAATCGCAGTTTCGCGATACATCCCAGCCTCGCCTGGCAGGACGAGGATGACCCGGAGAACCGCGCCCGCCTCAGCCTGGAGATCGTCGATCAGGACTTCACCACGGATGTGGGACTTCCCCTGCTTGGCACCTCGGTAGCGGATGTGCCGCGCACGCGATCGTATCAGTCTCCATTCGACGAATCCGAACAGAGCATCAAGCGTCTGCGCTTCGACGCCCAGCGTCGCCTCGGCGGTGTGACGGTACGCAACAAGCTGTATCTCACCGACTTTGACTGGCCCTCGACGGGTACACTCCTCACCGGCGTTGTCCCCAACGCTGTTGGCGGACTCGATGTGTCACGGATCCTGCAGTCTCTCGACGACGAGCAGGTCTTTCTGGGCAATCAGCTGGAAGTGACTGCACAGAACTCTTTCCAGGGGAAGGACCACCAGTGGCTCTTGGGCGTCGAGCTGGCGCGGCAGACCGACGAGTTCACCCTGGATGTCTCCCTGCTGCCTTCCCTCGACCTGATCAGTCCCCAGGAGACCGCCGCGCAGCCGCTGTTCGCTCTGCAATCTCAGGCCGGCGACGCCACCAGCCTGATCGCCGGCTTCTACGGCATCGATCGTATCGCCCTGACGCCGGTGCTGCATCTGTTTCTCGGGGGCCGCTTCGACATCATCGACTACGAGGACACCGCCACCGACACGGAACGCAGCTATGAAAAACTGAGCCCCATGGCGGGCCTCACCTACGAGGTTCAGGGGAATACGACCTTCTATGTCAGCTTCGGGCGCGCCTTCGGCCCTCCGTCGAGCCTGGTGGTTGGCGACCGCAAGGCCGAGGAAAGCCAGCAGGTGGAAGTGGGCGTCAAGCGCGACATCGACGATGGCCGAGCCTCGCTGTCGCTGGCCGCCTACCAGTTGCAGAAGGACAACATCGCCATCCCCGATCTCACCGGCGTGACCCGGGAGCAGGGAGATCAGCGTTCTCGCGGCCTGGAGCTGGAAGCGCAGGTTCGTCTTAAGCCCCAATGGTTCGCCTTCCTCACCTACGCATATACCGACGCCGAGCTCACCGAGTTCCGCGAGCAGGCGGTGATCGGCGTTTCCGATGTGGGTCAGCCGATCTTCGGCGTGCTGGATCGCAGCGGCAATCGCGCTCCTTTCGTCCCCGATCACACCGTGACGATGTGGACGACGGCGGAACTGGCCCGTGGATTGGGTATCGCCGGCGGCGGGCGCTGGGTGAGCGACCACGTCATCGCCCCCGACAACACCTTCGAGATCGATGCCTACGTGACCCTCGAGGCGGCGATCTTCCAGCGGTGGAATCGGGGTCGTCTGAGTCTGCAGCTGAAGAATCTGACGGACACCAGCTATGAGACGCGCGGCTTTGGATCGACGTCGGTCATCCCTGCCGATCCGCTGTCCGCCTTCGTCGTCCTCGACTGGTGGTTGTGAGCGCCGCCGCCACATCGGAGGAGTTCTCGCGCGTCATGATGGACGATCTGTTCGTCGCTCAGGACTCGCGACCAGCCCATGTGCAGCCGGTGACACTCGGCTCCCTGGCGCCTTTCGACCGGGGCTTGCTGGTCATCGTCGGCCTCGTCACCCAGTTCATCGAGGCCTCCTGCCTCGAGCCGGTGGCGGTGATCAAACTGTCTCAGGTCAGAGAACGGCTCGATGTCGCCGATCCCTGGCTGCACGCGGCGTCGGGAGATTCGATCGTGCGTCGAAGAGTGATCCTCAAGGGAGAGCAGAGCGATCGTACGTATGCCATCGGTGAAGCGGTGATCGACCCGGGGCGCCTGCCCGCTTCCCTGGAAGAGCGCCTCGACACCGGCGACGAAGGCATCGGCCGACTGCTGCGCCGAACCCGGGTGGAGAGTCACGGAGAGCTGCTCTGGTATGGGCAGGCAGTTTCTGATCTGCCCCCGGAGCTGGATGACCTCGGCGATCGAACCTGGCTCACCCGCACCTATCGACTGCTTAGGGGTGGTGAGCCGATGATGACCATTTCCGAATGGTTTCCGATGACAGCCTGCGGCGACGACAGGCGGTGAAGGGGAAAGTCGATCACAGCCAGCGGCAGGCGGCGCAGCTGTGTCAGCTGCAAGCCCTGCTGACAGAGGTATTGTCGAGCAACCCCTTTTACGCGGCCAAGCTGCGGGCCGCCGGTGTGGAGAGTGCCGACGACGTAGCCACGTTGCAGCAGTACACCGACCTGCCCTTTACCACCAAGCAAGAGCTCTCCGAGGATCAGGCCGAGAATCCTCCCTACGGAACCAATCTCACCTATCCTGCCCAGCGGTATGTCCGCGTCCACCAGACCTCCGGCACCACGGGAGAGCGCCTCCGCTGGCTCGACACGGAAGACAGCTGGACTTGGTTCGGACGCGGTTGGGAGGCGGTGTACGGAGGGGCCGGCGTCACCGGCGAGGATCGAATCTTCCTCGCCGCGTCCTTCGGTCCTTTCATCGGCTTCTGGAGCGCCCACGAGGGCGCGAGATTGCTCGGCGCGATGGCTATCCCCGGTGGAGGAATGTCATCGGTTCAGCGACTGGAAGCGCTCGCCTTCAACAAGGCTACCGTGCTTGTATGTACGCCGACCTACGCCCTCCACTTGGCGGAGGTCGCCGCCGCCCAGGGACTCGATCTGGTGCGGGATACATCGGTGCATGTCACCATCCACGCCGGTGAGCCCGGCGCCGGTTTGCCCGCCACCAAGGCGCGCATCGAGCAAGCCTGGGGAGCGCGCTGCTTCGACCACGCCGGCGCCACCGAAGTCGGCGCCTGGGGCTTCGAGTGCACCGAGCAGGACGGGCTGCATCTCAACGAAGACCAGTTCATCTTCGAGATCATCGATCCGCAGAGCGACCAGCCAGCGAACGAGGGAGAGCTCATCATCACCAATCTGGGGCGCACCGGCATGCCGGTGATCCGTTACCGCACCGGTGACCGGGTGCGCTGGCACGAGGCAGGTTCGTGCGCTTGCGGACGCACCTTCCGGCGCCTCGAGGGTGGCGTCATCGGCAGGCTCGACGACGCTCTGGTGATCCGTGGGATCAACGTCTACCCGAGCCTTATCGAGAACGTCGTTCGCGGCTTCCCCCAGGTTGGTGAGTTCGCCGTGCACGTGCGCCGACCCGGTGCCATGGATGAGCTGGAGATCGAAGTCGAAGTCGAAGACGGCGCCGAGGCCGTCGTCGAGGGACTCGCCGCCGAGCTATACAGGGGACTTGCCCTGCGACCTCGAGTGCGGGCGGTGGCGTGCGGATCTCTTCCCCGCTTCGAGCTGAAAGCCCGCAGGGTCACCGATCACCGTCAGCTGGGACAGAATGGATAAGCGCTTCGACGTCGTCGTCATCGGCGGCGGGCCCGCCGGATCGACGGTGGCGGCGCTTGTGGCAGAGCAGGGATTCCGTACGCTGCTGCTGGAGCGTGAGCCGACTCCCGCCTTCAAGGTGGGCGAGTCCCTGATGCCGGCCACCTACTGGACCTTCAAACGTCTCGGCGTCCTCGATCGGCTCGGCGCCAGCGCCTTCGTGCGCAAGCACAGCGTCCAGTTCTTCGGCGGCTCGGGCAAGGCGTCGGCTCCCTTCTACTTCTCCGAGAACGATCCCCGCGACTGCTCTGTCACCTGGCAGGTACTGCGCAGTGAGTTCGATCGGCTGCTGCTGGACAACGCCCGGGACAAGGGGGCCGAGATCGTGCAGGGGGCGATGGTCCTCGACGTCCTCTTTGACGGCGAGCGCGCCACCGGGGTTCGAGCGAGATTGCCCGACAAGCAGGTCGTCGAGATCGAAGCCTCCGTCACCGTCGACGCCAGCGGTCAGAGCGCTCTCATCGCCAGGCGTCTCCGGGTCAAGGCGACGGAGCCGACGCTGAAGAAGGCCTCGGTGTTCACCCATTTCCACGGTGGCGTACGCGACGACGGCATCGACGAGGGTGCCACTCTCATCCTGCACACACAGAACAAGGACTCCTGGTTCTGGTACATCCCCCTGCCCGACGATCGGGTGAGTGTCGGCGTGGTGGGTGACCTCGATTATTTGCTGCAGAGCCGTAAGGGGCTGGACGCCGACGAAATCTTCGCTGAGGAGTTGGCCAAGTGCCTGCCTATGCAGGAGCGCCTGGCACCGGCACGCCAGCTCTTCCCCGCCAAGGTCACCAAGGACTTCTCCTACCGCGCCGATCGTATCGCCGGGGACGGGTGGGTCCTGGTGGGGGACGCCTTCGGCTTTCTCGATCCCGTGTATTCCTCCGGCGTGCTGCTGGCCCTCCAGTCCGGGGAGATGGCGGCGGACACGATCTGTGCTGCGTTGCGCGACGGTGATACCTCCGCCGATCGTCTGGGGGCCTTTGGACCTGAATTCACCCGCGGCATGGAGGCGGTGCGCAAACTCGTGTACGCTTTCTACACCCGGGACTTCAGCTTCGCCCGGTTTCTCAAGGCGCATCCGCACTGCAAACAGGGGATCGTCGACATCCTCAGCGGCAACCTTACCGCCGACAGCGTCGGCGAGGTCTTTCAACCGATGGGAGAAATGTGCGAACTGCCCGAAGACATGGAGCTGTGATTCGTTTGCTCCTGACAGGGCTGCTGCTGGCCATTTCATCTGACGGTGAGCCGGCCCTTGCCCGGGACTGGCCCCAATGGCGAGGACCAGATCGAGACGGCAGGACACTGGACTTTCAGACTCCCGCTGTCTGGCCCGACAGCCTCCGGCTGGAATGGCAGGTCAATGTCGGGACCGGTCACTCATCACCCGTCGTGTCCGGTGAGAGTGTCTTCCTGCACACCCGGCTCGATGACGAAGAGACGGTGTCGCGCTTCGCCCTGGGCAGTGGACAGCTCAAGTGGCGACGGACCTATCCCGCCCCGTACGAGATGAATCCGAATGCCCGCGATCACGGCAAGGGCCCCAAGTCCACCCCCGTGGTTGCTGATGGCCGCCTGTTCACCCTGGGGATCACCGAAATTCTGTCGGCTTTCGATGCGGCCTCCGGTGAGTTGTTGTGGCGACACATCCCTGATTTTCCGCTCAACGCTCCCCTCTTCGGTACGGCGGCCTCACCCATTGTCTTCGGCGATGTCGTCGTCACGCACCTGGGAGGGCGCGGCCAGGGCGCCCTCGTCGCCTACGCCGTCAGCGACGGCAGCGAGCGTTGGCGCTGGTCTGACGACGGGCCGGGGTACGCGTCCCCCATCGTGATCGAGGTTGAGGGCAACCCGCAGCTGATCACCCAGACCGAGCACTACTGCCTCGCCGTGGACCCGGTGACGGGAGAGGAGTTGTGGCGGCTACCCTTCACCACCCCGCACGATCAGAACGTCGTCACGCCGCTATCGCTGGGCGGCGGCATCGTCGTGTTCTCCGGACTCGAACAGGGCACCCACGCCATGCGCATCGTCCACGAGGACGGCCAGTGGCGCCCGGATACGGTCTGGCACAATCGCGGCTTGTCGATGTACATGAACTCCCCCGTCGTCGGCGACGGCCTGCTGTTCGGGTTGACGAATACCCAGAGGGGACGGTTGTTCTGCCTCGATGCCAAGACCGGAGAGACCCTGTGGCGGGGACCGCCCGGAGTCGGGGACAACGCCGTCATCGTCGACATCGGCGGCAGCCTTCTGGTGCAATCGGCGGGGGCCGCGCTCCAGGTGGTGAAGAAGACGGGTTCCGCTTTTGACCTGGTCAGCAAATACGTGGTCGCAGATTCGCCAACCTGGTCTCACCCTGCCCCAGTGGGCAACCGGTTGCTAGTAAAGGACGTCTCTCATATCACGTCGTGGATCGTCACAGCCGACGACAAAGGGCCCCGATGATATGACCCGCAAGCTTATCTACGCACTGCTCTCGGTACTCTACCTACTGCACAACGATCTGTGGTTGTGGAACGACGCCACACTGATCGCCGGTCTGCCGGTGGGATTGGTCTATCACATCGGATTCTGTTTCGCCGCATCGCTCACTCTGTACCTGCTCGTCACCCGGGCGTGGCCGACACATCTCGAGGTGTTGGACGCCGACACGCCGGAGACCGAGCCCTCATGATTCTCGGCATCATCGCCGTCTATCTGGCGATGGTCCTCTTCGTCGGTTTCGCCAGCCACCGATTGTTCCGTGGTACGGGGGAGGACTACTTCGTCGCCAGCCGGTCCATCGGTCCCTTCCTGCTGCTCATGTCGCTCTTCGGGACCAACATGACGGCCTTCGCCATTCTCGGTGCCTCCGGCGAAGCCTATCACGCCGGTATCGGTGTCTTCGCTCTGATGGCGTCGATCTCCGCCCTCGTCATTCCCAGCGTTTTCTTCTTCATCGGCACCCGTGTCTGGTCTCTGGGCAAGCGTCACGGCTTCATCACCCAGGTGCAGTACTTCCGGCAGCGATGGGATTCCGATGCCGTCGGCGCCGTTCTCTTCGTCGTCCTCATCGCCCTGCTGATTCCCTACCTCCTCATCGGCGTCATGGCCGGTGGCCTGACGCTGAGTCAGATCACCAAGGGACAGGTACCCGAGTGGACCGGCGGCTTGCTCGTCTGCGTGGTGGTCATGACCTACGTGTGTTATGGGGGACTGCGGGGTACGGCCTGGGTAAACGCCTTTCAGACGATGGTGTTCACCATTCTCGGCGGAGTCGCCTTCTGGGTGATCATCGGCCAGCTGGGGGGACTGGAGACGGCCATCGCTACGGTGGGTGCCTCCCATCCGGAGCTGCTGATCCGGGGGGAGAACATCAAGCCCCTCAAGCTGCTGACCTATACCTGCATCCCGCTGTCGGTGGGCATGTTCCCGCACATGTTCATGCACTGGCTTACCGCCCAGCGGGCGGAGACCTTCCGCGTACCTCTCATCCTCTATCCGCTGTGTATCGCCGCCGTCTGGGTTCCCAGCGTCATCCTCGGTGTCGTCGGCCACATCGACTTTCCCAACCTTGCGGGACCGGCGGCGAACTCGGTGCTGGTCCGCATGATCGACCTGCACGCGCCGGAAGTGCTTGCAGGTCTGCTGGCGGCGGGCGTATTCGCCGCGGTCATGTCCTCTCTCGACTCACAGGTGCTGTCCGTGGGCACCATGTTCACCCAGGATGTCGTCCGCCACTATGGCTTTCACGGCAGGATGTCGGAGAGACAGCAGGTGTTCTGGGGACGCGCTTTCGTCGCTCTCATCCTCACCATCACCTACATCATCGCCCAGATTTCGCAGCGCAGCATCTTCCAGCTCGGAGTCTGGTCCTTCACCGGCTTCGCCTCGCTGTTTCCAATCGTTGTCGCCGCCCTGTTCTGGAGGCGGAGCACGAAATACGGAGCCCTCGCATCCATCGGCACCGTCGTCGTGCTGTGGACATATTTCCTCACGCGCGGCTGGCAGGTCCGGGGGTATACGGTAGGCGGTGAGGGTATCATGCCGGTGGCCGTCATCATCCTTGCCGCCGCCGCGTCGATGATCGTCGTCTCCCTCGCCACCTCTCCTCCCAGTCCCGGTGTCGTCGACCGCTTCTTCCCCGCCAGGAAGTAGTACAGCCGTGCGTCTGGCCTATCTCGCCGCCGGCGCCGGGGGTATGTACTGCGGCAGCTGTATTCACGACAACACTCTGTCGGCCGCTCTGCAGCGCCAGGGGTTGGATGTAGCCCTCATCCCGCTTTACACGCCGCTGCGCACCGACGAGGACAGCGTCAGCCTCGAGCGTGTGTTTTACGGCGGGATCAATGTCTTTCTCGAGCAGAAGTCCTCCCTCTTCAGGCACCTGCCGCGCGGCCTGACACGCGTCCTCGATCGTCCGGACCTGCTGCGCTGGGTCACCTCTCGCTGGAGTTCGGCCACCGATGCCCGTGATCTCGGAGCGCTCACCGTCTCAGTGCTGCAGGGAGAGGACGGGCACCAGCGCAAGGAACTCGACGACCTCGTAACCTGGCTCGGCCGCGAGTTCCGACCCGATCTCGTACAGCTGCCCAACTCGATGTTTCTGGGCATGACGCGCCAGCTGCAGAGGGATCTAGGTGTTCCGGTACTATGCGAGGTTGCGGGCGAGGAAATCTTTCTCGATCAACTGATCGAACCTTTCCGCTCCCAGGCACGCCGGATTCTCAGCGAACGAGCCCGGGACGTGGACGGCTTCGTCGCGCCCTGTCACTTCTACGCCGACGCCATGGCCGACTATCTGCAGGTCTCCCGGGATCATTTCCACGTGGTCCCTCTCGGTCTGCAGCTGCAGGGTCATGATGGTTCGCCGCAGCCGGCTCGCGCCGAGGGACCCTTCCGCATCGGCTTCCTCGCGAGAATCTGTCCGCAGAAGGGTCTTCACATCGCCGCAGAGGCTCTCGAGATCCTCGCCGAGCGCCTGGGTCACGAGGCGATCCGACTCGAAGTTGCCGGGTGGCTGGGTGATTCCGACCGCGCCTATCTGGACGGCATTCACCAACGCCTGCAGTCCCGTGGACTGGGAGAGCTGTTCAACGTCATCGGCGAGGTCGACCGACGTGCGAAGATCGACTTTCTGCGTGGACTGCACGTGCTTACCGTTCCCGCGCCGTACCACGAACCCAAGGGGCTCTACGTCCTCGAGGCCCTCGCCAACGGTGTGCCCGTCGTGCAGCCACGGCACGGTGCCTTCCCCGAGATGCTCGAAGAGACCGGAGGCGGCATCCTGGTGGACGCTGCCGAGGCGCTGCCGGTGGCCGATGCGATTCAAGCGCTCATCGAGGATGAAGAGAACCGCCTGCGTCTCGGCCGTGAGGGGCAGAATAATGTCTGGCAGACGCGCAGCGACGACATCATGGCCACCCGCACAATGGATCTTTATCGACAGTTCACACGAAAGGACAACCTATGACCTGGCTGGTCTTCGCCCTGATCACAGTCTTCTCCTGGGGAACCTACGGCGTTCTGCTGCACACCGGTGTGATGTCGATGGCCGATCCGGTGAACGGCCGTTACAAAGCGTTCTTCTTCGTGGGTATCGCCTACCTGCTGGTCGCCATTCTGGGTTCTCTGCTGATGCTCAAGATCAACGGCGTACAGTGGGAGAGTCTGCCGGCCAAAGGGGCCATGTGGTCCACCATCGCCGGCGTCGCCGGAGCGGTGGGGGCTTTCGGCATTCTGCTGGCCTTCGGCGCCAAGGGTACGCCTGCTGTGGTGATGGCCATCGTGTTTGCCGGCGCTCCCATCGTCAACGCCTGCGTCGCCATGGCCGTGCACCCTCCCGTAGGAGGGTTGGCCAGTCTCAACTGGCCCTTCCTGCTCGGCATCGTCATGGCCGCCGGTGGCGGCTGCCTCGTCACGCTGTTTCGTCCTACCTGATGGTCTCCGAATTTCGCACCAGACGACTCCTCGAATTCGAGGACACGGACACGGCGCAGATCGCCCACTTCTCCCGGTTCTATGTTTTCATGGAACAGGCGGAGCATGCGTTCCTGCGTTCCCTGGGGTTCAGCGTCCACATGGAGTGGGAGGGTAGGAAGCTGGGATGGCCTCGAGTCGCCGCCGCCTGTGAATTCCTCAAGCCGATCCGTTTCGAGGAAGAGCTGGAGGTGCATCTCATGGTCCGCCGCAAGGGTGGCAAGTCGATGACCTACGCCTTCGACTTTTTTCATGACGGTGAGCTGCTGGCCCGCGGCGAGATGACGACGGTCTGCTGCGCCATCGCCGCGGATGGATCACTTGCCGGGGTGGCGATTCCCCAACCGCTTGCTGACCAGTTGCAAGAGTACTCGGGGTAAGGAGAAGGACATGCTCACAGCGCGCCGACTGGGCAAGGTCTTCGGCCCTCAAGATGCTCCTCTGGAGATCCTGCGGGACGTGAGTTTCGAGGTTCCCGCCGGTCAGTCGCTGGCGATTACCGGTCCTTCCGGCTCGGGTAAGAGCACCCTTCTCCACATCCTGGGCTCTCTGGATACACCCTCCTCGGGCGGCGTCGAGATCGACTCGATCGATCCCTTTGCTCTGCCTGAGCTGGAGCTGGCGCGATTCCGCAACACGGTGGTGGGTTTCGTCTTTCAGGACCACCATCTGCTGCCGCAGCACTCCCTTCTCGAAAACGTTCTCATCCCCGCCCTCGCCTTTGGACGTCCCGAGCCTGCGGTGGTGGTTCGCGCCCGCGAGTTGCTCGACCGGGTCGGCCTCTCGCACCGCCTCGACCATCGGCCCGGGCAGTTGTCCGGAGGCGAATGCCAGCGCACGGCTCTGGCGCGCGGCCTGCTCCACCAGCCGAAGCTGCTGCTGTGCGACGAGCCCACGGGGAGCCTCGATCGGCGCACGGCCCAGAGCGTGGCGGACCTGCTCTTCGAGCTGCACGCCGCGGAAGGCAACGTGATGGTCATCGTCACCCATCATGGCGAGCTCGCCGGGCGCTGCGATCGCTCCATCGAGCTTCGCGATATGTCCTGTCGCAGGGATGAGTTGACGTGATTCGGGTGTCGAGACGCCCGGCTCACAAGGCGCGTGACCGATGTGGGTCAGTGGACCCACAGAGAGAGCGCAACGCAGTGAGCCGGGATGGCTCGGCGCTCGAATATCGACGCATTTCTGCGACAGGACACTGGGGCGCGACAGCTTGATTCGAAGTCTACTCCACTACTGGCGGGTGAACATGGCGGTGGCCCTGGCTGGAGCGGTGGCAACAGCCGCTCTCACGGGCGCTCTCGTCGTCGGCGACTCCATGCGTGGCAGCCTGCGGGCACTGACTCTCGAGCGTCTCGGTGATGTCGAGCACGTGGTGCTGTCCCCTCGCTACTTCCGGCAGGAGCTGGCTGACGAGTTGCTCGACCACCAGTCGAGTGCGCCGGCGCTGCTGCTGGCCGGTTCCGCGGTAAATGCCGATCGCGGTGCTCGCGCCGGCAAGGTCCAGATCGTCGGAGTCGATGTGCGTTTCGCCGATCTCTTCGCTACCGGCGACCCGCAGCCGCTGCAGGCGGCAGCCACCTCGGTCGCGGCCCTGCGAGATTTCGTCGCCACGGGCGGCTCGGCCCGCTTCCCCCGTGTCCTGCTCAACCAGACCCTCGCCGATGAACTGTCCGCCACCGCCGGGGACGACGTCCTGTTGTCGGTACGCCGCGCCGGCGATGTGCCGGCGGAATCGCTCTTCGGACGGCGGGGTTCGGAGGACGTCGTGCAGACCCTGCGCTGTCGGGTGGCCGGCGTGCTTCCATCTCGGGGGCCGGGCAGGTTCGCGCTGCAGGCGCAGCAGAGTGCGCCGAGAACGGTGTTTTTCGAGCTCGCCCAGCTGCAGCGCTCCCTCGACATCGGCCGGCGGATCAACACAATCCTCATCGGCCAGCGCGCCGATGCCACCACCACCGATCCGCAGTCCGTACGGCAGGCCATCGACGAGCGCCTCACCCTCGCGGACCTGGGCCTCGTTCTCCATCCACGACAGGACCTGCTCAAACTGGAGAGCGAGCGTTTTGTCATCAGCCCCCCCCTGGCAGCAAAGGTGACGGAGGTAGCCGCAAGCCTCGGGCTGCCCTTCCTGAGAGCTTCGGTCTATCTGGTCAACCGTGTCGAAGTTGACGGCCGATCGATTCCATACTCCACCATCGCCGCCCTTGAGGCGCTCCCGGCGCCCGCCTGGGGTGTGCAGAGTCTGCGCCTGCAGGACGAGCACCAGGCGGTCCTGCCCATTTCCGGCGACGATCTCTACCTCAATGACTGGGCCATGAGAGATCTTGGCGCCGAGGTCGGCGACCCGGTGATCCTGCACTACTTCGAGGTGGGGCCGCGGGAGGAGTTCATCGAGCGGCAGGCACGGTTTCGTCTGCGGGGCTCGGTGGCGATGACGGGGTTCGGCGCCGACTCCGACCTCACACCACGGTACCCGGGTATCCAGGAGGCTCGCGATATGGCCGCCTGGTCCGCTCCCTTTCCGGTGGACCTGGATCGCGTCCGGCCTGAGGACGAACAATACTGGGACATGTACGGAGCGGCGCCGAAGGTATTCATCGCCGGCACCACCGGCCGGCGCCTGTGGGGTAACCGCTACGGCGACCTCACCTCCCTCTACCTCGCGTCCCCAGAAGATGAGGATCCGACGCAGCTCGAGGATCGGTTCGCGTCGGCACTGCTCGCCGCGACGGGATCGGCGGTAGCGGGCTACCAGCTCGTCCCCGTGCGCGCGTCGGGCCTGGCCGCATCGACAGGAGCCACGGACTTCGGCGGGCTCTTCATCGGCTTCAGTCTGTTTCTCATCGCCGCCGCCGCCATTCTCACCGGTCTCATGTTCCGTCTCGGAACCGAGCAGCGAGCCGCCGAGATCGGTCTGCTACTGGCCACCGGTCATCCTCCCGCACGCGTGCGGCGGCGCCTGCTGTCCGAGGCGTTGTTGCTGGCCGTCATCGGCAGCGCTGTGGGGCTGGTGGCAGCCGTGGGTTATGGCTGGCTGATGATGGCCGGGCTGGGTACCTGGTGGCAGGCTGCGGTGGGCACATCGGCGCTGCGACTGCACGTCGAAGGGTTGACGCTGCTCATCGGATTCTGTCTGTCTCTCCTCGTCGTAGTACTGTCACTTTTCCTGACGCTGCGCAAACTCGGTCGCGCTTCCGTACGCACGCTGCTGGCCGGCGTCGTGGAGGCGACGATCGGTGCGCGCGGCAAGCTCGTACGCCGGATTCCGCATGTGGCTGGCATCGCCGGCCTGAGTTGCGTGGCACTGGCGGGGCTGACGGATCCGGCACCCGCCACGCGAGCCTTGTTGTTCTTTGCCGCGGGTGGCTTGCTGCTGACAGCGGGCCTCACGGCCACGGCGGGATGGCTGCGCCTGTCTGCCTCCCCGAGCCAGCCGGCGGGCTCGCTGCTGAGAATGGCGGCGCTCAACACGACCCGCAACCCCGGCCGCAGCATCACCGCCATCTCCTTGGTCGCCTGTGCCTGTTTTGTCATCGTCGTCGTCGGCGCCCAACGGCGGGGCGACCTGGCCGCCGAGCTCGGCGATCACCCCGGTACCGGAGACTTCGCCGTCGTCGCCGAAGCCGACGTGCCGATCTACGGCGACCTCAACGACCGGGGTGTGCGACTCGACCTGGGAATCTCCGGTAGCGACGCGACGAGCCTCGCCTCGGCAAGGATCTATCAGCTGCGGATGCTGCCGGGCGAAGATGTGAGTTGTCTCAATCTGTACCGACCGGAGCGACCCCGGCTGCTCGGTGTTCCGGATGAATTCGTGGCGCGCGGCGGCTTCTCCTTCGCTCAGAGTCTGCAGTCGGCGACCAATCCCTGGCGCCTGCTGCAGATGGACCTGGGACCGGACGTCGTGCCCGCAATTGCCGACTTCAACTCGGCCCAGTGGATCCTGCATGTGGGACTCGGCGATGAGATTCTCGTCGCCGCTCATGACGGCAGACAGCTGCGGCTGCGCCTGGTCGCTCTGCTGGACCGCTCGATTTTCCAGAGCGAGATCATGATCTCGGAAGAGGCCTTCGAGCGCCACTTCCCCGATTGGAGCGGCTACCGGTTTCTGCTGGCCGAAGCGTCCACAGCCGGGGCGGATGCGGTCGTTGGCGCTCTCGAGCGCGGTCTCGGCGACTATGGTCTCGACGCCACTCTAGCCGGCGAGCGTATGGCGTCCTTCCTGGAGGTGGAGAACACCTATCTGTCGACGTTTCAGACCCTGGGGGGGCTCGGTTTTCTACTCGGTTCGCTGGGACTGGGACTGCTGCTGCTGCGCAATGCCCTCGAGCGTCGCAAGGAGCTGGCCGTGCTGCAGGCGTGCGGTTTTGCCCGCCGCCGACTGCTGCTGCTCCTGTTCTGGGAGACGACACTGCTGCTTCTCTTCGGCAGCGCCCTGGGCGGGGTCACCGCGGTGATCACCGCCATCCCCCATGTCGGCGCCGATGTGCCCTGGAGTTCTCTCGCCATCACCCTCGCTGCCATCCTCGGGGTAGCGTCGCTGTCCAACGCCTTCGCCGTTCTGCTGGCCCTGCACACGCCGCTGCTGCCGGCGTTGAAAGGAGAAAGAGCATGAACATCGTCGTCTTCGGCGCTGCTGGCTGGGTGGGCCGGGCCGTCCTGGAAAACCTGCGCGCCCACCACCACGTGCGCGCCGTCGATCACAGCGAGACCGCCTGGGAGAGCCTTGGCGACATCGACGGCGACTGGCAGGGAGACGAGACCGTTCACTGCGACATCGTCGACTATGCGGCGGTCGACGGTGCCATGGAGGGGATGGACGCCGTCATCCATACCACCGTACTCGGTGGCGGCAGCTACGGCACCGACGACGAGGCGCCCTTCCTCGTCAACCTGAAGGGGCTGTGGAACGTCCTCAATGCGGCTCGCCAGCGCGGCATCGGACGCGTCGTGCACGTGGGTTCCTGCCAGGTCGAGCACCCTCATGGTGTATTTTTCGATGCCCACGTGCGCCGCCCCGACGGCAGTCTCTACGCCGTCACCAAGCGCTTGCAGGAGGAGATGTGCCGCCAGTTCCACGACGCCTTCGGCCTGGCCGTCGTCGTCTTGCGGCCCTGTTCCATCGTCGACAGTCGCCTGGGGATCGGCAAGAACCGCATGCCACTGGCCGGCGGGTGGAACACGGGCTGGGTATGCCGCCACGACCTGGCCGAGGCCTGCCGTCTGGCGACCCAGGTGGAGGGAATCGAGTTCGAGGTGCTGCACGCCGCCGGTACCCGGGAAGCCGACGCCCTCTGCAACGTCGCCCGCACGCGCCTGGTGTTGAACATGGAGTTTCGGGGGGACCTCGATCAGTACAGGTGAACTGGTCTTTCGCTTGTGAAATTCCACCTGTCTTGGCATCTTGGCAGGGTGAGAACTCTGCTTCCTCTCTTCGCCATCCTGCTGTATCTGGTGCCCGAGGCCGACGCCCTGTCTTCCGACCTGAACAGAGACGGCGTCGTCGACTTCGACGATTTCTTTCTGTTCGCCGATGAATTCGGCCTCACCGGCGAGCCTGACGCGGACACGGTCGTCGTCGTCCTTCGCGACACAGTCTTCATCGATCCCGCCGACACCGTCACGCGCAGTGGCACTCCGATCACCTTCGCCGACCCCACCGTGGAGTTTGTCCTGCGCGACCTCGTCGGCGTTGCCGAAGGCGACCTGCTCACCGGTGATGTCGACGGCATCACCACGCTGAATCTGAGCGGCCTGAACATCTCCCTGCTGGACGGCCTGCAGCACTTCACGTCACTGACGACCCTGTCGCTGACCGACAACCTCATCGTCGACTTGAGTCCCCTTCAGGGATTGGCCAATCTGAAGACTGTAACCCTGGCTGCCAATGAAGTGCGCGACATCGAACCCCTGGTCGACAACCCGGCGCTGGCCAACGGCAGCTCCGTCATCCTCGTGGGCAATCCCTTGAGCATCCTCTCGCGCACGACCTACGTAACCACCATGCAGGACCGTGGCGCCACCGTCACCGCCGATGCTTTCGCCGTCACCTTCGCCGATTCATTGCTGGAGGTAGCTGTGCGCGCCGCCCTCATGCAGCCCACCGGCGATCTGCTGCACCTGGATCTCGAAACCGTCACCACCCTCGACGTAGCGGCGGACAGCATCGCCGACCTGTCGGGCATCGAGTTCATGCGCAGCCTCGTCGAGTTGGATCTGCGCGACAATGAGATCACGAGTATCTCGAAGCTCTCAAGCCTGCAGAAGCTGCAGGTCCTCGACCTGAGTGGTAATGAGATCACGAGTATCTCGAAGCTCTCGAGCCTGCAGAAGCTGCAGGTCCTCGACCTGAGTGGTAATGCCATCGGCAGCTTCTCGCCGCTGACGGGGCTCACGGCCATGCGCGAACTGCACCTGTCAGAGACTGGGATGACGAGCGTGTCCCCCCTGTCGAACCTGACGTCGCTGGAGATCCTCTTCCTGAACCTCAACTCCCACGACAGCATCTCGGGGTTGGTCGACCACACCGCCATGCAGCAGCTGAACCTGCGCGACAACAACATCGCCGATCTGTCGGTGCTGCTGGGTATGGGCGCTCTGACCGATGTCTGGCTCGAGGGCAATCCCCTCGACAGCAATGCCAGTGATACGGTGATCCCCACCCTGATCGATCGGGGCGCCTTCGTGCGGTTCTAGAGCGCCAGCACCTCTTCCCAGAACTCCCGCTCCACCGGCACCCCATCGCTTGTCGCGGCGTGCCGCTTGTCGGCACTGCGCTGCCCCGGCCAGGTGACACGCTGTCCGGGCAGCGGCGCCGACGACACCAGGTCGCCCAGCGACTCTTCCACAGTTGCGGCGATGAGAGCCGCGTCCCCTACCCGTCCCAGGTCGAAGGCGAGAAACACCTGCGACACCCCTGCCTCGTTGTCGTGCCGCGAGACCTGCGCCGTCGTCTGTCCGCCGGACAACAGAGCTGCCACCAGGTCGAGGCACAGCGCCAGGCCGCTCCCCTTCCAGTGGCCGATGGGCAGCACCCGGTCCAGGGCACCGGCATCCGTCGTCAGGTTCCCGTCACCGTCATACCCTCCCGGTACCGGCAAGGGCTCGCCGCTGCGCTGATGGATCGCCGTACGGCCTCCCGAGAACTGGCTGATCGCCATGTCGAGCAGAATGTGGTCGCCGTCGGGGCGCGGGATCGTCAGCACCAGAGGATTGTTGCCCAGACGCTTGTCGAGGCCGCCGTGGGGCGGCATCAGACACGTCGTATTCGTCCAGCAGATGCCGATGCAACCCGCGTCTGCCGCCAGCAGACCGTAGGTGCCGGCCCGCATCCAGTGGCTCGTGTTGCGCAGGGCCACGGCGCCCACCGTGTGCTGCCGGGCAAGTTCGATCGCCCGGCCCATGCAGGCCAGCCCGTTGAGGATTCCCGGTCCGCGGTGGCCGTCCCACTGCTCCATGGCGCCCAGTGCGGCGACGGGAGTGGCGCGTGCGCCGATATCGACGCCACCGTCGCGCACGCCCCGGATAAACCCGGGAAAGCGGTTCAGGCCGTGGGATGGCACGCCGTCGCGCGAGTTGTCGGCGAACACCCGCGCCAGCTTCCCGGCGTCGGCGGCGGGGACACCCGTAGCCATCAGGACACGTTGAAACTCGGCGACCATCTGCTCGTAGGGAATCCTCTCCATCGGCCTCAACGGATCCACTCTTGCGGAATCTCCAGACCGAACCCGGGGGCGTCGGACGGGACGAGTCTGCCATCCTTGGGCACGGCCACACCCGGGAGCCGACCTGCCTCCTCGAGGGGAACACCCGGGTCGGATCCCAGCCAGAACTCCGCCATCAGCGACTCCGGCATCGCCATCGCGAAGTGCTGGCCGAAGGCGGTGTTGCCGCCGCCGTGGGGAATCGTCTGCAACCCGGCGGCCTCGCCGATCGTGTAGATCTTGACGGCTTCGCTCAGCCCGCCGCACCATGTGAGGTCCGGCTGCAGCACATCCACACACCGATTCTCGACGAGTTGCCGGAAGGCGATCCGACCATGGTGGTCTTCACCAGTCGCGATCGGCATCCACGGCACCGCCTTCTTCAGCGCGATGTGGCCCTCCAGGTCTCCGGGGATCAACGGCTCCTCCAGCCAGCGCATGTGCAAGGGACGGAGACGTTCTGCCACCTGCACGGCGTAGTCGAGGTTGTAGGACATGACCGCGTTCAGCATCAGGTCGGCATTCGGACCGACCGTGTCCCGGGCAGCCGCCAGCTTCTCTTCAAGCCGATTCAGGCCTTCCGTACCTTCACGGTAGTGCACCGGATTTGTCACCTTGAAGGCCTTGAATCCCAGCTCGAGCGCCCAGTCGAGATCGTCCCCCGTGGCGTACAGATCGATCGCGTCGCGGCAGGGGCCTCCCAGCAGACTGTATACGGGCAGCTCCAGCAGCTTGCCCTTCAGATCCCACAGCGCCAGATCGACGGCGCTCCTGGCCACCGTCGCGTGACCGGCATCTCCCAGTCTCTGGATCGCGCGCCACATCAGATCGTTCAGGTACTCTGTCGCCAGACAATCGCGACCTACCAACAGAGGCGCGTAGATCGTCTCGATCACGACGGCTGACGGTGCACCGAAGCCGCAGGCACCCAGTCCCCACGTCCCGTCCTCGGCTGTTACCTGCACCCACACTTGGCCCCCGCCCATGCCCGGCATCTTCCCCGGCAAGCGCGAGAACTCGGGGTAGTAGTTGATCGGCAGCGAGCGCGGCGACGTCTTATTCCATGTATCACGGCGAGGTTTGGTTCGCGGTGGCTTTGGCGGGATCTCGAGCCGCACGGTCCTGATGGATTTGATCTTCAATTGTCTATTGGCCTCCTGCTTCGAACTCGGCGATGATCCCCCGTGCCTCGTGTGGGGAGGTCACTCGAAAAGCCCTTAGCCCACGGTCTCTGGCGGCATCCACGTTGGTCTGGGAATCATCGAGAAAGACGATCTCCCCTGGCTCGCAGCCGATCGTGCGTACTGCGTCATCGAAGCACTCTCGACTGGGTTTCATCGACCCCATCTGATGGGAGAAGAGGACGTGGTCAAAGCGCTCGAACAAGCCGGAGACCTCCGGCCACGGGAAACCTGCCCATACTCCAAGCCATGCACCAACGCCCCTTCTCGTCAGAAATTGAAAGATCTCATTCGGAGGCAGACAGAGCCCAATGAGATTTATTCACTGTAATAGACAGGCGGCCTTGGTCCTCGTGGACACTATCGCGGGCCGCCCAGTTCTTCAACGCGGTGTTCACAGGGTCACGGTACGTTGTTGCCGGGCCGACAAGGAGATGGCTTCGGCGATTCGCAGGTCCAGCAATGCGTCAACAGGCGGGTTGCGAGCTGCCGTCCGTGACTCGACGGCGTCCAGGAAAGCGTGGGCCTGGCGCACGAAGGCGGAGGGCTCCGCCTCGAAAGATCGTATCTCGCTCTGCGCGCCACGGAACACAGTGAGGGTGTCGCCGTCGGCCTGGATCCCGCCGGCGGAACAGACGAAGCGCGGCTCGGCGTCTGTCATCTTCTCGGGACGGATGTAAGAAGCCGTGGCCGAAAGGAAGGCACCGTTGTCGAAACCGACGAGAGCAGCACAGGTCTCCTCCTGAACGCGCCCGGCTTCACCCAGGACACCCGTGCTGGCCAGCGCCGAGACAACAGTGGGCGCTCCCAGAATCCAGCGGATGGCATTCAGATAGCAGTAGCTCATGTGCGTCAGAGGCATGCCGCCGCTAACGAGCTGGTTGGCGTACCAACTGTCTGCTGGTGCCAGCCACAGGGCCATGGTGACAGCCATAATGGGCTCACCGAGCTCACGGTCATGCACGAGGCGATGGATCTCTTCCCAGGCCGCATCGTAGCGACGCTGGAAACCGGCTTCCACGAGGCACCCGTTGTCGGCTGCGAGTTCGACGATTTGGGTGCCGATCTGGCTGTTGACGGCAAGATTGCCACCGACGAACACGTCGTAGCCAGCGGCCAGGGCCCATAAGGTCATCTCATCCTGTGGCAGGTGGGGGACCTCGATGAGCACGGCATCCGGCTTCGTCTGAGCTATCTTGTGGTAGTCGTCGAAGGCGACCTCACAGCCCAATGCCCCGGCGCAATCACGGGCCGGCGCCAGGCGTCGGGAAGCGACAGCGCAGATCTTCGTCCTTCCGGTGTCGAGCAGGGCCTGGCCCCGATGGCGAGCCATGCTGCCGGCGCCGATAACGGCGATTCGATGCGTGATCATGGTCCGAAACCGCCGATCATAGGTCGAGCCCCACGCTTCAGTGAATCGGTGAGACGTTGTCGAATAGCACCTCTTCTGAAAAAATGGGACTCTATAATAGTAAGAACACCCACGGGGGACTACGCTCCCTGTGTGAGAGAGCCTCTGAGCAGTGGATCGCCACGTTTCAGCAACGCCAACTCAGACTGACTACCCCACCTCTCGGTCATGACAAATGAAAAGGAGGCCGGCCTCAAGGCTCACCTCCGGGGTAGTAGTTGATCGGCAGCGAGCGCGGCGACGTCTTATTCCATGTGTCACGGCGAGGTTTGGTTCGCGGTGGCTTTGGCGGGATCTCGAGCCGCACGGTCCTGATGGATTTAATCTTCAATGGTCTATTGGCTTCCTGCTTCGAGCTCGGCGATGATCCCCCGTCCTCGTGAGGGGAGGTCACTCGAAAAGCCCTCAGTCCACAGTCTCTTGTGTGTCGCGTTGATGTTGTTGTCCTGGATGCTGCCCCACAGGCGCGGCGGGACTCGGATTGGCCGCCAGATGGATGATCGCCTCGAGGCCATCAAACGCTTCCGTGAGGCCCTCGACTGAATCGAAGGACGCGATCGTCGAGGGGATGTCCGTCTCCCATCGGGTGATCGCTCGCAGGGTGTAGTTATGCTGCAGTCCGGTCATCAGGACTCGACCTACCGTCCCGTTGGTGCCGGTGATTCCAATGTTCGCGTAGCGTCCCATATCAGTTC
>JAYZCA010000300.1:0-6160 GCA_036339235.1 Candidatus Latescibacterota bacterium | reverse complement strand
CATCATCGTCGATGCACGTCTCACCGAACTGGACGTAGCCGGCCTGCCCAAGCGATACAGCAAGGCATTAAGCAAGGTGGCCGCCCGAGTGGCGCAGAGGCACTTCGCCGAGGTCCCGGTATACCGGCTGGATCACAACGACTTCAAGGAGTCCCCGGCGCGACTGGTGCTCAAGTCGGTCGAGGTACGGGACGGCGAGGTGGCAGCGACGATAGGCTTATGACCGAACAACAAAGGAACTTTGCAAGATGTTGCAGACGACAGATGATCTAAGAATCGCCGGCCTGCGTCCCCTCATTCCGCCGGCGATCCTGATGGAAGAGCTGCCGGTGACGGAGAAGGCGTTTCCCGTGGAGCGACGGCAGGCCTTCGTGGAGATGACCTTCCGTCACCCGCAGGTCCTGCTGGCCGGCAGTGGTGACCGGATCGGGCTGGCCCTGGACGTGCAGGTGGATGTGCCCGGCATGGGCGTGCTCCAAGGCCGTATGGGTGCCGACGGCGGGCTTGCCTACCGTGCCGATCGCGGGGAGATCATCATCGTCGATGCACGTCTCACCGAACTGGACGTAGCCGGCCTGCCCAAGCGATACAGCAAGGCATTAAGCAAGGTGGCCGCCCGAGTGGCGCAGAGGTACTTCGCCGAGGTTCCGGTACACCGGCTGGATCAGAACGACTTCAAGGAGTCCCTGGCGCGACTGGTGCTCAAGTCGGTCGATACGGGACGGCGAGGTGGTATCGATGATAGGCTTGTGACCGAACAAGAAAGGAACTTTGCAGGAGATGTTGCAGACGACAGATGATCTAAGAATCGCCGGCCTGCGTCCCCTCATTCCGCCGGCGATCCTGATGGAAGAGCTGCCGGTGACGGAGAAGGCGTCGATCACGGTGAGCAGCGGCCGCGATGCGGTCAATGCCGCACTTTCCGGTACCGACGACCGGCTCGTGGTGGTCGCCGGCCCGTGTTCGATCCACGACTCGGAGGCGGCGCACGAGTATGGCAACCGGTTGCAGAAGGCCGCCGAGGGCCACGCCGCCGATCTCATCGTCATCATGCGGGTGTATTTCGAGAAGCCGCGCACGACGGTGGGTTGGAAGGGGTTGATCAACGATCCCCGATTAGACGGCAGCTTCCAGATCAATGAAGGCCTACGCTTGGCGCGCGGACTGCTGCTGGACCTGTGCAACATTGGCCTGCCTGTGGGCACCGAGTTCCTCGACACGATCAGTCCGCAGTTCATCGCCGACCTTGTCTCCTGGGGGGCTATCGGGGCGCGCACGACGGAGAGTCAGGTCCACCGCGAGCTGGCGTCGGGTCTGTCGATGCCGGTGGGTTTTAAGAACGGCACCGGTGGCAGCACGCAGCTGGCGACAGACGCTATCAAGGCGGCGCGAGGCGCCCATCACTTCCTGTCGGTGACCAAGCAGGGGATCTCGGCCATCGTCGCCACCACCGGAAACGACGCCTGCCACATCATTCTTCGCGGCTCGAGCCAGGGTCCGAATTACGACCAGGTGACGGTGGACGGGCTGGCTGACCGGCTCGCAGGCGCCGGTCTGGCGCGCCGGCTGATGATCGACTTCAGCCACGGCAACAGCGAGAAGGACCATAACAGGCAGCCGGCGGTGGCCGCCGCCGTGGCGGCGCAGCTGGCGGAGGGTTCGCAGAACATCTTCGGTGTCATGATGGAGAGCCACATCATCGAGGGACGCCAGGATCTGATCGCCGGCAAGGCGCCGACTTACGGGCAGAGCATCACCGACGCCTGCCTTTCCTGGGAGACGACGGTGGAGGTCCTCGACCAGCTCGCCGAAGCGGTGCGGGCGCGGCGCGTCGCAGGGAAGGCGACCTGACGGACCGTTCGAAGCAGCAGGTAGCCCTGCTGTTCCTGTGCGAGGCCATGACACGCTCGTCGGCGATCATCGTGCTCACGACGATGGCACTGGTGGGCCGCCGGCTGGCTCCCGACCCGTCTCTGTCGACGCTGCCTCTGGCCCTGGTGCCGGTGGCTACGACGTTGATGACGATTCCGGCAGCGCAGTTCATGCGCCGTCGCGGCCGCCGGCCCGGATTCGCACTGGCCGCCACCATTGGAATCGCCGCCGCCGCCGTCGCCGCCACGGCCGTTTGGATGGGCCAGTTCTGGCTGCTGTGTTTGGGCGCCCTCCTCATCGGCAGTGCCAACGGTTTCGCCACGTACTACCGCTTCGCCGCCGGTGAGGTGGCGTCGCCTGAGTTCCGCACGCGGGCCATTTCCCTGGTCATGGCCGGGGGTGTGATCGCCGCGGTGCTGGGGACGAGTCTGGCGACGCAGACGAAGAACCTCTTCGACGGCCACCCCTTCACCGGCTCCTTCGTGTGTATCAGTGTGCTGCAAGCGCTGATCCTGCTCATCGTCTTGTGCACGAAGTTACCGCCGCCGACGCTGCACAGGTCGGCGGACGACGGCCGGCCACTGGGCGCCATCGCTCGCAGCCCCACCTTCGTCATGGCCGTTGTCGGTGCGGTGGCCAGCTGGGGGCTGATGTCACTGCTGATGAACGCCACACCCCTGTCGATGGAGCGTCATCACCACGCTTTCGGCGACACGGCAAGGGTGATCCAGTGGCACGTGCTCGGCATGTACGTGCCCGCGTTTTTCACTGGCAGCCTCATCAAACGTGTCGGTGAACGACCGATGCTGCTGACGGGCCTCGCCTTTATCGCCGCAGCGGCATGGATCAACACAGGCGGCCCCGAACTGACGTCCTACATGGCGGGCCTCGCCGTGCTCGGCGTGGGCTGGAACTTCCTGTTCGTCTCGTGTACGTCCCTGATCACGGGCACGTATCACACGGAGGGGGAGAAGGCGCGCGTGCAGTCGGCCAACGATTTCCTCATCTACGGGACCATGATCCTGTCGAGCTTCCTGGCGGGACCGCTGGAAGAGCGCATCGGCTGGTTCGAGCTCAACCGGGCGGCGCTGGTCGTGACCGCCGCCGTCGGCGTGGGGATGCTGCTACTGATGTGGCGGGAACGGCGCGGAGCGGTCGCCGTGCCTCAGGTCGCCTGAGACGCCATCAGAATTCGGGCAGGGGGGCGCTGTCGCCGCTGTCGGCCTGCCACTGTCGGATTCTTGCTGCCAGGTCCCGGGCGCGCCGGGCATGACCGACGTCGCCGAAGAGATTCGTCAGTTCGTGCGGATCGTTGGCCAAGTCGAACAGCTCGCAATCATCTTGCGCACACAGGTTCAACTTCCAGCGGTCGCCGGTGACAACACCGCGCCAGAGCCTGGCGTTGGCAGCGTTGATCTGGGGACTTCCGAGCTCGCGGTCGTGGACCACGCCGTCGGGGGTGTCGGAGATACCATTCCACTCGATGAACGCGTCATGCTGACGCAGGTCGAGGGCGCCTGTGAGGGCGCCGGCGAGGCTGCGTCCCGGCAGTTCATCGGGTATCTGATGACCGGCAAGGTCCAACAGGGTGGGCACCATGTCGACGTGACTGCAGACACCGCGTACCCGCTGCTGCTGCTCACCGAGCCAGGGTACCCGCAACAGGAAGGGCACCCGCGCCGATTCCTCGTAGAACAAGCGTTTCTCGAGCATCAGGTGGTCGCCGGCCATCTCACCGTGGTCGCTGGTGAAGGCGAAGACCGTGTTGCCGGCCTGGCCGCTCTCGTCGAGGGCGTGCAGCACGCGGCCCACCGCATCGTCGATGATCCTGACGTTGGCGAAGTACTGGGCGCGCAGAGTCCGCCAGCCCAGTTCTTC
This sequence comes from Candidatus Latescibacterota bacterium, assembly GCA_036339235.1. Lineage (GTDB taxonomy): Bacteria > Latescibacterota > UBA2968 > UBA8231 > UBA8231 > UBA8231. The sequence goes on along the minus strand of JAYZCA010000300.1, from coordinate 2,410 downwards.
GGACAAGTCCAGGCCATCTACCGTGTCGGTGGGATAGAAGTCGGCGCGCGACCGACTGAACTGTGAGTGGCCCTCCGGATAACGCAGAAAGGCGGGTCCCACAGGTAACGCCTGCGGGTCGTACATGCCGTTGTAGGGGCCCGAGTAAGGAGGGTGCGGCTCGAAGGTGCTGAAGACGAGGAGCCAGGGATCGTCGGTATGTTCCCGAATGAAGCGGTCAGCGTGGGTGGCGAGGAAGATGGCCATCTGATGTTCGCCGGGCAGCGTCGAGCGCTGTCTGTCACCGAAGTGGGTTTCGCCGGTGGCAGCGATCGTCGTCGTCGGCGAGTGTCCCTGTTCGACGAGCCAGTGCCACAGATCGCTAAAAGGAGCGTCCGGCCGTGTGTAGCGCGCTCGTCGGTTGTCCTCGACGCTGATCCATTCGTCGAAGCCGTGCTGCGAGAAGACATCGTCGCCGAGGTGCCACTTGCCGAAGTGCGCCTTGCGATAGCTGTCGGGCAACATCTCGGCGATGGATCGGGCGTCGGGCCGCAGACCGATGTTGTTGACGATGCAGCCGTGAGAGTGGGGATAGAGGCCCGTCATCAGCGACCCCCGTGACGGCGTGCACACCGCCTGTGTGCAGTACGTATTGTCGAACACGTAGCTGCCGGCGGCGAGACTGTCGAGATGAGGCGAACGGATCCAGTCGTTGCCGTAGCACGACATCGTGTCGGTGCGCTGCTGGTCGCTGATGAAGAGCAGGATGTTGGGCGGGCATTGGGTCATACGTTGACGTCACGGGGGAGTGAGGCGTAACCTGTTCACCCGCAGGAAGGTAAACTGAAATGCGTATCACCGCCGTGGAAGGATTCGACCTGAGCTGTCCACTGGATCGGTCCTTCGGCTGGTCACAGGGATGGGTAAGCACCCGCGACGTGGGTGTGGTGAAAATCACGACCGACGAGGGTCTCGTCGGCTGGGGGGAGGGCAGCGCCGCCGTCGAACACCTGGCGCAACACCTGATCGGAGAGAATCCGATGGATCGTGCCGGCCTGTGGGAGCGCTGTTTTCACTCGCTCTACAACGCCAACAACTTCGTCGGTTTCGGCGGCAGCGCCTTGAGTGCGGTGGACATCGCATTGTGGGATCTGGCGGGCAAGGCGTCGGGATTGCCTGTGTGCGAACTGCTCGGTGGGCGCGTGCGGTCCCGCGTCGCCGTTTACGCCACGGGGCTCTACTACACGGAAGGAGAGTTTCCCGACCGTCTGCTCGACGAGGCCCGCGGCTATGTCGACGCCGGTTTTTCCGGGATGAAGACGAAGGTCGGGGGTCTGTCGCTGGAAGACGATGTCAGGCGCGTCGCTGCGATTCGCGAGGCCATCGGGCTCGAGGTGAAGCTGATGGTCGACGCCAATCACGCGTACAGCGCCTCGACGGCGTCGCGCATGGGCCGGTGGCTGGCCGACCTGGACGTGTTCTGGTTCGAAGAACCGGTGAATCCCCGCGATATCGATGGCTTGCTGCAGGTGAAGGCGGATCTGCCGATGGCAATCGCCGGAGGCGAGAATCTGCGCACGCGCTTCGATTTTCGCGACCACCTCACACGCCGCGCTTTCGACATCGTCCAGCCCGACGTGGCCCATTGCGGTGGCCTGACGGAGATGCAGCGAATCGCGGCCATGGCCAATGCCAGCGGTATCCTGGTCTGCCCGCACGTGTGGGGCTCACCCATCATGATCGCCGCCAGCCTGCACCTGGCGGCAACACTGCCGGCCTGTCCACCGGCGCGCAACCCACAGCCCTACGTACAAGAGCCGGTGATGGAGTTCGATCAGACACCGAGCGCGATCCGCGACGAGTTGTGCGCAACGGTGTTCGAAGCGAAGGACAGCTTTGTCGATGTGCCGACGGGGCTTGGTCTCGGAATCGAGGTCGATGAAGAAGCGTTACGGCATTTCGCATCGCGAGACTGAATGCGACCGAAGAACCTGCTGTGTGTCTTTCAGCGCGAGGGCCGCGGCCAGCACCTTCGGTCGCATCGCTACGGGCTGCGTTTTGCCTCACGGGTCGATCGAACGCCGCATCCTGCGGCTTGATCGACGCGCGCCGTCCCGACGCGCGCTTCTGTTCGGCGAGCCTGCCCTTCGCTGAGCGACCTGCGGCGCTGGTCGTGGCCCTCGGCATGGTCGACGCTCTGGCGAGGGTACTTAGGTGAGGCATTGGCCTCACGAGCAAACTGCCTGCTTCTTTACATGACGAGACTGAATGAAAACGACGAACTTTCTACTTATCTGCTCTGACCAGCACAATCGGGCGATGACCGGGTGTTACGGACACCCCCTCGAAGTGACGCCGAATCTTGACGCGCTGGCGGCGGGGGGCACTCGGTTTACCAATGCGTACACGAATTCGCCGATCTGTATGCCGG
>JAYZCA010000299.1:0-2761 GCA_036339235.1 Candidatus Latescibacterota bacterium | reverse complement strand
GCAGCGCCAATCAGTTGCGCGCCCTGTTCGCTCAAATACCGCTCCGCTTCGATCGCCGCCATGCAACCCGTGCCCGCCGCCGTCACCGCCTGACGGTAGACGTGATCCTGGGCGTCGCCGCAGGCGAACACACCCTCGATGTTCGTCCGCGTCGAATCGGGCGCCGTGATCAGATATCCTGTCTCGTCCATCTCGAGCAGGCCATCGAAGAGCTGCGTGTTTGGTTTGTGCCCGATGGCGACAAAAAGACCTTCGCAGGCGTGGTCCCACGTTTCGCCTGTTTCGGGGTTCTTCAGGCGGGCACCGAGCACGTTCATGCCTGCCTCGTCACCCAGCACCTCGTCGACCACTGCAGGTGTGATGAACTCGATCTTCTCGTTGTCCTGGGCGCGCTGCAGCATGATACGGGACGCGCGGAACTCGGATCGGCGATGTACTACACTGACCTTGGAGGCAAACTTCGTCAGGTAGTTGGCCTCCTCCATCGCCGTGTCACCACCACCGACAACGATGATCTCCTTGTCACGGAAGAAGAACCCGTCGCACGTGGCACATGCTGACACTCCGTGACCCATCAGCCTCGTCTCGGACTCGATCCCCAGCAGTCGCGCCGAGGCGCCCGTAGCGATGATGACGGAGTCCGCCGTGTAGACATCCTGTTCAGCCGTGACCGTGAAGGGCCGCTTCGAGAGGTCGACTGACGTCGCCGTCTTGAACTCGGCGGTGGCGCCGAAACGCAGCGCCTGGGCGCGGAACTTGTCCATCATCTCCGGTCCCATGATGCCCTCGGGAAATCCGGGATAGTTCTCCACATCTGTGGTGATCGTCAGCTGGCCGCCGGGCTGCATGCCCTCCAGTACGTGGGGCGCCAGGTCGGCTCGCGCCGCGTAGACGGCAGCGGTGAACCCCGCCGGGCCGGAGCCGATAATGAGAACTTTGCTGTGCTTGCTGTCTGCCATCGTCTGAAGGGCTCTCCTGGAGCCGTCGTGTCTGTGGTGTCAGAACATCTCGCAGAGAATGTCCGAAAAGCTGGCGGCTGCGCAATTCGCCGCCGGTCAGGCAATCCGATGGGGTATGTCCCGACCCTCAAGGCCGGCCAGCAGGTTCGTTACCGACATCTGCGACATGGCGTCCCGCGTTTGCCGCGTCGCCGACCCCAGATGAGGCAGCAGGACGAGCCGCTCCTCGGCCAGCAGGGCGTGATCCCGGGGCAACGGTTCAGGGTGAGTGACGTCCGTGGCGGCGGCGTGCAGGTGACCGGATCGCAAGGAGGCCAGCAGCGCGTCCTGGTCCCACACGGGACCGCGCGCGGCATTGACGATGACCGCCTTGGGTTTCATCAGCGCCAGTTCGCGGTGGCCGATGAGGCCCGTCGTCTCCGGCGTGAGGGGGCAGTTGAGGGCGACGAAGTCTGACTTGCCCAGAAGCTCGTCCAGAGAAACGTAGCGAGCCCCGAAATCGGCCTCCGCTTTCTCGTTGCGTCCCCGATTGTGATACAGAATTTCCATGTCGAAGCCGACGGCCCGCCTGGCCACCTGGTAGCCGATCCGCCCCAGGCCTATGATGCCGAGGGTGGCGCCCGTCACCTGCTGTCCCAGCATGAAAGCGGCGTCATAGTGGTGAAAGTCGGGACCGCGAGCGAAGTGATCGCCGCGGACGATATTGCGCCCCGCAGCCAGCAGCAGCGCCCAGGTGAGGTCCGCCGTCGCCGCGTCGAGCACGCCAGGCGTGTTGCCCACCGGGATCCCGAGAGCCTTCGCTCCATCCCGGTCGATATGGTCACAGCCGACGCCGAAGTTGCTCACCACTTTCAGGCGGCCACAGCGTTTCATCAACTCGGGCGTCACCGGGAAATGGCCGTAGCTGTAGATCCCGTCGATGATGGCGTAATCCGCGTCATGCGGTGGCTCCACGTCACGCCACCAGTGCAGATTGCAGTCCGCCTCATCCAGGAGTCGGGTAATCGTCTCGTACGGTTCAACGTCGCTCTGGATCAGTACCTGCCAGGTCATTTTCGGGCAACCGCCTTGTGCACCATGGCAGCCACGTCCACCGTTCGCTCTTTCGCCGACGCCTCAATGGCGCCGAACATGGCGGCGTTGCTCCAGATGTTGTCTTCCAGCGCGGTCTCGGGTTTCGGCCCGCCGGACAGCCACTTCAGGTGCGCATCGATGACGTATTCGTGGCCCACATGCCCGGGGTGCTGGGTCGGCACTTCCTCCGTCGTCAGCGCACCCGTCTTATTGTCACGCATGGTGACGCGCACGATGCCATCACTCTCGACCACGACTTCTCCCTTCTCACACTCGGCCCGGTAGCACTCACGATGCCAGCCGTTCTGCTGGCCGGCGCCCGAGCAGGTGCCCTCGTAGTGAGCGACGACACCGTTGGCCATCTTCATGACATAACTGGCGTTCGATTCGCCCTTGAAACTCGACCAGGGACGGTTCCACTCGTAACCGGAAATCTGCACACACCGCGAACCGGACAGGTTGCGCAGCATATCCAGGTGATGCACACCCCCTTCCACGAGCAGTGAGTGCGGGATCTCGTGGCGAAAGGCCCCCCAGGCGCCATAACGACGGTAGTCGGCCAGAAAACGTCCCATGAGGTAATTGAGCTTGCCCAGCCGGCCCGACCGCAGGACCTCGCGAAAGGTGTACATCGTCGGGTCGTACCGGTAGTTCTGCATGACCGTACACTTCACCTTCGCCTTCTGCACCGCCCGGTAGATGGCTCTCACATCCGCCCAGCTGTCGGC
>JAYZCA010000298.1:0-6285 GCA_036339235.1 Candidatus Latescibacterota bacterium | reverse complement strand
CGGCGATGGCATCATCGACCAGATCGACTACGAGGAATTCTTCGACTTCGGTCCGGATCAGACGCTGGACGAGTGGCTGGCCGGTCCCGAGGCTGAGGATGTCAACGGCGACGGCATCATCGACGGTGTCGACTACGACCTGGTCTTCTTCGGTCCGGGCAAGCCGAGTTTCGTCGAGTGGCGTGCCAGCGGCGAGGCCTTTGATGTCAACGGCGATGGCATCATCGACCAGATCGACTACGAGGAATTCTTCGACTTCGGCCCGGATCAGACGCTCGATGAGTGGCTGGCCGGACCTGAGGCTGAGGATCTGAACGGCGACGGATTCATCGATGGCGCCGACTACGAGATTTTCTTCGACCTGCGCCCGGGCAAGCCGTCCTTCGAAGACTGGCTGGCCAGTGGCGAGGCCTTTGATTTCAACGGCGACGGCGAGATCACGCTGTTGGACTACGAGGAGTTCTTCGACTTCGGACCGGACCAAACGCTCGATGAGTGGCTTGCCGGACCCGACGCCCAGGATCTCGACGGTGACGGCTTCATAGACGGTACCGACTACGATCTGTTTTACGGCTTCGTCCCCAAACTCTCACTGGAAGAATGGCTCTCCGGGCCAGACGCCGAGGATCTCGACGGCGACGGCGTGGTGGATGAGATCGATTTCGAGACCTTTCTGTGGCTGGCCTCTGACGAGGCAGAGGATCTCGACGCTGATGGCCTGATCGCCTACGCCGATTTCGAGATCTACCTATTCGGTGGTGAGGGCGGTGAATTCGGCGAGACTCCGATCCTGATCGATTTCGACCCCGAGGATGGTGACCAGGAACGCCGACTGGGACGCAATGCGCGCGTCGGCCGCCGGTACACTCTGCAGTTTAACATCACCGAAGCGCAACAGATCAAAGGCTGGAGCGTTACGGTCACGTTCGATCCGACGCAACTGGGTTACGTGGATGGCAGTTTCTCCGTCACCGATTTCATCCCCGGCGGTTTTCCCCTTGTTCGGCCGGTGGAGGGGCAGGTCGGCGTTGGCACGACGATCCTGCTGGGTGACGTGAGCAATTCAGGCACGGCCACCCTCGGGTCGATCGAGTTGGAAGTCCTCGCTGGCTTCAGCGGTGCAGCTGAGGTGGAGATCGTGCGCTACGGTTTGCGCCCCGTCGATGGCGATCAGCTGTTCCAGGAGGTCAGCTCGGTGGTCGTCATCACCGACGAATCCACGGGTGATGCCCCACCGGGGGACTTCGATGGCGACGGGATCGTGGATTTCCCGGACTTCTTTCTTTTTGCTGAGGCCTTCTGGAGCGACGACGCGACCTACGATCTCAGCGGTGACGGGTTCGTTGATTTTGCCGACCTGTTCATCTTCGCTGACTTCTTCGGCGAGCGACTGCCATTGTTCAAGCTGCTGGCACTGGCACAGGAGTACCTGGGCCTGCCGGTGACGGCGACGCTGGAGCAGAACTACCCGAACCCCTTCAACTCGAGCACGACGATCCCCTTTGCGCTGCCAACTGATGGCGAGGTGCGTCTCGAGATCTACGACATTCTCGGGCAACGCATCCGGACGCTGGCGGCGCAGGACATGCCGGCCGGTCTGCATCACATCTCCTGGGACGGCTATGATGACGGAGGCCGCCAGGTTGCAGCCGGCGTCTTCTTCTATCGGCTGGAGGTCAGCTTCGAGACTGGTGTGCCCGCCTTCACGGAGGTGCGGAAGCTGACGCTGGCTGAGTAGCAGTTCGGTAGAAGTAGAGGAAGGGTCGTTACCCGGAGTGGGGTGGCGACCCTTTTTTTGAGACAGATATGAGCGCTTGTTCTCTGCTGACGGCTGGACTGTCGGCTGGACCGGTGGTGTAGAGCTGGATTAGCGTACCACGTGGACCAGCGCCGAGGTAAGATACCGCCCCTCGGGGAAGGCGGGATCGACGGGGTGGTCGGCGGGATGGTGGGTGCGCGCCACCATACGCGCCTGCACGCGGGCTCCGGAAGCGGCGCGGCGGATGATCTGGAAGAAGTCTTCGTCCGTGATACGAGTGGAGCAGGAGGATGTCAGCAGGTAGCCACCATCCTCCACGAGGCGCAGGGCGTTGCGGTTGAGTTTGGTGTAGACGCCCATGGCGCTCTTCACGTCGCGGCTCTTGCGCACCAGCGATGGCGGGTCGACAACGACGACGCCGTAGCGCGGGCCGTTGGCCTCGGCCATCGAATCGAGGAAGGCGAAGGCGTCGGCCGCGACCGATCTGGCGGGCGCGTCGCCATTGGCAGCTACGTTGCGCCGCCCCAGGGAGAGGGCGCGCGGAGCGATATCGACGTCGAGGGTCGAGGTGGCGCCGCCGCGCATGGCGTGAGCGGAGAACCCGCCGGAGAAGGAGAAGCAGTTGAGGACAGAGCGACCGTCGACGATGCGGCCCAACAGGAGCCGGTTGTCGCGCTGGTCCAGGAAAAATCCAGTCTTCTGCCCTCGGCGAATGTCGGCGAACAGCTGCACTTCGCCCTCGCGGAATTCGATCAACTCCGGGGGCTCGTCGCCGGCGACGGGGCCTGTGGGCCGGTCCTGGAGGCCCTCGGCGCGGCGGGTGCCCACGTCGCTGCGCTCGAACAATCCCTTCGGGCTGATGACGTCGAGCAACGCGGCGACGATGGGTTCGCGCAGGGCTTCCATGCCGGCCGTATGAATCTGGAACACGAGCCAGCCGGCGTAGTCGTCGACGATGAGGCCCGGAAGGCCGTCGCTTTCGCCGTGCACGAGACGGACGGCGTCACTGCACTGCAACAGCGGGTTGCCGAGCCGCAGACGGACGGCGCGTTCGATGCGGGCGCTGAGGAAGGCAGGATCGATCACGTCGTCGGCCATGCGGGTGAGGATACGCACGACGATCTCGGCGCCGGGGTTGCACATGCCTCTGGCGATGAACCGTCCGGCGTCGTTGTAAACGTCGACGATGGCGCCACGTCCCGCGTCGGGATCGCGGCGGGCGACGGCGCCGCTGAAGACCCAGGGATGACCCTTGATCAGCAGCCGCTCGGTGTTTGGCCGCAACCGGATCTGTGGGTAGCCGCTCACAGTGTGAGTCCATATCGATGGAGGATGGAATGGAGATCGGCCGTCGCTGAGCCGTTGAGTTGAGGCAGAAGGTACGACCCGGACGACTGTCTGTCCGGCGCCGTCGTGCGTCAGCGCTTGGAGGGTACCGAGGCAGCGCAGCGGAAACCGATGTGGTCGGCTCCACGAACCGCGTTGTGAAAGCCGCGCGCCGACGTGCTCAGCTCGTCGGCGGTGGAAGAGAAACCACCACCGCGCACGACCTTAAAATCGCCCTCATCAGGCCCCCGAGGATTCGTTTCGGGGCTGCGGCTGTAATAGCCGGGATCGTACCAGTCGACGACCCATTCGGCGACATTGCCGGAAAGCTGCAGGATGCCTTCCTGGGAGGCGCCTGCGGGCAGCCCGAACACGGAAATGTGACCCCCGGCAGCGTAGAGGGCCGTGTGCGGCGACGGCGGCGAAGCGCCCCATGGATAGGTGCGCCCCGACGGCCCACGGGCAGCGCGCTCCCATTCGGCCTCGGTGGGCAGGCGCTTGCCGACCCATCCGCAGTAGGCGGAGGCGTCGTGCCAGCTGACCTGTGTCGCCGGCAGGTCCGGCTCTTCAGGGAAGATGGCGGGACGTCCATGTGACTCGAGCCAGGCGAAGAAGGTGCCACGGCTGACCTCGGTGCGATCGATCCGGAAGGTGCCGAGGTTCACCACGTGCACGGGGCCTTCCTCCGGATATCTCGTGGATCCCATGGAGAAGGCACCGGCAGGCACGAGGATATCGTCGGCGGGCAGGCCGGCTAGAGCCAGGGCGATCAAGCGCTTGGCGACGGCACGTACGACGCGCTCGAAGGCAGGACCCTCATGCGGTACCGCCATCTCTTCCGCTCGCAGGACGCGCCCCGTGGCGACGTCGACGACGCGCAGGGCCAGGCGGTACTCTATGGGCGAACGCCGCGCGACCTGGCCGAAGACGAGAAGCTGCACGTTGTGACCAACACCGATCTCGGCGGCCCCCTCGGGAGTCGTGACCCCCGACTGCTGAAAACTGATCTCCTCGAGAAGGTCGGCGAGGCGCGACCGTTCGATCAGGGCGACGCGGGCATGATTGCCCAGTTCTCGCTCGACGAGGCCGCGGGCGGCGGCGGCCACACCATCTGCACCGTAGCGTATCCCAGCGTGGCGGTACCCCTCGTGTTCGAACTCTGCAACGCCGACGCCAATAGCGGTTGGGGAACCCGTATCACCAGCAGCCAGCGCGGTAAAGGGGAGGGCAGCAACGAGGGCCACCGCACGCAGCAAAGCGGAATGAGGTGAGAGCAGGCGGATCATCGGATGCCTCCGAGTCAGAGGAAGCGGGGGCTCTCTTAGACGCATCAACACAGATGGCGTTTCGCCTGCTCGGCGGCCAGAGGGAGGAATCCGTCGTCGGCGACGCTGAAAACGCGGAATATTTTGGCCTGGTCCTCAAAATTATCGACCAGCGTGTCGCGCAGGCGGGAAACTTCCGGGTCGTCGAAGCTCAAGGGCTGCGGCTTTTCGCTGGGAACGTCGGTGCTGTAGAACACCTTGAGGTCTACTTCCGGAGTCTTGTCGAAACGCGGGATGTCGATGAGGATCTCGTCTCCCGTAGCCTGACGCCCCAACTGCTCGCCGAATTGACGACTGAGGTCGATCTCCTTCTGCCGACGTTTTTCAGGATGCTGGTAGAGATCGTAGAGGAAATGCAGCAGGCCCTGTTTGCGTTCTCCGGGATGGACGAAGGTGGCCACTTTGTACAGGCGCCGATGGACGACGCCGTCTAGGAGCGCCCGGGCTCCTTGCAGCTCCAGGCGGTCTTGCTCCTCGCGCAGGACCATCAGCAATTCGCCCTCGGTAACCCGGTGAAAATCGTCTACCTGCAGGCGCTTGTCGGGGTGTACGAGAATATCCTGCACAGACCGCTTGAACATGGCTGTCGCCGAGCGCACCGCGTGGTGCCAGTAGACGTTGCGGTACATGAGATAGTTGGTGAACACCAGCGACTCGACGGCGGAGACCCCCTTGCTCGTGATCGCCAGCCGCCGCCTTTTGGGGTCGTACTTGATGGCCTTGATGAGTCGGTCTCGATTGACGGACTCGCCGAAGGGCACGCCGCAGAACAGCGAATCGCGCAGCAGATAGTCGACCTTGTCGGGGTCGAGGGTGCCGGAGAGGATGTTGGCCAGCAGTACGTCACGCTGGGGGATCTGGCGCGTCTTCGAACTATAGTCGATGACATTGGCGACGCGCACCGGGTCGACGTGCAGCTCCTGGCTCAGGACCCTGGCGAGGGAACCGGCGGGGTCCTCGATCAGCCGGCGGGCCCGCTCCTCGTGGCTGACGAAGAAGGGCATCAGCTCTTCGAGGGTGTGCGAGAACGGGTAGTGGCCGATGTCGTGGAGCAGAGTGGCGGCCAGGAAGACGCGGATGTCCTCGTCCTCCAGCTGCAGCGGCGGATCGGACTTCAGAAGGCGCAGGAGGAACTGTTTGGCCAGATGGTAGACGCCGAGAGAGTGCTCGAAGCGGGAGTGACGCGCCCCAGGGTAGACGAGGTGGACGAAACCGAGTTGGCTGATGTCGCGCAGCCGCTGAAAATCCCCAGTATCCACCAGCGCCAGGAGCGGGTCTGGAAGGTGGATGTACCCCCAGACCGGGTCGCGGATGGCCTTACCATCGTCTTCGAGGAGGGGGTGCATGGTGAACATCTGGCGGCAAGCTACCGAAGGCGAAAAACCCTGTCAAGAAGAGAACTTCATGCGTTGACACCTCCTGTAATCGCCCCTATTTTCAACGACTTACCCAAAATTTAATGCGGAGACTCGCCGTGAGTTCGCAGCGCACGCTGCTGATCATCAAACCCGACGCCGTGGCCAAGAACGCCATCGGCAATATCCTGATGCGCCTCGAAGCCGATGGCTTCGTGATCCGCGAGTTGCGCAAGGTGCAGCTCACCCAGGAAAAAGCGCGACAATTCTACGAAGTCCACAAGGAGCGCCCGTTTTACGGCGAACTCGTCGAGTTCATGACGTCCGGGCCGGCGGTGCCCACGGTACTGGAGCGCGACGATGCCGTCGCCCACCTGCGCCAGTTCATCGGTGAGACGGACAGTACCAAGGCGGCGGCCGGAACGATCCGCGCCGAGTTCGGGACCGACGTGCAGTGCAATGCCGTACACGCCTCCGACTCGCCGGAGAACGCCGCCAACGAGATCGAGTTCTTCTTCGG
>JAYZCA010000297.1:0-4264 GCA_036339235.1 Candidatus Latescibacterota bacterium | reverse complement strand
GGTGCGACCGCCGTCGACGGCGTGGTCGATCTGCAGGAAGCGCTCGGTTCGGGGCCGTTCGGCGGGATCGAACATCGGCAGGGCAGGGTGCCCGGCGAGTTGATGGGAGACGGCTTCGACGAGGCCGGCCTTGTCGCCGTTACCGATGACGAGGCTGGCGCCGGCATCGGTCAGATCGTCAGGCCGGCGCTGTGCGTAACACCCCGTGGCGACGACGAAGGCATCCGGTTGCCGGCGGCGGGCACGACGTACCGCGCGCCGGGAGTCGGCATCACCGGACCCGGTGACCGTGCACGTGTTGACGACGTAGACATCCGCCGCCTCGTCGAAGGCGACGACCTCGTAACCGCGACCCTGGAATCCGGAGCGGAAGGCCTCGGCCTCGTACTGGTTCAACTTGCAGCCGAAATGCTGTACGGCCACGCGCAGAGGGGTAGCGGACTCGTCCGAAAGGCTGGTCGCGGTCGTCAAAGCAGGGCTGAAAGGCCTGTGGCAGAAGGAGATGGAAGAGAGGCTATGAAGGTATGGGAGGGTCCAATCAGGCGCAAGCGCGTCGCATTCGTCCAGCGATTTTGACGGATCGGCACCACCACGACCTGCGCGTCGTCAGAGTTTCATCCACTACCAGATCGAGCATCTCGGCCCGCGGCGCATCACGATTACAGAAGGGGGCGCCGAATCCCCCCGTCGAGGTGAACCGCGCTTCTCATCCGGCCTCTAGGACGACGCCTATTCGGTCATCTATCCCCAATTCGACAGCCTTTCCTGGGTTTCTTGTGGATGGGGTATGGCGAACATCTCAAGGTCTGGGTCAACGGAGAGGTCGTCTTCGAGAAGCCGTCACGCACCAGATTCAATCTTGCGGGGGACCGCGTTGCGGTACGTCTGCGCCAGGGCGAGAACCGGCTGTTGTTCAAGGTGGGCAACTTCGCCGGGGACACATTCCTGGCAGCCCACGTCGTCGACGAGGACGGTTGGCATGCACGAAATTTCGTGGGACGGACGCGACGACGCGGGCCACAACGTGTCCAGCGGCGTCTACCTGGTGCAGATGGAGGCGGTGCCTGAGGGTGGCGACGTGTTCCGCCAGTCGCGGCGCATGACGCTGATCCGGTAAGCACCGAGCACTAGGCCGGCTGCAGCTGAGCGTAAGCGGCGATGACACGTTTGGTCGTGCCACCGAAGCGGATCGACAGTTTCGTGTCGCTGCCTGAGCCTTCACGGTCGACGATCTGACCGCGACCCCAGGCGGGGTGTTCGACCCAGCGACCGACGGCGAGCAGGTCCTCGCCCCCGGCGACGTCGATGGTGTTATCGTCGCCGGCGCCGGGGAACTGCATCTGCAGGCCGGAATCCTCGTCGGGCACGTAGTGGACACCCGACGGTGCTGATCGCTGCGGCGCTGGTTTCTCGTACGACGAGGGTTGCATTCGTTTTGGCGGTGACGGCATCGTTCGGTCCTGACGACGCCCTCGGCGTCCGGCGCCGGCAGGTGCCCCCCAGGCAAGTTCCGCCTTCACCTGCGTCGTCTCCACCAGGTCCTGCGGAATCTCGTCCAGGAAACGCGACGGCAGCATCTCGCGCCCCTGGCCGAACAGGTAGCGCCAGCGGGCGTAGCTCAACATCAGGTGCCGACGGGAGCGGGTGATGCCCACGTAGCACAGGCGCCGCTCTTCCTCGATCGCACGGGGCTGGGCGCGGCTCTCCTCCATCGCCCGCTGGGTGGGAAAGATCTCTTCCTCCATGCCACACATGGCGACGACGGGGTACTCCAGCCCCTTGGCGGCATGTAGGGTCATCATCGTCAGCGTGCCTGTTGTGGCTCCAGCCAGGGCCTCATCTTCCGAGGTCATCAAGGCCACGTCCTCGAGGAATTGACTGAGACCGATCCCGTCGCCCTCGTAGCGGCCACAGAACTCGGACATACTGTTGACGAGTTCCCCGAGGTTGTCGATGCGGCTGTCCGTCTCGGGGGTGTCGATCGCGCGCAGCGCTTCCAGGTAGCCGCTGCGTTCCAGGACTTCCTGCGCCAGCTCGGGCAGACTCAAACGAGCTTGCGCGATTTCCTGTGCCAGTCCCGACATCAGTTCGCCGAAGCCGGTGACGGCCTTCACGGCGCGTCCACCCAGGCCGGGGACGTCGCCGGCGTGCAGCGCCGCCTGCAGAAGGTCGGTGTGTGTGTGGCGTGCGAACAGGGCGATCTTGTCGACCGTCGTATCACCGATGCCGCGCTTGGGTGCGTTGATGACCCGCAGCAGGCTGATGTCGTCGGCGGGGTTCACCAGCAGCCGCAGGTAGGCGAGCACGTCCTTGATCTCCTTGCGCTCATAAAAGCGGATGCCGCCGACGATGACGTAGGACATCCTGTGGCGGCGCAGTTCCTCTTCGAACACGCGCGACTGGGCGTTGGTGCGGTAGAGGATCGCGGCGTCGGAAAGGGTGTAGTCGTGTTGGCGGCACAGCTGGCGGATCTGCGCGACCACGTGCCGTGCCTCACCCCTGTCATCTCCGCACTCGGCGACCTGGATTCGGTCGCCGTCGCCGATGGCCGTCCACAGGTTTTTCCCCTTGCGGTCGACGTTGTTGTCGATGACGGCGTTCGCCGCGGCCAGGATGCGCCCGGTGGAGCGATAATTCTGCTCGAGCCGTATGACGAGGGTTTCGGGGTAGTCCTTCTCGAAGTCGATGATGTTGCGGATGTCGGCACCGCGGAACTGGTAGATGGACTGATCGTCGTCGCCGACGACACAGAGGTTGTGGTGCTCGGCGGCCAGCAGCTTGGTGAGCAGATACTGGGGGCGGTTGGTATCCTGATACTCATCGACGAGGATGTGCCTGAATCGGGCGCGCCACTTTTCCAATACGTCGGGGTGCTGCTGCAGCAGGCGAACCGGCTCGACGATGAGGTCGTCGAAGTCGAAGGCGTTGTTCGCCCGCAGCCCCTTCTCGTAGACCTCGTAGATATCGGCGATGCGGCGCTTGTGCGGATTATGGGCGGCACTGCCGGCGAAGGTGGCGACATCGATCATCGCGTTCTTCGCACGGCTGATCTCACCGTGCACCTGGCGCACGGGAAAGTCCTGCTCCGACAGATCCAGCGCGTCGAGGAGCCTCCGTACGAGCGCCCGACAATCATCGGTGTCGTAGATCGTGAAGTCGGTGTGCAGACCGAAGGCCTGCGCTTCATACCGCAGCAGACGGGCGCAGACGGAGTGGAAGGTGCCGATCCACAACCGGCCCGCTGCCTCGTCGCCGACGAGGTGTTCGATACGCTCGCGCATTTCGCCCGCGGCCTTGTTGGTGAAGGTCACGGCGAGGATGTTCCACGGCGCCACGCCAGCGTGGTCGATGAGATGGGCGATACGATGAGTGAGCACGCGGGTCTTGCCCGAGCCGGCGCCGGCCAGCACCAGCAACGGCCCGGAGGTTTGCTCGACGGCTGCGCGTTGTTCGGGGTTCAGATCCTCGAGGTCGGGACCCGCCATCAGTTGAGTCCCGCCGCCGCGGCGCGCGCTTGGCGGCGGACGGTGCGTTTGGCGACTTCGTGCTCGGCGTTGGTACGGCTGAAGACATGCGTGCCGTCTCCGCGCGCCACGAAGTAGAGGTATTCGGTATCCTCCACCGGATACAGCGTCGCGTGCAGGGAGGCGGCGCCGGGGTTGCCGATGGGACCGGGCGGCAGACCACGGTGCAGGTAGGTATTGTACGGTGACTTCACTCTCAGGTCCTCGTTGGTCAGGTGGATCTTGTGTACGCCGAGGGCAAACTCGACGGTGGCGCAGGACTCGAGGCGGCGATCAAACCCCAGGCGGCGCAGGAAGATGGCGGCGATGAGGGGACGCTCCGCGGCGGCGACGGCCTCGAGTTCGACGATGGAGCCCAGCGTCACCGCCTGGTGCAGGGACAGGCCGATGTCACCGAGCCGGTCGAAGTCACCATCGGTGAAGATGTCGAAGAACTGTTCGACCATGTGGCGCGCAATCTCTTCTTCGGTGAATTCCTGAGGAAAGAAATACGTCTCCGGAAAGAGATAACCTTCAAGGGTCGGTGCGACGATTCCGAGATCGCGGATCAGGTCCTCGCGACCCGTGGCGGCAATGAACCGTGCAGAGTCCGCCAGGCCAGCCCGAGCCAGCAGCGCCGCCGTCTGCATCCGAGTCAGCCCCTCGGGGATGGTGACATGCGCCAACTCGAGGGGGGCCTCCAGAAGATCGTCGAGGATACGTCCCGTCGGATGGCGCCCGTCCAGCGAGTAGTTGCCTGC
>JAYZCA010000296.1:0-7689 GCA_036339235.1 Candidatus Latescibacterota bacterium | reverse complement strand
TCAAGGGCTTCGAGATTGCCGTGAACGTCGGACAGGATGGCGATGCGCATGCCTACCCGGACGGATCGCTGGGCTTCTTGGCAGTGGTCTTCTTCCGGCGGGCCGGGCTCTTGCTGGCCGGTTTCTTGGCCGGCGCTTTTTCGCTGCGCTGCGCCTTCTTGCCCCCCTTTGCCTTCTCACGTTTTTCCGCCAGTGCCCGCTCGGATTCCTCGTACACGGTGCGTATCACCTGCTTGCGCAATTCGCCATCATAGGGCAGGAAGCGCACGTGCAGGATGACGTGATCCTGTTCTTCCATGTGCTCCGCGTCGAGGATGCAGCCGCGGATCGGTGAGAGGTCGATCGGCGAGCCGCCGTCGATCTCCGAGAATGCGAGGTAGTCGCCGTTGTGAAACTGATCCTTGTCACCGGCCAGCAGGGCGACGCCGCCAGCGCTCAGATCCTGGACCCGTGTGCTCTCGACGCGACTCTCAGCGACCAGACCGTTAAAGGCCTGCACGAACTTCTCATCCGACTCCTCATAGCGGATCTTCAACTCCTCGTCAATGGAATCTTTCGTGATACACGCAACGTTGACTTCGAAGGCGCAGGGCCCCCGCTCGAATTGGCGCCGGTTTTGCCCATCCCAGGACCGCGAGGTGCGCACAAGCCTGCCACGGGCTCTCTCGAGGTGGCTGAAGTCGTCGTCCGATATCCAGCCCCGATCCAGCGCCTGGTCCATGACTTTCTCGTAGAACAGGATCGAGCTGAGCGCCTGGGCCGGTCGCTGCACCTTCGCGCGGCGCAGAACGCCTGCGATCAGTCGGATCTCGACATTCGACAGCCCCTTCACCTTGGCCATCTTCTCATAGGTCAGCCACGATGACCTTTGCACCTTCCGTCTCTCCCGGTAACGTTCGAAGGCGCGGAACAGGACCATGAGCAGAGCGATGCCGAGGATGGCTCCGAACAGGCCGTAGATGTAGCGAAAATCCGGGCCAGCAAAGGGCAGGTAGGCGGCGACAGTCGAGGCAAGGTGGGGTTGGGAGTCCGGTAGCAGGCCCATGGCAACCTCAATCACTTGAAGAGGGCGCTGATCGACGTCTCTTCGTGGATCGCGCGGATGGCGTCCGCGAAGTGGTCGGCGACAGAAACGATACCGAAGCGGTCGCTATCGCCACCGTGGATGGTCTGCGGGATCGTGTCGGTGACGACCAGAGACTCGAGTTCGGAATCGATGATACGGCCCGCCGCTCCGGGGGCAAGCGTGCCATGTACGCAACCGGCGTGGACGGAGCGGGCGCCGCGCGCCAGGACCGCTTCGGCGCCGTCGAGAATGGACTCGCCGGTGATGATCTCGTCGTCGAAGAGAAGAACATCCCGGTCCTCGACGGAACCGATCACGCCGTGCACCCGCATGTCTCCCTCCGGTGACAGACGGTTGTCGATGACGACGAGTGGGAGACCCAATTGCCGAGCGTAGGCCTCGGTCACCTTCGCCCTGCTGATGTCGGGGGCGGCGGCGACGCAGTGAGACAGGTCGAGGCGGCTGGCGAAGTGCTGGCAGATGGATGGCACGCCGCTGAGCTGATCCACCGGGACGCGGCAGAAGCCCATGACCTGCGGGCTGTGCAAAGTCATCGTCAGGATGCGACTGGCGCCCGCCTCGACGAGCAACTCCGCTACCAGCCGCGCCGCCACAGAGATACGGGGCTCGTCCTTGCTGTCGGACAGGGCGTACGGATAATACGGTAGCACGGCAGTGATCCGGCCGGCCGACGCGTATTTGAGAGCGTCCAGAGCAATGAGCAACTCCATCAGGTTGTCGTTCACCGGCGGACAGGATGTCTGGATCAGGAACACATCGCACCCGCGTACGTTTTCGCAGATCTTGACCTTCACGTTCTCATTGCTGAACGAGACGAACTCGATCGCACCTGCCTCGATCCCCAGGGACTGGCAGATGCCCTCCGCCAGTGCCGGGTTGCTGTTGCCGGCGAAAACCTTGAGCCTCATGTCACCCACGTCGTCCGCCTCACATCATCATAGTGAGCTGTTCCCGGGCCCGCTGGGCGACGGGGGTGAGTGGATGCTGCCTGGTGACTCGTTCGAGGGTTTCCCGTCGACGCGCCGCGTCGCCCAGTTGTCCGTAGCAGCGCGCTGCCTGCATCAGCGCCAGAGCTGACGGCGTGCTTTCCGGGTTGTCGTCAGCATACTGGACATAGTCGCGAGCTGCACCTTCCAGGTCGCCCTGGGCCTCGCGACACGCCGCCAGCCCGGTGCGGGCCGCAAAGACGAGAGCATCGAGATCGCCATGCGTGTCGAGGTACTGGCGAAACAGCCACTGAGCGTCGGCATAGCGCCCCAGAGAAAAGTATCGGTTGCCGAGCACGATCATCCCTTGGGAGCCTGCTGGCGTACCGGCGAAGTCGTCGACCAGCTGTTGGCCGATGCGCAGCACCTGGTCCACCTGCCCCGAGCGGTCGGCGACGGTCGCCTCGAACAACAGCGTCGCCGCTCGCTCGCGTGCCTCGGCCCGCTGTGTCTTCATGAAGGATGTGATGGCGATGACGGCGACGATGGCGACGGCGCCACCGATGAACAACTGTGATCGCTGTTTGAGATACTCGATGGCGCGCAGAACCCACTCGAGGAATTCGTCCTCCTCCAGTTCCGCCTTTGTCACCCGTTGCTTGCGCTCCTGCATGGAGCCCTTCCTCCTTTGTGTCTCGAAGTATGGCGTAACGACATCATGACAACGTCGTCCGCGGACTTCAGTATTCGATGACGCTCTCGATCCGGTAATCGTCCAGTCCTCGTCGCCCGTCGAGGGCGGTCAGTTCGACGAGGAATTCCAACCCGACCACAGTGGCCCCGAGAGACTCCACGAGACGTACGGCGGCGCGCGCTGTACCTCCGGTGGCGAGGACGTCGTCGACGATGACGACGCGATCCCCTTGCTCCAGCGCATCCCGGTGCAGTTCGATGGCGGCGCTGCCGTACTCCAGATCGTACTCCTGCCTGGTCACCGCGCAGGGCAGCTTACCCGCTTTGCGCACCGGCAGAAAGCCGGCTTGCAGCCGCAGGGCGACGGCGGGTGCCAAGACGAAGCCGCGAGCCTCGATGCCGGCTACGTAGTCGACATCCCCCGGAGACCATGGCGCAGCCAGGGCGTCGATGGCATCCTGCAGTCCGACTGCATCGCGCAGCAGCGGCGTGATGTCGCGAAAAAGAATACCCGGCTGCGGGTAGTCGGCGACATCGCGCACCATGGTGCGCAGATTGGCGGTCATCGGCGGCGGTCCTCCGTACCCCTCAGTGGATGATGTCGAACGTGTCATACTCACCCGTCGGCTCCGCCGATGTCTCCACCAAGCAAGTCAGCACCCGGCTCATGGGTGGGCCGCCGCGCACGTGGCAGATCCAGGCTTCGAGGGCTGCCCTATCACCCTCAGCGACTGCCTCGACGGCACCATCTGGCAGATTTCGCACGAACCCGGTCAACCCGAGCGCCACGGCGCGATCGCGAGGGAACCAGCGGAAGCCGACGCCCTGTACGCGTCCTTCGACGCGCACTCGGGTTCGAGTGTGTCCCCCATTGCTGGTATCGCCCACGCAGGGCTCAGAACAGAGCGTAGATGAAGGGCGCCACCGCCGAGCCCTGGGTCATGACGATCAGCGTGCCAAGGAGGAAGAAGGTGACGAAGATGGGACCGAGCCACCACTTCTTGCGCACGCGCATGAAAGCCCACAGTTCCACGGCCAGATCCAGTTTGCCCCCCACTTTTCTCTCCATCGTTCCTGTTTGCGCTCCGTTGTCTGCGATCGTTCCGTGTCTACTCCTTAACAGAGCAGTACGTCATTCCAGCAAGCGGCTCACCGATTCGCCATGGTGGATCGCTTTGATTGCGTCTCCGAAGAGACGCGCTACCGAAATCGTCTCAATCTTTGGCGTCGACGGCCCATCTGGAAGCGGGATCGTGTTGGTTTTGACGAAGACTTCAACGCCCGACTCATCGATTCGCTGAATCGCGTTGCCGGAGAATACGCCGTGGGTACACCCGGCCATGATGCGCTTGGCACCGCGTTCCTTCAACAGCCGAATTGCCTCCATCATGGAGCCGCCCGTCAGCACCTCGTCGTCGAAGATGAGCGCGTCCCGACCTTCGATATCGCCGATGACGGTGAGGATTTCGGCCTTCTCATCGTCAGCGCGCCGTCGCTTGTCCATGATGGCCAGCGGCAGGTCGAGACGGCGAGCGTAGAAGCTGGCTTCCGTCGCTGATCCTACATCCGGTGAGACGACGACGGCGCGGCTCAGGTCTTTGGTCTGCCGCAGATGATTGCAGATGAGGTTCGTTGCCCAGAGTTGGTCCACCGGGATGCGCGAGAAGGCGGCGATCTGCGGCGCGTGCAGGGTCATCGTCAGGATGCGGTTGGCACCTGCCTTCTCCAGCAGGTCGGCGACCAGGCGGGCGCTGATCGAGATCCGCGGCTCGTCCTTCTTGTCCGAACGAACGTACGGGTAGTACGGCAGGACTGCCGTGATGCGGCGGGCAGAGGCGTATTTCAGGGCGTCGATGATGAGCAACAGTTCTATGAAGTTGTCGTTCACCGGGGAGCAGGATGTCTGGATCACGAAGACGTCGTCTTCGCGCACGTTCTCCTGTATACGCACCTTGATATTGTCGTTGGCCGAACGCTCGATCCGCAGACGCCCCGGGGCGCAGTCGAGGTAATCGCAGATCTCAGTGGCGAGTTCCGGGTTGCTCGACCCGGACATGATCTTGAGATAGTTCTTCACAGAGTCCGGGCCACATCCTTGGCAAAGTATGTGAGGATCATGTCGGCTCCAGCGCGCTTGATGGACACCAGGACCTCGTCGCGAACACGTATCTCGTCGATCCAGCCGCGTTGTGCTGCTGCTTTGATCATCGCGTACTCACCGCTGACGTTGTACGCGGCCAGAGGTGCGTCGAAGCGTTCGCGGGCAGCCCGAAGAACGTCGAGGTAGGCCAGGGCGGGTTTGACCATGACGATGTCAGCGCCTTGCTCCAGGTCGAGGCCGATCTCAAGCATAGCCTCGCGTACATTCGGCGGGTCCATCTGGTAGCCCCTGCGATCACCGAACCGCGGAGCCGAGCCCGCGGCTTCCCGGAAGGGTCCGTAAAAGGCGGAAGCATACTTGGCGGCGTAGGCCATGATCGGCACATCGGACCGCCCGGCCTCGTCCAGGGCGGTGCGGATGCTGCCGACGCGGCCGTCCATCATGTCTGAGGGAGCGATGATATCGGCGCCGGCCTCGGCGTAGATGAGGGCCTCGCGCACCAGGAGTTCCACCGTGCGATCATTGTCGACTTCGCCCTCGTGGATGACGCCACAGTGTCCATGGTCCGTGTACTCACACAGACAGACGTCGGCGATCACGAGAAGGTCGTCGAGACCAGCGTCCTTGATGGCGCTGATTGCCTGCGGCACGATTCCCTGGGGATCATAACCGGGGCTGCCGTCAGCATCCTTGTGCGGCGGAATGCCGAAGAGGGTGACAGCCGGAATTCCGAGGCCGGCCGCCTCGCGGCACTCCTCGACAAGGAGGTCCACCGACATCTGGGCGACGCCAGGCATGGCGTCGATCTCGATGCGCACGTCTGTTCCCGGGCAGGCGAACAGCGGCAGGATGAGATCCTCGCGCCGCACGTGATGTTCGCGCACCAACGAGCGCAGAGCCGCAGTGCGTCGCAGTCGCCTGGGTCTCACTGCGGCGCCCGCATCGCTCAACAGGGGTGTTACATGAACACCTGTCAGTTGTGGGACCGTCATTGGGCTCAGATCGCCTGCAGGGCCTGGTCGAGGTCGGCGATGATGTCGTCGGCGTCCTCGACGCCGACGCTGTAGCGGATCAACTCGTCGGTGATACCGATCTGCAGACGGTCATCGCGGCTTAGATCCGAATAAGACACGGTCGCCGGGTGACTGACGAGGCTTTCGACGCCACCCAGGCTGGGCGCCAGGTACGGGAGTCGCAGGGCGTGGACGAAAGCACGGGCTCGTGCCAGGTCTCCGTCGATGTCGAAGCTGACGACGCCACCGAAGCCGCTCATCTGCGCCATGGCGACGGCGTGATCGGGATGGCTTTCCAGGCCCGGGTAGAAAACGCAGCGCACCTTGGCGTGACCCTCGAGGAATCGCGCCATCCGCATGGCCGTCGCGTTCTGCTGCCCGACGCGCAGCGCCAGTGTCTTGATACCACGGATCAACAGGTACGCCGTGTTCGGATCGGAATTGGTACCGATGACGTCGCGGAACTCCTTGATAGCCTGCACCATCGGGGCTTTCCCGCAGATGCTGCCCGCCATGATGTCGTTGTGCCCCCCCAGGTATTTCGTCGCACTGTGAAATACCAGATCGACGCCAAACTCGACAGGTCGCTGGTTGATGGGCGTGGCGAAGGTGCTGTCGATGAAAAGGCGCAGCCGGTGCTCTTTCGCAAAGGGCACCAGGGCCTCGAGGTCGGCGATGTGCAGGTGGGGGTTTGTCGGTGACTCGGCGAAGAGGATGCGTGTCTCGGGGCGCACTGCTGCCTTGAGGGTGTCGAAGTCTCCAGGCTGCACCATCGTGCACTCGACGCCGAACTTGCCCAGCAGGTCACATAACTGCACGGTGCGGCGATAGCAGTCCTCCATGATGATCATATGCTGACCACTCCGCAGGATCGCCAGCAGCACCGTCGTGATAGCGCTCATGCCGGAGGAAAACATCAGGGCAGCTTCCGCCGAGTCGAGGGCTGCCAGCTTCTGCTCGGCCGCCTGGATCGTCGGATTTCCGTAGCGCCCGTACTCGTAGTGGGTGCGCCGGCCCTGCTTGTACTCGTCGAACTCGTCGAGGCTGTCGAAGACGTAGGTCGCCGTCTGCGCGATCGGCTCCGTCACCGACTTGGCGAAACGCTGCCGTTTCTCGCCACCGTGGACCGACCAGGTGGAGTCCCCGGCCCCGTCCCGGTGGATGTTACGGGACGATGAGTCCGCTGTGCTCATAGTCGGCCGCTCAACCGACACCCGCAGACGTGGCAAAAGCCGCCTCGAGGCTGTCGAAGACAGCGCCACGGACCTGGTCGAAGTCGGCGTCGACTTCGACCGGATGGTTGGCCCTGGCGGGAGCCACGTCGTAGTCCCGGAGCTGGTCCTGGTGGTATTTCACCTTAACTTCTGGAAACTTTAGACCGTGAGCAGTGGACACGACGACAACACGACTGTCGGGGGCAATGACGCGCCGCGCCAGAAGCTTTTCGAGCGCCGCCAGAGCGACGCCCGTGTGTGGGCATGTGAACAGGCCAGTGCGATCAGCGCGCGCCGAGGCGTCGGCCAGCTCGTTCTCCGTCGCCTCTTCAACAATGCCATCGAATTGGCGCATCACCCGGATGGCCCGCTCCCAACTGACGGGGTCACCGATGCGGATGGCCGAAGCCAAGGTGTCCTTCGCGGCAACGGCCTCGAAGGACTGGAAGTCTTTCACATAGCTGTTATAGAGGGGATTGGCGTTGGCCGCCTGGGCTACGGCGATGCCCGGTACGCGGTCGATGATGCCCATTTGCTGCATCTCGAGGAAACCCTTCCCCAGCGCTGTCACATTGCCCAGGTTTCCACCGGGAATGATGATCCAGTCGGGCACCGTCCAGTCGAATTGCTGTACCATCTCGATGGCAACCGTCTT
>JAYZCA010000295.1:0-14038 GCA_036339235.1 Candidatus Latescibacterota bacterium | reverse complement strand
CCTTCGGCGTGGATGGCTAGCAGCTGGTTGTAGCCGCCGAAATCTGAGGCTGTCAGGTCGCGCACCAGGTTGAGGGCCTTGAGTCGATCTTCGGCGCCGACTCCCGCACCGCCGAAGAAACGGTCGATGTAGGGGCGGGTTTCGGGACTGGCCAGGTCGGCCTCGTCGGGGCCGGTGACGACGAGGCCGCCGGCGATGTCCTGCACCCAGCAGATGGCTTCGTGGTAGTGGGCGGCAAACTGATACTTGGCCAGGTTCGTCTGCATGATGTTGGGCACGGCCAGGCCAAAATCCGTGACGCGACAGTCAAAGGCGGCGGCACGGCTCAACCCTCTCACGGTCTCCGTCCAGGTGATGAGCTTCGTCAGCTTGTCGCGCACGTGGCTGGCCTTCTGGATGCCGTTGAAATCCGCCAGCAGCGCCGCGGCGCCGATGAAGAGGTCGCACAGGGGGGGCTTGTAGGAGACAGCGGTAAAGCGGTGGAACTCGACGAAGGTGTTGGCCAGGAAACCGGCAGCCGGCCATTCCTTCTGCAGAAAGACGCGCTCCTTCGGCACGAAGACGTCGTCGAACACGGTTAGCGTGTCGACGAGGCGGTGCGTGGAGCTGATCGGTGAATGGAAGGCGCTCGGGGAATCCCCGGCGCCGAAGGGACTGGCCAGCAGTTTGACGCCGGGCGTGTTCACCGGAATCGCGAAGGCGACGGCGTAGTCGGCGTCGTCCTCGCCGATGGCCCGCGTCGGCAACACGATGATCTCATCGACGAAGGGGGTGCCCGTGGTATGCGCCTTGGCGCCGCGCACGACGATGCCATCATCGCGTTCCTCGACGATGTGTACGTAGTAGTCGGGGTGCTCCTGCTGTGTGGGCGACAGGCTGCGATCACCCTTCACGTCGGTCTGCGCCACGGCCAGGGTCAGGTCATTGTCACGGCAGTGCCGATAGAAAGCGGCGACGCGGGTGTTGTAGTTGGTGCCCGCCTTGCCGTCGACGACCCGGCTCACCAGGTCGAGGGCGAACAGAGCGTCCGTGCCGATCTCCTTGACCAGCAGAACGACACTCGCCGCCTCGCGGGTCGAGGTCTCGATCATCTCACGGCGGTTGAGCAGATCTTGCGCGTCTTCCGGTCGCTTGAAGTAACGGCTGTGTCTAGCCCCGGAGTCGTCTGTCCAGGTGAACAGCTCGCGGTGTTCGGGCGCCTCCGCCAGTTCAAAGTCGAGGGCCGTGTGCCGGGCTCCGACACCGAGGTGTTCGTGGGTTGTCACGTCTTCGACGCGCTCGCCCTTGAAGGTTACGTAGCGTCCGTCCCGCAACCCTTGCAGATACTGTTGTGCGGTTCTGAGTCCCATCCCGGTGTCCCTTCTTCAGTTGCGCAGCGGCTTGCCAGTGCGCAGCATGTGGTCGATGCAAGCCTGTGTCGCGGGGCTTCGACACAGCTTGAGGAACGCTTCACGCTCCAGTTCCAGCAAGCGTGCCTCCGACAGGGGTCCTGCCTCGCCGCGCCCGCACAGGACACCTGCCAGCTCCCGTCCGACGACGACGTCGTGCTCCAGCAGGTCACCCTCGGCGGCGCTGCGGGCCAGTCCCTCTTCGATTCGCGCCAGGGCTTCGGGACCGGCCACCGGGAGGACTGACGCCACGGGCGGCTCCCACCCCTGCGCCAGCAGGTTGCGGGCGCGCTCGAAGGCGGGCGCCAGCAGGCGGTCGTCGTCCAGGTGGACGGCATCGGCCTCGTCCAGGAACCCCCAGCGACGCGCCTGCAGAGCGTTGTCGGACATCAGTCCTTGCTGCAGGGTTGGAAACACGCGCTCCACATCGGTGCCGAAGCGACGCACCATTTCCTTGCACCCCCCGGCGCCAGGGATGAGGCCGACTCTGGCTTCCACCAATCCCATACGCAGCTCACCGCCCACGACCCGCGCCGACGACGTCAGACACAGCTCACAGCCGCCGCCCAGTGCCAGTCCCCTGACTGCCGCCACGACGGGCACCGAGGCGTAGCGTACTGCCGAGGTCGTCTCCTGGAACAGCAGCAGGTATGCTTCCAACCCCTGCCAGTCGGCCTCGCCGATGAGTCGCATGACGTATTTCAGATCTGCTCCGGCCGAGAACAGCCCACCGGCGCCGGTGAGCGCCAGAACATCGAAGGCTTGTTTCTCGATCGCCTCCTGTACGTGGCGCAGCACGTCGGGCGGCAGCATGTTCAGCTTGCCCCGCAGCTGAATGGCTGCCGCTCCATCCCCCAGATACACGAGGCGCATACCATCCGACTCGATCATGACCTCGCCGCCGGCAAGCCATTCCTCGTCGGTGGGTGATGCCGAGGACTGCGGCAGCCGTCGCCCGTTTCCGGAAGGTGTCAGTACTGCACCCCCGCCGGTGTCGACGTAGACACGAGCCGGATCGGCATCGACGATCCGATCCAGCAGCGGCGGCGGGTCGTCACCGGCGGCGACGATGGCATCGCGTACCCGCGCGGCACCGATCAGGTCGATCAGTTCGAAGGGTCCCGCTTCCCAGTTGAACCCCCAGCGCATGGCCCGATCCACGTCCTCCAGTCCGTGCGCAACATCGGCGGCGCAACACGCACAGTAAGCGAGCGTCGCCACGAGATGCTCGCGCGCGAAGACCCCGAGCCGATCGCTGGCGCTCCACACGGCTTCGAGACGATCGCCGAGAGGCCCACGGGTGGGAAGGCTGCTGTCCACGGTCTGCACCGGTCGATAGACCAGCGTCTGCAGATCGACGGCTTCGATACCCTTGCCCGTCTTGCGGTAGAAGCCAGCGCCCGTCTTGACACCCAGGCGACCGTCTCCGACCAGGGTGCTGACGGAGGCCGGCGGCGACAGACGCTCGATTCCGGGATGCTCTGGCAGGTTGTCGAAGGACGTGGCCGCCACGTGCAGCAGGGTGTCCAGACCGATGAGGTCACTCAGGCGCAGGGTGGCACTGCGCGGGCGCCCCAGCACCGTGCCGGTAACGGCATCGGCTTCCTCGGCGGTGAGACTGTGCTCGGCCATTCGGTGCAGGACATCGAAGACGGTGAAAATCCCCAGGCGATTGGCGATGAAAGTTGGCGTGTCCCGGCACTCGACGACCCCCTTCCCCAGTCGCTGGCTGACGAAGACCGACATGGCCGCCACGACATCGGCGTCCGTGTCGGGCCCGGGGATCACCTCGACGAGTTTCATGTACCGTGGCGGGTTGAAGAAGTGGACGCCCAGGAAGCGCCTGCGCACATCGGCATGACACGCGGCGGCCATAGCGGCGATGGACAGCCCGGAAGTGTTGCTCGAGATCACCGCGTCAGCGGCGATGTGCGATGTCACGCGCTCGAGGAGAGATCGTTTGGTGTCGAGGTCCTCGACGACGGCTTCGATGATCCAGTCCGCTTTTCCGAGGACTGCGGTGTCGTCGAGGCTGCCTGGACGGATGCTCGCGGCAAGTTCAGGAAGGTAGAGGGCCGGTGGCCGCAGGCTCGCGAGGCCCTCGACACCACCACGGGCGCGGCCAGCGGGGTCGTCCCCGTCAGGCAGATCGAGAAGATCGACCCGGAGCCCGGCGTTGGCTGCAAGGGCAGCGATCTGCGCACCCATGACCCCGGCGCCGAGGATGGCGACGCGCTCGATCAGCCACCGCCCGGCGTACCGATGTCGACGATGGGCGCGTTGATGATGAGGACTTCGGGAAGGAGGACCACGTTGTCCTCGCGGTCGTTGTCCTGCGCCGAACCGACGGACATGACAGTGTCGAAGACTCTCAGCTTGAACACGCGCAGTACCCGCAGCGGCGAATAACCCTCCTGCTCAGGTAGAACCGTCACGACGTTGTGAGTCGATCCGGTCTCGTCCGTAGCAAAGCCGTCCGTCGGGTCGGTGTCGTTGTCGAAGAAGGCGTACATCACAGCAGCCGAAATCTCCTGCCCACCAAACTCCGCCGTGGCCCGGCTGTCGGGATTTTCGAACAGCAGATAGCGGACGACCTGGTCACGGTACCAGCCGTCATGCAGACCCGTGGCGTCGGTGGGGTCGAAGCGACGACTCGCCGTCGAGCCGTCGGGCACGATGACGCAGTTCATGATCTGGTCCGTCACCGTCGTATCGGCACCCGCGGCCTGGATGTCTGCCAGTGACGTTATCGAATTCGGCCGGAAGTCGTTGTCGACGATCTTCACTTCGATGACCCGCCGCAGGTCATTGTACCCCGCGTCTCCGGGAATCTCTTCGAAGATCGGCGGCTGGCCGGCGACGCGGTCGCCATGACGGTCGACGATGAAATAGATCTCAGCCGGTGTCTTCGAGTTCACATCGAAGTTGTAGAATTCGATCTGCTCCTGATTTGGGCCAAGCCCCTGGAGGAGGAACAGACGATCGAAGTCGATAGCTTCGTCCGGATCGGGCAGGTTCGGGTTGTCCGTCCGCCGGTAGAACACCGCCGCCGAGCTGAAGCGATCAATGGAGGCCAGGGGCACGTAATCGGGGAAATTTGCCGTGACGGAGACGGCACCGGTGGTGATGTTCAGGGTGACACGTGCAAGCAGGTCGTCCCGCACGTCGGTCCGGACATCCTCGGAGACCAGCACCTGGTCGTCGGCGTCGCGGCCGCGCATCAACAGACGCACGCCGGTGCCGGTGGGGATGTCACCGATCACCTCCTGCAGACGCGGCTCGTCGATGTCATAATTGTGGATGGTGGTGTCGGCATCGACGACGACACTCACCGATAGACTTACGACCTCCGGGGGCAACAGGGAGGTCAATTCCACCGCACCGGTAAGACGCAGCAGAGGCAGAAACAGAATAGATGGTACGCCGTCGGCGATATCGATCGTATCGGTGGCGGCGAAGGTTCGGATGCGGTTGTTGTCCAGGGCTTCGACATGCACCCGGCGACCGGTGCCGTCCGGAATCCCGCGGGCGACGGCTCGGGCGGTCTCACCGACCAGATTCAAGGTACCCGTGACCGGTGTGCTCATGTCGACGGCTGAGATCGTATAGCGTAGTTCGGACAGCAACTGGCTCCCCGATGCGATCTCGATATCTGCGGGAAGGGTGGCCACCAGCTCGATGCCCAGGTCGTCGACGACGATACCGGAATCGGAGGGATTGTCACGGTCCGGAATGCCGCAGGAGGCCAGCAGGAAACCTGCAGCCGCCACCGGCGCCGGCAACATGGACCGCCAGAGGCTCGACACTAGGCTTCCCGTCCGACCTCGCGTCCGAACAGGAACAGTTGATCCGGATGTACCAGGGGCTCCCGGGCACCGTCCGGCGGTAGCTCGCCCTCGTGATGCATGTTCAGCCAGGCATCGACCTCGCTGCGCCGGAAGCGTACGAGCTTGCCCAAGCGGAAGTGCGGGATCTGGCCTTTGGCGACGAGCCGGCGCACTGTGGTTACCGAGCAGCGGAGGTACCGACTGACCTCCTTCGACTTCATCAGGCCTTCGCGTGCCATCAGATCGTCACCGAGCGGTCGAGGGTGAAGAGGTTGTTATCCGTCTCTTGGATCGTTACCTGCAAATCGTAATCGATTCCCCTGCCCGGGAACAATCCTTCCAGTACCTCGACACCTCGATCCATGCAGAACAGGGCCACGTTCTCGACACTGGGGTTGCCACCTGGCAAGACGACGACGCCTTCCGGCTCGAACAGGCCGCTCCGCAGGAAGGCTTCGTCCCGACTGGAGACGAGCATGCGATGATCGAGGCTCCTGAACACGTCCTTCAGGGCGCCAAAGTCGACGGACATGTCGACATCGGCCAGTCGCGGAAAACGTTCGGCGCGCACCACGAAGGTTCCCCGCCACGTGTGGCCGTGGACATAGGCACACTTGCCATCGTATCCCAGCTGCCGATGGGCGGCGTGGAAGTGACCCTTGGCGGTGATCGTCTCCATCCTGTCAGAGTCGCTTGAAAGCGTCGGCCACGGCGTGGGTTTCCTTTCCCATCCGCTTTTCCATGCGCACGCGAACGATCCAGGTAGCCAGGGAGGACACGGCGGAGGCGAGAATGAGGAAGTACAGACCCCGACCCGTCACCTGTACGAAGGGCCCACTGCTGAAGGTCGTGAACATTACGATGAGTGCGAAGGCGCCGATCATCACCCCCGTCAACGCGTGCAACACGCGCTGGCAGAGGTTGATGATCCCACTGGTGTGCAGCAGTTCGTCTGCGCTCAGCGTCGGACCGCGAACCCCAGCCTGTGGCTTCTGTTGCGTGCTGCGTTCCTTCTTGGCCATACGATGGAGACTCCAGATCGTGATTCAGGCGGCGGCGAGGTGGCTGTCGGCCACTTGCCTGGCCCGCTGCCGGGCGTCACGATCGACGTCGAGGACGATGTCCACGCTCGTTGCGATCACCGGCTCCCAGCCATCGACCACCGCCCGGTTGATTTCGTAAATGTCGAGAAAACCGATAGTGCCATCGAGAAAAGCCGCCACCGCCACTTCGTTGGCGGCGTTCAACGCCGCCGGCAACGTACCCCCTGCCCTGCCGACCTCATAACACAGGGCCAGTCCCGGGTACTGGGTCATGTCGGGCGCCTCGAAGTGCAGCGCTCCCAGCCGCACGACGTCGAGGGGCGACAATGGTACCTCCCTGCGGGCCGGATGGGTCAGGGCGTACTGGATCGGGATCGCCATATCCGTGCGTCCAAGGTGAGCGATCACAGAGCCGTCGACGAACTCGACCATGGAGTGCACGATCGACTCGCGATGTATGACGACGTCCACCTTGTCGACGCTGACGCCGAAGAGCCACCCCGCCTCGATCACCTCGAAGCCCTTGTTCATCAGCGTCGCCGAGTCAACGGTGATTTTCGGGCCCATACGCCACGTCGGATGATCGAGAGCCTGCTGCGGGGTCACCGACGCCAGTTCGGCGCGCGGCCGGTCGCGGAAGGCCCCTCCCGACGCGGTCAGCAAATAACGTCTTACATCCTGCTCCCGCTCCCCATTGAGACACTGCCACATAGCGCTGGGTTCCGAGTCCACGGGCAGGATGACACCGTCGCCTGCCTTGGCCGCTTCCAGCAGCAGGCCGCCCGCCATCACCAGTGGTTCTTTGTTGGCCATAGCCACCGGCAGGCCACGGTTCAGCGCTGCCAGTGTCGGCGGCAGGCCGATGGCGCCCACCAGGCCGTTGACGACGATGTCGATATCCGTCTCGGTGACGGCGCTGCACAGGCCACTGGCGCCGTGAACGACGCGGATGCCGTCTCCCAACTCGCGGCGGACGCTGTCCGCGGCCCCCTCGTCGGCGACACAGACGAGATGCGGGCGCCATCGCTGCGCCAGCCCGATCAGTTCGTCCACACGACTCCCCGCCGTCAGCACCGCCACCCCCCAGGCCTCGTCGCCGTCCTGCCGCCTCAGTCCCTCGATAACGTTGAACGTGGTGCTGCCGATGGAGCCGGTACAACCGAGAATGGCGACACGGCTCATGCCGGCTCCAACAGGGCGTCGAGGTCAAGGCGGAGGTCGGCTGCGTGCCTCGTGCCGGGGACTGCCGGGCCGGAGAGTGTGATCGCTCCCTCGGGACAAGCTGCTTCGCACAGGCCGCACAGCAGACATTTTCCCAGATCCAGTTCGAATCGCGTCGGCCTCCGGGAGCGCTCGTCGACGGCGCCACCGCCTGCGGGCGGCCCGGCCTCGACAACGATGCACCCGGATGGACAGGCACCGGCGCACAGAGCGCAGGCGACACACCGAGGCGACCCGTCCGCACTTCGTGTGAGACGCGGAAGACCGCGAAGCCCGACTGTGACTTCTGCCACGGGCCGACGACGGGCGACCAGGCGCCCGAATATGCGGCGCAGTCCTCCGAAGGGCTTGAGGGTCGGCGGCACGCCTCAGCTTCCGGGCGGGCTCGGAGGATGACCGTTGCGCGGTGCCGGTAAGCGACGTCCACGGGGTCGCCCGTTACCACCTCGCGACGGTCGTGAGGCCTTTGGGCCGGCGTAGCGGACGACGCGCGTCTCGCGCACGACCATAACCTTCACCTCGCCGGCAAAGGTCAACTCCTGACGCACGCGCTCGGCGATGTCGAAGGCCAGGATCTCGGCGTCGTCGTCGCTGATGCGGTCGCCGCGCACCATCACGCGGATCTCGCGCCCGGCGTTGATGGCGAATACGTCCTTCACGCCCTCGAAGGAGGTGGCGATCTCCTCCAGCCTCATGATGCGCCTGGCGTAGCCCTCGAGGTCCTCGCGGCGGCCGCCCGGACGTGTCGAGGAGATAGCATCGGCCGCCTTCACCAGGAAGCAGATGGGATCGACACGCTCGTGATCCTCGTGACTTTCGGCGATCACCTCCCTGACCACCGGGTGCTCGCCGAAACGGTCGGCCAGTTCGACGCCCAGATCGATGTGCGATCCTTCCATCTCACGACTGACGGTTTTACCGATGTCGTGCAGCAGGCCGGCCCGCCGTGTCAGGGGCGCGTCGAGGCCGAGTTCCATCGCCATCAGGCCGGCGAGTTGACCGACTTCGAGACAGTGCTGCAACTGGCTCTGCCCGTAGCTGTAACGATACTTAAGTCGCCCCACCGAGGCGGGCAGATCCGGGTGATATTCACCGGCTCCGATCTCGCTCAGGGCCCGACGGCCGGCGTCCTCCATGTCCTCATCGAGGGCCCGTTTGGCATCGGCCACGACCTCTTCGATGCGACTGGGCGTGAAACCGCCGTCGCGGATCAGTCGTTCCATCGAACGCGCCGCCACCTCGCGGCGCAAGGGGTCGAAAGAGGACAGCAGTACGGTGTCCGGCGTATCGTCGACGACGACCTTCACGCCCGTGGCGTTCTCAAAGGCGCGCACGTTGCGCCCTTCCTTGCCGATGATACGACTCTTCAGATTCTCGCCGGGCAGAGTGACGGTGGATGTAGAAACGTGTTCGGCCTCCTCCACGGCGCAGCGCTGGATCGCCTGGGCGACGATGCGGCGCGCCTCGCGATCGGCCTCCTCCCGCGCCCGGGTCCGTTCGGCGCGAATCGTCGCCGCCGCCCGCGCCCGGACTTCGCTCTGCAGGTGTTCGAGCAGCTGTTCCTTGGCCTCGTCCCCCGTCAGGTTGGCTGCCAGTTCGAGCTTCTCGCGGAACTCCCGCTTCACCGCCTCCATCTCGACCTCGGTGTCGCGAATGGCACGCTCTCGCGACCCGAGCCGGCGCTCCTGGTTCTTGAAGCGGGTCCACTCCTTGCGCAGATCGCTGCGCTGGTTCTCGAGTTCACGCTCCCGCGAACTCGACTCCTTCTCGCGTCGCGACTGCGACTCGATGGTCTCTTCGATCTTGCGTTCCTGGTCGGCCTTGACTCGATACCAGCCGTCCTTCTCCTCGAGAAAGGTGATACGCTGGGCGCGTTCGTCCTCTGCCAGGCGACGCACGGCGCGCGCCTCGGCCTCTTCCTCGAAGCGCTGCTGATTCACCTTCTTCAGGTAGTGGCTGACAATAATGCCGAGACCGACACCCACCAGCAGGAGCCCGAGGCCGCACAATACCGCGAGCCACAAGTCTGCTCCCTGGATGACGGAGGTGTCCATGTCGTGACGTCCGTTTCAGGAAGAAGGCAGCCCTGGCCACCTTCCTCTCTCTTCGTGGTCGATATGCTGAAATATACGCTCCTGGTGCTGCTATGATCCGGCCGCCTGACGCGCGGCCTGTATGATGGCCGCCCGCTCCTCTGCATCGGCCCAGCGGCCCTGCGTCTCGACGCCGAGTTCGTGGATCGGGTCAAAGTAGAAGAACTGGCGCCCGGGCCGCACGACGGGACTGGTAAATACGGCGATCCCCGCCTCGCGGTCGTAGTGTTCGTGGGAGTGCACATGCCGCTTGCCACCGCCGCCCATGGTGTCGAGGACGAACGCGGGAATGTTGAACCCCGCCGTCGCGCCGCGTACCTGTTTTTCCAGATCGATCGCCGATTGCAGCGTCGTACGCAGTTCCTCGACGCCGCGCACCATGTCGTGCACGAAGACGTAGTAGGGTTGAACGTTGAGGTACGACAGCCGCCGGATGAGGCCGACCATGGTCTGGGCGTCGTCGTTTACGCCGCGCTGCAGAACCGCCTGGTTGCGTACGATGACACCTCGATCCTGCAGCCGGTCGAGGCCCTGTCGCGTGATCGCGGTGATCTCGGCGGGATGGTTGAAGTGCGTGTGCAGAGACACCTGTTTGTGCCGCCGCCGACCCTCTTCGGCGACGCCGGCGACAGCCTCCACCCATTCGTCGTCGGTGACCAGCTTCTGCGGCATCACCGCCGGTCCCTTGGTGGCGTAGCGGAAGCGGCGCACGTGATCGATGTCGAGCAGGGTGCGCCCCAGCAGTGCCACCTGCTCCGCCTTCAGGTTGTACATGTCGCCGCCGCTGACGACGACATCCTCGATCTCGGGGTGACGGCGAATGTAGTCGAAGGCCTGCTCCCAGCGCTCCAGCGTCGCCCCGAAGTGGACCTTCTCGACCTCTTCGGTGTGCAGACCTACCGAATACGAACGAGTACAGTACCGGCAGTACACCGGACACGTGTCCAGGGCCAGCAGCAGGGCTCGGTCGTAGTAACGATGCGTCAGACCCGGTACCGGCGAGTCGGCTTGTTCGTTGAGAGAGTCAAAATGCAGTT
Source organism: Candidatus Latescibacterota bacterium (assembly GCA_036339235.1). Taxonomy (GTDB): domain Bacteria; phylum Latescibacterota; class UBA2968; order UBA8231; family UBA8231; genus UBA8231. The sequence goes on along the minus strand of JAYZCA010000295.1, from coordinate 3,429 downwards.
CGGGATGATCGGGTCGGAAGCGCGACGCCAGCGGCAGAAACTGGGTGCGGATCGGATCGGTCTCAGGTGCATCCCAATCGACGAGGGCCAGCAGATACGGCGACAGGCGCAGACTCATCGTCGAGCCCCGCACGCCGGCCTCGACGTCGGCGTAGAACGAATCGGACACGCGACCCTGAAGAACATCGCGCAGTTTGCCGGCGCTGGTGATGCAGTTGCGACTCTGGAAACGGTGGTCGTGGAACTCGTCTGCCGTCAGCCCGGCGTAGGCCGGGATATGGCGCCAGAACTCGTCATCACGAAGGTCGCGGTGGCTGTCGTCGAGGACGGTACGTTGCTCCTCGACGACACCCGTACACTCAGCTTCTTCGGTACAGGCATCGTTCTGCGTTGATGCCTCCGCCTCTGCAGCCGCACAGCGGCTTGTGGAGCCATCGATGGCCATGGCGTGGCCTCCCGTTGTGGTGGAGATAGAAGGATGATCGCTATAGGTACTGCCGTGTTTACGCCTACAGCGATCCGAACGCCATGTTACATCGCTTCATCGAAACGGCGGTTCACCTCGTTCCAGTTGACGACATCGTGCCAGGCGGCGATGTAGTCGGGTCGACGGTTCTGGTAGTTCAGGTAGTAGGCGTGCTCCCAGACATCCATGCCGATGATCGGTGTGCCCTCGCCCGTCATCAGCGGGTTGTCCTGGTTCGCCGTGCTCAGGATGTTCATCTTGCCGTCCTTGATCACGCACCAGGACCAGCCGCTGCCGAAGCGGGTCGCCCCGGCCTTGCTGAAGGCCTCCTTGGCGGCGTCGGGTGTGCCGAAGGCAGCCTCGGCGGCCTTCAGGAAATCGTCGGAGGGCTCGCTCCTCTGGCCTTCGGGTGCCATGATCTGCCAGAACAAGCTGTGGTTGGCATGACCGCCGCCGTTGTTGCGCACGGCGGTGCGAATGTCTTCAGGAACCGCGTCGAGGTTGGTGATCAGATCCTCGATGCTCTTGGAGGCCAGGTCGTCGTGACCTTCGAGGGCGGCATTGAGGTTTGTGACATAGGCGTTATGGTGCTTTCCGTGGTGAATCTCCATCGTCGCCTTGTCGATGATGGGCTCGAGGGCGTCGTGGGCGTAGGGCAGGTCTGGCAGAGTAAAGGCCATGATCGTGCAGTCCTTTCGAGGGGTAGTAGTCAGTGACTTGCGAAATCTTCCAGTGCGGCCCGGATCGCGTCCTCGGCGAGGACGGAGCAGTGGACCTTCATGGGCGGCAGACCGCCGAGAGCGTCGACTACGTCCTGGCGACGGATGCCGCGAAGTTCATCCAGCGTGAGTCCTGTGACCATTTCGGTGAGCCGCGAGCCGGCAGCGATGGCCGCGGCACAGCCGAAGGTCTGAAAGCGAGCCGCGCGCACGCGACCCTCCTCGATCTGTAGATACAGATGAAGGACATCACCGCAAGCCGAATTCTCCGCCTTGCCGACGGCGTCGGCCCCTTCGAGGACCCCCGTGTTGCGCGGGTTCCGGTAGTGGTCGAGAACGGTATCGTTGTAGAGTTCGGTCACAGCGGCTTCAGTTCGGCTCAGACCTGCAAAATTTAGACGACCTCCGAACCACTGTCAACTTGACCAAAAGGCTCTCAAATGAAGCGAATACAGGAGTTTAACGACTGCTTACACTTTCAGATCGATGCTGCCAGTCCCCCCTTCACGCCAATGTTGTCGCGCCAGTTCGACGATTTCCCAGAGTAGGTTGTCGCCGCCAATTTTCTCCGCCAGCCCGTCGAGATCTTCACGGCGGGCCTCGTCTGACACGACCCCTATGGACGTCATCATCGTCAGATGGAACAGCATACCGGTCTGTAGGAGTGACCGGTTCACCTCCGACAGGCTCATGCCGCTGGCCCGCTCGAACTCGGACAGAACCGCCCCGTACAATTCGGCCAGGTCGCCCTCGAGGTGGGTCTCGACTCGGAACTGCTTCTCCATGGAACGCTCCCCTTGTGCGCACGTGCAGTCGTCACTGTAAGAAGTGGCCGATCCCAACGCCGTCAAGGAGCCGAAGCGTACGCAAAGAGGCGGGCACCTCACAGGAGATGTGTCCGCCCCGTCAGCTTACCAGGTTGATCGCTTAAAAAGGCTCGGGAAATCCATGCCGTCATCGACCATCCGGCCGATGTGGGTTCGAGGGCGCCGGGATCGTCGTCGAGAGCGCGGGCAAGCTCAAGGCGAAGGCCGTCGTCAACCGTACCTACGGCGAGGCCGATGGAACGCTTCCATTGCGGACCCTCAACTACGGCCAGGACCAGATCTCGGAATCCAGTGAAAGGATCGGACCGATCATAGGCGACCCGGACGACGCCAGCGTCGAACAACACACTATAGTCCCAAGGCTTCAAAGAGCGAGCCGTCCACCCAGTGACGATCCGCATCCAGCCAGTAATGAGCGTTGAGCAGGACGGAGCTGGTCCCCGGCGAACGGCTTGAAGCCGTACTCGGACCGAGCCGAAACCACCGCAGCACACCGCGGCGGCGGCCTCGAGATCGTCGATGCCCTCCGCCTCGCTACCGGCCCGCACGAAGGCCATGCCTCGGAGGAAAAGCACCTCTCCCCTGAGTGGGTCCGGCAGGTTCTTCTGGTCGGCGGCAAGCACCTTTTCGAGGACCTCGGCGGCCTCAGACCAGTGCTCCTCGCGATACAATCGTCGCCCCAGCTGCAGCTTCGCCGGTGCGGCTTCCGCATCCGTCGGCGTATGGGCGGTGGACATCGTCGGCGGCGTCAGGCCTTCAACAGCCTTAGACCACCCCAGATCAACCCCCCAACGATGGCGACGGATAGGATCGCCCAGATCACACCCATTAGCATTTGAAAGGCGAACCACGCGCCCACGGCGAGCAGTGCCGCCCCGAGAATCTTGATCAACATTTTTTTATCTCTTCTTCGTCTGTCAACTGGATACCACGCGATGCGGACCCGCTGCCGGGACACCTTCTCGCTCCCAGCGGTCCATCTTTTCGCTGACCGCGATCATCCCGTCGAGCACATCGCGCAGATGGGCTTCGACCTCGTCGAACCAAGCCGGGATGTCGCCTCCCTCGCCGTTCGACATCGACTGTTCGCTCTTTCTCTCGTCAAGGCGCTGATCGAGGGCACACGGGGTAGCCGACAACGTATCGGTGCCGCGACCCAAGCCAGTCCGGTTGCGCACGTAGTAGACGACGCTCGCAAAGAGGACCAGGCAGGAAATCTGAATCCAATCCCAGAAGTCATGGGAGTCAGCGAGGATCAGAACTCCTATGGCACCCCAGAGCCAGGGCGAGGGCCAGCGGAAGATAGCGGGAATTGTCATGTATATGTCATTTCGTACTCTCCTCAATCTACGCCGACTCGAAGCGGTGTGACCATCTCCGCTGCCGGGTGCGTAGAGGGCGTCGGGAAACGGTAGAT
>JAYZCA010000294.1:0-4694 GCA_036339235.1 Candidatus Latescibacterota bacterium | reverse complement strand
GGACTGACGGTCCGTGTCGACAACCTCAAACTGGACGCGGCGGCCCGGGCCATTCCCGGCCGGGTGTCGCTGCCGGCAGGTGAGATGTCTCTGCAGGCGCACCTGACGGGGACTTTCGACAGTCTGGCTCTCGATGCCAGCGCCGACGTCGAGCTCGAGTTCCTCGGAGACCTGTCGGCGTGCGTATCCAGACGCCCCCGTGCATGGCACGGCACCGCTACATGGGTGACACTCGTCGAGGACAGCCTGCAGGTGACGGCGTCGGCGCCGGCGGTCAACATCTGGCCCAAATGGGACGAACTGACAATGCGCGCGTACTCCGCCGGCATCGACCTGCTGCCCATGCTGGACCAGGTGCCGCAACTCGAGTCGCTCAGTGGCACGTTACGTCTCGACGTCACGGTGGACTCGCTGGTGACGGACCCGCACTTCGCCGGACAGGTGGAAGTGGAAGACCTGGAGCTGGCCCTGCTCGATGTGAAGCCGGGATACCATTTTCCCGCTGGTCGGATCGAGTTCGGCGAACGCGACGGCGGTGGCGCCCACGCACAACTGATGAACTTCTCGGGGAAGACGACAAGCGGTCCGGGGAAGTTGCTGCTCACGGGGTTCTTCGATCTGCTCTCCGAAGGCGGCACCGACTATCGACTTCAGCTTGTCGGCAAGGATGTACGCTACGAGTACGAGGACGTCTTCGAGGCGCCCGACATCGACCTGGATCTGACGTTGCTGCGCGATGCGCAGGGATCCTTGCTGGAAGGCAACGTACAGCTCGTCCGGCCCACGGCCGACGTGCAACTCGTCGACCTGACATCGCCGCCCGTACCACCGCCACCGGCGATACAGAGCCCTTTCCTTGAGAGCACACGACTCAACGTCTACGTCGACGTCGACGGACTGGAATCGCGCAGCGAGCTTTCCAACATCACTCTCGACGGCCAGACACGGGTCTACGGCACCTTCTACCAGCCGAAGTTCCAGGGGGAACTGGAGATTGTCGACGGCCAAGTCATCATCCTCAACCGTCAGTTCACCTTTACCCGCGGACGTATTGTCCTCGATCGCCTGGTACCTACGTACTCCATCCTCGACCTGCTCTATGACCCAATCCTGCTCGATCCGGAGCTCGATCTGGAGGCGACGACGACAGTGCAGCCGTACGATGAGAGCGAACCCGAGGCGGAGGTGACGATGATCCTGGAGGGGCCGGTGCGCGAGGCCGCACCGCGCCTTACCTCGCCAGGGTTGGGTGACGCTGAAGTGCTGAACCTTCTCGCGTTCGGCCAGACGACGACGCAAAACGCCGACTACGCCAACGCCCTCTACACCGCGGCGGGGCAGCTGTTGCTGAGTCGGCGCGTACAGCGCGTCGGCCTCGACGAGTTTCTCCTGCTGCCGTCGGGGACGACCCTGGGTACGGTGGGGCAGAGCGCCGTACGGGTCGGCAAGTTTCTCAGCTGGCCCCTGCCGATATGGGTGCGCTACGAGGCGGGTACGCGCGCCGCAGCGGCCGGCCAGTTCGAGGTGGAGTACCACATCACTTCGTGGATGACGATCGACGCCACCGCCTATTCCGAATATCAGCTCTACGGTGTCGGTGTCGGCCTGAGCCGGGAATTCTGATGCAGCGTTGTCTGTACACGGGGATGCTGCTGGTGCTGGCAGTACAAGCCATAGCCGACCGTACTGTGGACCTGCGGGATCTGGATACGCCGAAAGTCGTCGCGGTCCGCTTCGAACATCTTGCCGAGAAGCCGATCAGCAACCGCGAAGTGCGCGCCGCCATGCGCACCCAGGTGGGGAGCCGCTTCGCCCGGCGGTTCTTTCGCGCCGACCTGTCAAAGATCGAGAACCTCTACCGCAGCCGCGGTTACATGGATGTAGACATCGTGAGATCCCGGTTCGTCATCGACGACGACGGAAAACTGCATATCACGCTGAAGGTCGACAGCGGACGACAATGGACGGTGTCCGGAGTCGCGGTTCAGTTCACCGGCCAGGACACCCTGCTGGCGGCGATCCTGCGGGCGCGACTGCGCGTGGCCCCCGGCGAGGTGTTTCGCTATGGCGAAGTCATCGGTGACGAGCGAGAGCTGCTGGTGTGGCTCAACAGCGAGGGCTTCGCCCATGCGCGCGTGCGCAATAAGGTGGACCTCGATGCGCGCCGGCAGGAGGTGGCGGTGTCGTACTCGGTGTCGACGGGGGAGCGGATGTATTTCGGACCGGTGACGATCGAACAGACCGACTTGCTGACAAGACGGTCGTTGCTCGAGCGGAAGTTCACCTTCCGCGAGGGCCAGCTCTATGACCCGGAGCAGATGCGCCGTACGCGGAACAACCTGTCGCGCACCGGTCTGTTTCGCTCGGTGACACTGACGACACCTACCGGTGCGCCGGGGGACAGCGTGCAGCCGGTGATTCTGAGCCTGCAGGAGCGCAAATTTTTGCATCTGCGCAGTCGCCTGTTCGTCAACAACAGCGAGCCAGGCGTTTCGGGACGCGTGCAGCACATCAATTTTATCGGGCGTGGCAATCGCATCGGCGTCGACGCCAACCTCGGACGGCCGCTGGAGGGCCTCACGCTGTTCCTCACCGAGGGCGATCTGCTGGGTTCGGCAGCGGACCTGGCGTTGTCGGCGGGGGTGACCGACGAGTGGGGGGACACGCGCGTCTTCGCCGATCCTTCGGATCCGACGCAGTTCGACCTGCTCACGATCAACCACTCTCTGAGCAACGAACTGAACCTGCTGTTCGGAGCCGACGAAGCGGCGGCACTGCTGTCGGGCGCGATCTTCGACTATCCGTCCATCGAGCGCCTGTGGAAGCTGAACGCCGTGGTCAGCCGCCGCTGGGAACTGTCGGACAACGTCGTCTACGCGTCGAACTTGACGATGAACTGGACCCAGTCGCGCAACCGTCCCATCAATGGGCGCACGATCAGATTCGACGACGGGCAGGGTGATTCTGTGGATGACGGAGCAGCGGACGATGGGGCGGACGATGGGTTCGAAGATGATCCCTTCGGCGGCGATCCATTCGAAGGGGCCGCCTTTCCGGATGATCCTTTCGGTGCTGATCCCGGCCCTTCGGGACGGAAGGCGCAGGCGGAGGCCTTCCCCTATGACGACGGCGAAATCCCCATCGACGACACATGGGTCGACCTGCTGACAAACGAGGCGCGGGCGCTGAACTTCCAGCTCGACTTCCAGCGCGACACACGGGACAATCAGATCGCGCCCACACGCGGGACCTTTCTGCGCGCCGCGGGGCTCTACGCTATCGAGATCGGCGGCATCGGCAACCGGGTGCTCGACGGGGACGTAGAAGCGCGCAACTACCTGCACCTCGGCGACAACATCGTCTGGGCACTGGCGGTGCGCGGCGTCATGACGGGCACGCAGCGGCGCGAGTCCGACCTGCCTCAGGCGTACTGGAAGGAGTTCGGCGGCGAGGGTTCGGTGCGCGGTGTGGAGCGCAACTCGATTCAGGCCGTCGGCGGCGGTCGTGGCGGGCTCGTAGTGCGCAGCGAACTTCGCCTCGCCGCCGGTCCTGCGGGGTTTGTCCTGTTCGCGGATCGGGCCGGCGTCTGGCGCCGAGTCAGCGATGCCAAGTGGGGTGATATGATCAGCGGCTACGGCGGCGGCGTCCGCTGGGATGTGGGCATCCCCCTGCGTCTCGACCTGGGTTGGAGCAGCGACCTGGGGAAACCGGAGGTATACGTGTCCATCGGCCAGGCATTCTAGCGGGAGGCTGGGCGACTGAATACTTTGACTTTGTTTCTGGCCCCCGGTACATTGGCCAGAGCGAATTCATGACCTGTGGGGGCGACCTGGCTTCGACGGGGGGAGAGAATTCGAGAGCGCGTGCCGAGGTCCCCGACAACCTCGCTAATCCTCGGGAAAAAAATCAAACGCCAACGATAACTCGTATGCGTTGGCCGCCTAAAGAAATTTAGGTAGCCCGTTGGCGTCCGTGGGGCCTGCAACGCGGACGCCGACGCCATCTACAGCAGGCTAGCCGATCACTCTTGTTCAGGGGCGGCCGGCGAAACTCTCTGAACTGGTCCAATCCGGATCCTGTCAGTCGGAGCTGGTGAGGACGAGAAAGCCGTAGCATAGACTGACTACGCACGTAGTGGTCTCGTAGGACCTGTTCTCGGACGCGGGTTCGATTCCCGCCGCCTCCACCATTTACAGTTCTAAGACTGTCCCATAAAGGCCTGTAAGTCGTTGACTTACAGGCCTTTTGTGTTTTTTGGTTGCCGTTGGACGATGTTGGATTTCCCGGGTATCCATAGATCCATGGGGGTATGTGGTCGGGGTATTTCAGTGTCGTCTCCTGGAGATGCCCCTATGGTGGATCGAACGCTAAACAAACTCACAGCTGCTCAGGTGAAGGCCGCGTCATTCGCGGACAGAGGCAAGGCCCATAAGCTTCGCGATGGTGGAGGACTTTACCTTCTCGTCAACGAGCAGGGGAAGTACTGGAGATGGCGTTACTACTGGGGGCAGAACGACCGCGGCAATCCAAGGGAAAGAACCTTGGCGTTGGGTGTGTACCCTGACGTCACTCTCGCGGCCGCATGCGAGGAGTGCAGTCGGGCCCGTGCGCTCCATAGCCAGGGCGTAGAGCCGAACGTCCACCGGCGAGCGACCCAAGGCTCCAGCATCGCGTCTTTTGAAATGACGTTCAAG
>JAYZCA010000293.1:0-3222 GCA_036339235.1 Candidatus Latescibacterota bacterium | reverse complement strand
GGACGCCTGCTGGCGGTAGGTGCGAGGGTAGGCGCGGACCAGGCTTGATGCCGAATCCGACGAGGAGTTCTCTACGCGCGGCGTGCCAATCGACGCCGAAGGAACCCGGGTCGTCGTCGCGGACACAGCAAAAGGCGACAGCCTGGAGCCCTTCGCCGGCGATAGAACGTCGCAGTCCACGGGGCACAAATCTCGTACTTGATCTCCTTAGCCATCGTCCTTTTCCTCGCCATATGCCGTGCCGCTTTCGCGTCCGACACCCGCGCTTCCGAGGGCGCCGATCATCGAGCCGACGACCACGCAGCCTGCTCCGGCGGCACTGGGCCAGGTCAGGGACTCCGGCTGCATCAGACCCGGCAGCAACGACGCGAACAGCGCGGCCATGAGAAGCGCTACCAGGGGGTTGAGCGAAATAACCAGGCCGACGCGCGACGCTTCTATGTGTACGATCGAGTTTGCGTAGCTCATGTAGGACAGGAAGGTCATCAGGCTGGTGGCTGCGAGCAACAACAGGTGCAGACGGTTGAGCTGCGCATAGGCCGGCAGGTGAGCCAGAGGGAACACGGCGATGGCCCCGGTGAGATACACGGCCAGCAGCACCAATTCGGGCCGCAGAATGTTGAGTAGCTGTTTTTGCGACAGTAAATATACCGCCCAAAGCACCGCCGAAAGGACTCCCAGTGCGACCCCTGTTGCGAGGTCGTGCGAGGCCGACGTCAGTTCGTCGAAACGGGGACTGAAGAAGAGGCCGAGGCCGACGACCAGCACGGCGAGGCCCACCCATTGCTGGCGCCCGAATGGCTCTCTGTAAATCCACAGGCTGCCCAGCAGCATTAGCATGGGCGCGAGCTGATTGACCATCTGTGCAGTGCCGGGCGTGACGTAGGCGAGCCCCGCCATATAGGTCAGGTAGTTGCTGAGGAGCCCGAAAACGGCAACGGTCAGTAGCAGCAACTGCCGTCCGCGAAGGCGCAGCAGCGCCGCCAGTCCGCCGCGTCTGATCGCCAGCGGAAACAGCAGGACGGCCGTGGCCAGGAAGCGCATCCAAGCCAGGGTGAACACATCCAGCGACTGAACGAGAATCTTCAGGACGACGGGTTGGGTGCCCCACTGCACAACCGCGCATGACGCCAGCGCCAGCCCGAGAAAGCGTCGTCCCGTCGGCTGGTGTTGCAGCATCAGGGTCGCTCATCCGTCCAGCGCTCGATTTCGACCAGCGCGTGGGCGATTCTCTGTCTGAGCGCGTCGGCCGATTCGGGGGTCCACTCGTAGAAACCTTTGCCGGTACGCACACCGAGGTCTCCGCTCTCGACCTTGTCGGTCAGCACCGGAGAAACCTCTGCCGAGGTGGTGAGATCGGGAAACACATTCTCGGCGACGGCTTTGACCAGATCCCATCCCGGCAGCTCGAAGATCTCGAAGATGCCGGCCACCGCCCAGCGGCGGCCGATGCTGTTACTGAGGGCGTAGTCGACATCACGTGGCGAGGCGACGCCGTTCTCGACCAGCCACAGGGCTTCGCGCAGGAGCGAGCACTGCAGTCGATTGAGCACGAAGCCGGGAACCTCGCGGCGCACGACGATGGGCCGCTTGCCGGCCATCTCGAGCACGCCGCACAACGTCGACAGCGACTCCTGGGAGGTCTCGGGTGAAGGCACCACCTCGACGAGCGGAATCAGATGAGGGGGATTGGCGTAGTGGGCGACGAGCACCTTGTCGGGCCGGCGGGTGGCCGAGGCGAATGAGCTCGGCATGAGGCCGGACGTGTTGCTCGCCAGGAGCGTGTGCCGCGGACAGACTTCGTCGAGCTGCTGAAAGATGCGGCGCTTGAGGTCGAGGTCTTCGAACACGGATTCGATGACCACGTCGGCGTTCTCGACCGCTTCTTCGAAACGCGTCGTCGCGTGCAGACGAGACGGGGCCGCGTCGGCCTGCGCGCGAGACAGGCGTCCGAGATCGACGAGATAATCGAGGTTGCGCTCGATGTGGGCCCGCGCCGTGCCGAGGCTCGCCTCGGTGCGCGCATGCATGTGGACCGCGTAGCCGGCCAGCGCAAACTCCTGGGCGATGCCGTGGCCCATGAGGCCGGCGCCGACGACGGCTATCTGTTTGACATCATCCGCCTTCATGAGCCTGCTCCCTCACGGATTTTGTACGGTCCCACCCCAGATGGTAGTTGTCTTTTTTCAGAATCCCGATCGGATCGTCGGTGACCTTCACGTGTCTCCGTCGTGGCGGGATGGTCTCGTGAGACTCTGCGGGTCTCCAGCAGCCATCAGACCTCGTCGGGCGCAGTGCGGCCGCCGTTCCAGGTATCGGGACGGTCGGTGCCCGATGGCCAGTAGCCTGCCGGGTCCTCATCCCACGCCTTGCCGCACATCGACGAGATCAGCAACCATTCGGAGGCGCCGATGTCGGGCTCCGGGTGGTAGAGGAATCGCTGCAGCCCCGCTTCCTGTGAGGCCTCGAGGATGCCCCGCAGCTCCCGCGTCGGCATCTGGTCGCCCCCGTGGGGACGCGCCCCGTCGATATCCAGGCGATGACCTTGCCGGCGTCGCCGACGGCCTCCAGGGCTCGGCGTGTCTCGGTGTAGACAACGTGTGAGAAGAATTCCTCACCGAGGCCCATCTCCAGGTCCATCAGTGTCTGCACACCCGGCAGGCGGATGCCGAGCAGTGCCTCGACGACGGCAAAGCGGTCGCCCACGGTCAGGGAGGGGTTCCACGCCCCCAGGCGCTTCACCCAGCGCGCGATCGTGCCGACCATGCCGTCAATGCCACGGTGCCAGAAGTAGTGCTTGGGAAACAGGAGATCGAAGTAGGAGGCCATTTGCTGGTAGTTCTGCCCGGTAAGGGACGAGAACACGGGCGTGCGCGGGATGCCGCCCAGCAGCACTTCCCCGTCGACCCGATCGACCTGCTCGCGAGCCCACTGCCAGTCGAAGCGTGAGACCTCCTGGCGCATACGCAGCCAGTAGAGGGCGTCTTCGTTGACGTCGAACAGCTGCAGAGCGCCGAGCATACCGCCTGCGGCGTGGTAGCGCACCAGTGCGGGCGTGAGCTGGTGCAGGCGATCGCGCAGGTGCTGCATGCCGCGCCGGGCCCGGGCGACGTCGGCACCGACGCGCTCGAAGCGCGCCTCGTCGCCCTGGGTGAGATCGAAGATCTCGCCGCCGTGGTGGAAGGCGAGCTCGTAGGAGTGCTCCCCGGGGCCGTCGATTAT
>JAYZCA010000292.1:0-2667 GCA_036339235.1 Candidatus Latescibacterota bacterium | reverse complement strand
GGCCTCGTTGGTGCCAATCTGCTCGAATTCGTAGAACAGGGCCGGGATCTTGCGCAGGTAGTCGGGGTCGCCCACCTGGCCTATGTAATCGGCGGCCCGCACCAGACCCGGGTAGGATGCCGTCTTGTCACGGTCCGGCTTGTCTGTCGCCGGAAAGCGCGTCGCCTCGATGAACTCAGCGATCAGTCCTGAGTCGATATCGAGCATCGTCTCGCGACCAAAACGCTCGATGACGAACTGCTTGCTGCGATCGACGTGATAGGGTGTCATCATCGCGTCCGTCGCTCCCGGGGGCAGCTCGACGGTCTCGTCGCCGATGCCGGTGGCGTAGACGCCCTTCTCGTCGAGCCCGCAGATGCCACGTACGTAGCCGATATCGTGGCACAGCAGTGCTGTGACAAAGTGCGCCCATTCGCGCGGCGACACGCCACCTTCCAGCAGGTGTTTGCCCAGCAGGATCTGCTGCCCCACGGTGGTCACGAGCATGGTGTGTTCCACGTCGTGGTAGAGAATGTCCGAGTTGGCAATGTTCTCGAGGGCGAAACGTCCGATCCAGTTCACGTACCCGGCGAATTCCTCCCCCCGCCGGCCATAAATATCGAGAAACTCATCCTCCAGGCCCTGTCCGAACCGATCGATTGTCAGATATTTGAAGTTGTATCGCATAATTGCCTTCGGCGGAGCGACGTGCTGGAAACCGGATGTTAGGGACTTTTTGGTGCGCAGGTCAAGGGTCGCATCCGCGAGAATTTGCGTTACATAATGCGAATCGTCGAACCAGCGCGCTGTGTCCCCGGACACATCGCCGGGTGAAGCGCACCCCTTTCACTGCTCCGGCCGCACCAGACGGGCCGCAATCTGCATGGTCAGCAGCCCGAAACGGCCGATGTCCGGTGTGGTTCGCACGACGAAGATTCCCTCCTCAAGCACCGGCTGGCCGGCGGCCAGCAGCACCGGCTGGCCGAAGGGGATGAAGCGATCCACGAGAAAGCCGTCGACGTCCAGGAAGCGCAGATCGTAGCGCATTTCCAGCGGCTCCTCCGCCACATTGCGGAAGAGGATCGAGAAGGGACCCTCCACCTCCAGAACTGCGGCATCTCCCGTGAGCAACAGGGCGGCGGGATTCCAGAATGCACTGTCGACGACGACCGCCTCGGTCATCCCTGCCGGCGCCGATTCCACCACCAGCTGAGTGTGCAGGCTCGCCGGATCACGCGGTCCTGTGGCGCTGCCGTCGCCGCAGCCCACAACCGCGAGCAGACCTAGGACCAGGAGTTGGCTCATGCCGTGGCCTGCGTCTTGCGGAGCCGGGCTATGAAAAAGCCCTCGCGCGTACCGTCCGGCCGGATGTGAGCGCAACGTCGCACCGCCTCGGCGTAGCCGCGCCCGTCCCAGTCGGTCCGTCCCGGCGTCGTGTGCGCGGATGGCAGATCCATGTCCTCCACCTCGAGGACGTCGCCGAACCGGTTCAGCAGGTCGTCGATGATGGCCTCGTTCTCCTCCGGCGCCAGGGTGCACGTACAGTAGACGAGGACGCCGCCTGGCTTGAGGGCCTGTACGGCCGAGATGGACAGCTTCTTCTGCTTGCGTGTCATCTCGCGGATCTTCTGCAGACTCCAGAACGACATGCTCTCCGGATCGTGGGCGCTGAATCGCCCCTCCGAGGAACAGGGCGCGTCCAGCAGCACTCGGTGGAAGCGCTCAGGGACCTTGCGCCCCACACCTGCACCGTCGGCCAGATAGGTGTCGGCTATGGTCACACCGCAGCGATCGAGATTGCGCCGGAGCCGGTGGAAGCGCCCCTTTACCGACTCTACGGCGCCGATCCGCCCCTCGTTGTGCATGCGCGCCGCCAAGTGCACGGTCTTGCCCCCCGGTGCCGCCGCCAGGTCCAGGATCTCCTCTCCCGGCTGCGGGTCGAGCACGTCCACGGGGACCAGGCTCGACGGGCTCTGGATGTATACCCGGCCCTCGCGCGCCGCGACACAGTCGATCAGCGCCCGCCTCTGTTCGAAATCCACCGCCCACGCCTCCGGCGGCCAGTCGAGACGCTGAGGCGCCAGTCCGCTCTGACGCAGTTCGGCCAGCACCTCTGTCTCCTCGGCGAGCAAACTGTTGACACGGAAGGCTGCCGCCTGTGGCGCCTCGAATGCGGCCCGCCAGGCCGCCTGCTGGTCGGCCGGCAGAAGGCGCGCGAGGCGCTCTTCGAACTGCGGCGGCAGAAGGCAGGGGGTCCCCGGGATCGTCATCACACCTTAATTGTACACATAGTGCGCCGTCACAGAGGGGATATAGTGGATGAGAAATCGGACGATCACTGCTGTGCTGCTGGCCGGGATGTCCTGGCTGGTCGGCTCTCCGCAGCTCGCCATCGCGGCGCAGGACGCCGGGGACGCAGTCGTGGAAAGCCTTGTTCACGTCCAGCGGCTGCCGGACGGGGGGTTGCAGCCGGAGGCCGTCGTCGACGCCGATGGGGTGTTACACATGCTCTACTTCAGCGGTGACCCGGAGACGGGCGACCTCTTCTACAGGCGGGGCCGCGCTGGTTCCAATGCCGACTCTGGCGACTGGACTGAAGCCGTGCGCGTCAACTCGACACCCGGTAGCGCAGTCGCCGTCGGCACCGTGCGAGGCGGTCATCTGGCCGTGGGAGCGGGCCGCGTCCAC
>JAYZCA010000291.1:0-6089 GCA_036339235.1 Candidatus Latescibacterota bacterium | reverse complement strand
ACCTTTCTCGTCAACGATGCCGTCGCCAATGTCCCGGCGTCGGTGCGAGTTGCCTTCTTTGGCTGGACCAACGAGTCCCATCTGTTCGATCTGCGCTGGAACGAGCAGGACCTCGGCCGCTACCAGTTCTCCAAGTCGCGGCCCGACACCATCTCCGCCATCGCCCAGCAGGGCGCCACGGAGGGTCTCAACCAGCTGGGCGTTTTTCACCGCGACGCGAACACGACCCGCCTCGACTGGTACGAGGTGGACTACGTCAGGCGCCTCGTGGCTCGCGGCGGCGAGTTGACCTTTGACTGGCCCACCGCCGCCGACGGCGGCATCGAGATCGATACCACCGTCGGTGCCGTCGGCCAGTTCCAGCTTTCCGGTTTTTCCGCCGATGATGGCGTTCCACGCGTTTTCGAGATCTCCGGAGACATGCAGGAGATCGTCGATTTCGAATACGTCCCGTCCACCGGCACGATCGTCTTCCAGGACTGGTTCTCCGGCAAGGGCCGTGCGCCCCGATATCTCGCCTCCCAGCCGATACGCTGGAAGCGGCCTGCCGCCATGGTGCGTGATACCCAGCAGCGACTGCGCAGCGCCGGCAATCGCGCCGACTACGTCGTCATCAGCCATGCAGAGTTCATGCCCGCCGCCAGCCGCCTGGCAGAATGGCGCGCCATCGACGACCGCTTCGGGACCCCGTTCTTGACCAAGGCGGTGGATGTTCAGGACATCTACGACGAATTCTCCGGCGGACTGGTCGACCCGATGGCGATCCGTGCCTTCGTCAACAACGCCGTCGATACATGGGCCGTTCCACCCGTGTACATCACCCTGTTGGGCGACGGGACGTACGATTACAAGAACAACTCGGGTGTCAGTCACACGAACTGGATTCCCCCATACCAGGACGGTGAGAGCACCTACGACGAGTGGTACGTGCGTTTTGAGGGACTCGACCGTTTCCCCGATGCCGCCATCGGCAGGCTGTCCGTGCAAAGTCTCGACGAGGCTCAGGCCCTGGTGGACAAGATCATCGCCTACGACCGCGAACCGGAATCCGGTCCGTGGCAGGCACATATTCTGCTGGTGGCCGACGACATCTCGAACCCGCAGGTCCCCAGCCACTTCGAGTCCTACTTCGTCGACGATGCAGAGTTCATGGCCAGGGACATGCCGTCCGACCTGGACATGACCAAGCTCTACATCGGGGCCTACCAGCTGGAGGGTCGCACGAAACCGAGGGCGCGCGACGAGTTCATTCGATTGCTCAACGAGGGCGCTCTGATTCTCACTTACCTGGGCCATGGCAACCCCGAGGTGCTCGCTCATGAGCAGATTTTCCTTCTCAGCCGCGACCTCGACAGAGTCGACAACGGTGGGCGATTGCCCTTCATCTACACCGCGGCGAGCCAGGTGGGCGTATTCGACGATCCGAGTCGCGAATCGATGCCCGAAACGTTGGTGAAGATGCCCGGCGGCGGTGCCATCGGGTTTATCGCCGCCACGCGCGTGGGGTTCCACGCCAGCAACGTGGTTCTTGGCAAACGCTTTCATCAGCAAATGTATCGCAGTGGCCGCGACCATGTGCCCATGGGACTGGCTCTGATGGAGGCCAAGCAACTCGTGCAAGTCAGCGATCGGGACCGAACCAACATTCAGCGTTATTCACTTTTCGGCGACTCGGGGCAACGTCTGAATCGTCCGCGACTGAAGGTTGCCCTTGACGTGCCCGACTCTCTCGAGGCGCTGATGGAAGTCGAGATCCGCGGCCAGGTGGTGGGCGAGGACGGCAGGTTGCTCGCCAATTATCAAGGCGAGGCGCTCGTGCGCGCCTTCGACTCATCGGCGCGAAGCCAGATCGAAGGTCTGCCGTATGAGCTTCTTGGCGCCCCGATCTTTCGCGTCCGGGTACGGGTAAGCGATGGCCGGTTTCAGACCCGCTTCCGCGTGCCGAAGGACATCACCTACCGTGCCGACCAGGGGCGCGTCAGCGCCTACGTCACCGGTGATGATTCCGAGCCGGCCTTCGGCGCTCGTACGGCCCTCGTTTTGCAGGGCACCGCGGCCGATGCCGGGTTCGACGAGACGGGCCCCGAGATCGCCTTTGCTTTCGCCAACCAGACGGGTTTTCGCGATGGTGACTTCGTTTCGCCCCAGCCGACGCTGGCGGCGGTGCTGTCGGATCCGAGCGGGATCAATATCACGGGCGAAACGGGTCACGGAATCGAACTGTGGGTCGACGACACCGAGGTGATGGCTGTCAC
Source organism: Candidatus Latescibacterota bacterium (assembly GCA_036339235.1). Taxonomy (GTDB): domain Bacteria; phylum Latescibacterota; class UBA2968; order UBA8231; family UBA8231; genus UBA8231. The sequence continues at coordinate 3,834 of JAYZCA010000291.1, read as the reverse complement.
GCAGTTTTTCACCTCCGTAACCGATCACACTCAAGGAGTGGTGGAATTCTCCCTGGGCGCTCTGGAACCTGGCCAGCACACGATTCGTCTGAAGGCCTGGGACACGTTCAATAACTCATCGGTGCAGGAAGCGACCTTCGTCGTCGCGGAGGCGGCCGACGCGGCACTGGCCGACGTCCTCTTCCACCCCAACCCCACGACCGATGGCACTGGCCACTTTGTCTATACACTGACAGTGCCTTCCTCAAGTGTCCGCATCCAGGTGTTCGGCCTGTCCGGGCGCCGCGTGGACGAGATGGCCGGATTCGCCGAACTCGGTTACAACCAGGTCCCGTGGACGCCGGCCAAGGAGTTGGCCAACGGTGCCTATTTCTACCGGCTCGAGGCAGTACTTGATTCGGGAGAGACCGTAAAGCAGGACGGCTGGGTACAGGTCCTGCGTTGACGGGAAAGCCCAACGAACCGAAAAGACACGGGATTCCCGTGAAACCGTTACCTTTTCCAGATAAGATCCGGCGCCGATCCGGACCAGGCGCCGCACAGGAGGACTGACAAGTGAAATCTCCGACGAAATACCTGACCCTCGCCGTGGCCACGGCCTGCCTCGCTGGTTCCGCCGAGCCGGCGTCGGCGACGCCGGAGAGTCGTGCGGCGGTGTTGTTCCTGCTGATCGAGCCCGGTGCCCGCGCCAGCGGTATGGGCGAGTCGTACGTGGCCATAGCCGACGACGCCACGGCCAGCTACTTCAACCCTGCCGCACTCGCTGGGCAGACCGATCGCAAGCTCAACTTCACACACCAGAAGTGGCTGCCCGGACTGGCCGACGATCTGTCCTACGAGTTCCTCGCCTACTCGCAGCCCGTCGAAGGGTGGGGGAACATCGGTGTCAGCGGTACCCTGTTGAATCTTGGCGAGCAGACGCGGACCGGTGAACGCGGCGAGATCCTCGGGAGTTTTTCCAGTTATGACCTGGCCCTGTCCGGCGCCTACGGCGCCGACATCTCCGGCAACCTGTCCGCTGGCATCGGTCTGAAGTTCATCCGCAGCAATCTGGCCGACCAGGGCGCCGGCATCGAGCGTGGTAGTGGCATCGGCAACAGCTTTGCGGCCGACCTCGGCCTGCTGTGGCGGGCGACATCGAGCCTGAGCCTCGGCGCGGCGTTGCGCAACCTGGGCCCGAAGATCGCGTACATCGACGCCAGCCAGGCCGATCCGTTGCCGCAGCATCTCGTCCTCGGCGTCGCCTACGAAATCATGGAGACAGAGTATCACGACATGCTGCTGTCCATCGACGTCTACAAGCCGCTGATCGACGACGGCAACTTTGTCACGAACCTGGTCACGGCGTGGGCGGACGAATCCATGAGCAATGAGTTCAAGGAGATGGACCTGCATGCCGGCGGCGAGTATCGGTATGGCCTGTCCGCTATCAAAGGTCAGTCCTTCCTCGCCCTGCGCGCCGGTTACTCCTTCGATCACGACGGCGACCTGAAGACACCGACCTTTGGCCTCGGACTGAAGTACAACATGTTCCAGGTCGACGTCGCCTACATCACCGGCGACGACACACCGATGCAGGACAGCACGCGGTACTCGCTCAACCTGTCCTTCTGATCGTCACCGATATCCGACACCGTATCCTACGCCCATTCGGCGGGCCGGCCGGGGGGACCCGACCGGCCCGTCTCTGCGTTCACTTCTCCCTGGCCGCTGTCTTCGGAGCTCTGTGGATGGCGCACCCTACGGCAGCCCAGGTGCAGCAGGACTGGCGCATTCTGGCGCTGCGCGTCGACTACCCGCTGGAAGAGCCGGACGAGCCGACGACCTCCGGCCGAGGGCGGTTCGACCTGCGGTCGCTGGCCGATGCTCTGAGTGACTATCAGCTGCCGTACGACACTCCTCCCCACGATCGAGCTCACTACGAGAGGCACCTGCGGGCTCTGGCACGCTATTACGACACCGTGTCGGAAGGGCAGGTCGTCATCGAGTCCGATGTCTTTCCCCGGGTGGACACACTCGCCTACACTCTGCCGACTTCAGCCTTGAGATACGGCAACGGTAGAACTCCGGAAGAGATCGGTCTCAAATGGCGGGAGCTGGCTGCCGACGCGGTAGCCCTCGCCGAGGCAGATCCAGAAGGCCCGGTGTTCTCCGAATACGACAGTTATCTCATCATCCACGCCGGCCTCGGTCATGAGACGGGCGAGTTGAACGACGTACGCTCCGTCTTCCTCGGGCCGGCAGACCTGGCCGAAGCCGGAGGGGCCCTGTTCGTCGACGGTGACACCCATTCTATCGAGAACCTGTGGATCCTCCCCGAGGCCGTGGACGACCGCGGGCGCGCCGGTCTGAACGGTCTGATGGCAAAGTTCTTCGGTCACCAACTCGGCCTGCCCGGCCTGTCGAACTTTGCCGACGGGCTGCCCGCCGTGGGTGGCTGGAGCCTGATGGATGTGGGGGCCAATCGAATCGGGTTTGTCCTTCACGGCGACGAGCTCGACTACGTCTTAGGCACGGTGCCGCCCCATCCCCTGGCCTGGACGAAGGCCCGTCTCGGGTGGATCGAGGCGACGACGGTGAGGCGCGACACGACCCTCACCATCGTTGCCGGTGATCGCGCACCCGCCCCGGGCAGCTTGGCGGCGCGGGTGGTACGGGTGCCCCTGTCGCCGACGGAGTCGCTGTGGCTCGAGAACCGTCAGCAGAGGGCGCGGTCTGAGTTCGATCTTCCCACCGGAGTGGAGGTGCCCTTCGCGGGGCTCGAGCTGGGTTGGATCGATCCGTCGGAGGCGCAGTTCAGCCACACGATCACGGCAGCGGAGTCCGACTCTCTGGCTGGGCGGGACGCCGGCGTGTGGCTCGGGGCCGACGAATACGACGCTTTCATTCCGGGCTCGGGCATCCTCGTCTGGCACGTGGACGACGCCGTGATCGACGGTGCCCCGGAAGGCTTCAACAACGACCGCCAGCGGCCCGGCCTGGTGCTCGAGGAGGCCGACGGCTACCGCGATATCGGGAATTTCTATTTCGACCGTCAGGACTTGACGGAGGGTACGAGGGCCGACCCCTTCCACGACGGCGTCACGGCGGACGGTACAGCGGGGATCGATCGGCTGGGCGGTTCCACGACACCACCGACCACAAGGACGAATACGGGACTGGCTACGGGGGTCGAGATCGAAGTGCTCTCACCCCCCGGAGACTCCATGCGGGTTCGGCTGCACTTTGCCCGCAGCATGTCGGGGTGGCCGCGTCTGCTGCCCGGCGCCCGCAGGCTGCAGGCCGCCGATCTGACCGGGAACGGACGGCTAGACCTGATCGCCGAGGGAGCGGCAGAGGTCGTCCTCTTGCGGGCCGCTGACAGAGAGGATGTGCACCTGGCAGGGAGCCTGCTGGCTGCCTCATCCGCCGGCCTGTTCCTGTCGAGCCAGGAGAGGATTCTCGCCTACGAAGAGGACGGCGTGTCGCGATGGTCCACGGCGGCGGCAGGACGTATTGCCGGAGCGCTGCTCAGCGGCTCTCTGTCGGCAACGGGGGCGGCTCTCGTCACCTTCGGTGAGGATGGTGTAGCGACGTGGGATCCGCAGAGTGGCGCCAGTCTTTTTGAGGACGACCTGCCGGTGACGGGATCGTGTGCCGGGGACCTCGACGGCGACGGTGACGACGATCTGGTCACCGTCGGCCCTCAAGGTCTGCGCCGGTTCGAAGGCACGACAGCGACAGCGATCGGTCTGGGAGCGGGAGCCTGGATGCCGCCGGCGTGTGGCGATCTCGACGCCGACGGCGACGCCGACATCGTAGTCGTCGAATCGCAGGGACGATTGCTGAGCGTCG
>JAYZCA010000290.1:0-28918 GCA_036339235.1 Candidatus Latescibacterota bacterium | reverse complement strand
CGGATGCTGACCGGGACCATCGCCAGCGCTGATGACGGGCACCTGCGACACGGCGGCGGCGCGACTGCTGGCCCCGCTCTCAAAGTGCCGCAGCACGATGATGTCGGCGTACCCTCCGACGATCCGGATCGTGTCCTCCAGAGTCTCGCCTTTGGCGGCAGAGGAAAATTCCTGGGCGGACTCCGTCGTGATGACGTCGCCCCCGAGTCGGCGCATGGCCGATTCGAAGCTGAGACGCGTGCGCGTGCTCGGCTCGTAGAACAGGGACGCCATGACGCGACGGTTAAGAATGTTAGAACCGTAATGCTGGACGACCTGCTCCATCTCGCGCGCAACGCGGAAGATGTCGGCCATGCTGTCGCGGTCGAACTGCTGGGCCTCGATGATGTGACGCAGGTCAGACATTTCTGGGGAAGATAGAGGCCACTCTTCGAGCCGACAAGGAACTCAAGTCTGCGGGATCTGGTGTCGTGCCTCACAGTTTTCTGGGCTAGCCACTGAATATTGAACGAGCGCACCGGATCGGGCTATATTGGCCGCGCGATCTCCGTGTTCGCCTCCACCACTGCTCCCGGAACGTATCGAACTGGTTCCGGACACAGGACGACAACCATGTGCACACGCTTCCGAGCCGCCTTCCTTCTTGTCGGCTTCTGCCTCTCCTCTGGGGCCAATGCCGGTGTCAACGTCGGCTTCACGGCACAATTGGGTGTTCCCGAAAGAATCGAGAACCCCACCGTGGGTCAGCCGATCTCCATTCCCGTCCGCTTCCAGCAGATGACGGAGATGAAAGGCGCTGCCGTTCGCTTCCGCTACGATCCGGAGGTGGTTGCCTTCGTCAGCTTCACCGCGGGGTCCATCACGCCGGGTGCCTTTGGGTTGCCCGGCCAGCCGTCGATCCGCGATGACGGGTTCGCCGTGATCGAGGCCGGCACGACGCTGCTGGGCGCGGGCGTAACCGTGACCACCAGCGGCGGACTCTTCGGCACCTTCAAATTCGAGCTGATCGCCGAACTTCCGGACGCTGGCAGTCCGATCTCGGTTGTGCGTGTGGAGGTGAACACCTCGGCGGACCCGGAGGACAAAGACGTTCTCGATACCGGCGCGGCTCCGTTGCGCGTCCTGCTGGTTCCCGTGTTCCGGAACGCCATTTTCAACGTCGTCGTCGAGCGCAAGCATGACGGCGCCGCTCTGGCCTGGAACACCAGACTCGCTGGCCTCGACGACATCGCCCGGCTCCGGCCTGCCGGTTCGGAATCCGAGTTCGTCGTGTTCACCGGCCCGCTGGCAGACCGCTTCCCTGAGCAGGTTGTTGAAGCCCTGAGCACGTTGCGTGCGCGCAACATCAACTTTCCCGTCATGCCGAACCAATCCGTTGCCGAGGCGCTGCGCGAGTTGCTCGACCTGCCGGACGCCACGGCGGAGCAGATATTGATCCTGGTGCGGCGTGTTCGTGAGTTGGACAACCTGCTGCAGAGCCGTAACCATGTGGTCCTCATCCCCGATCTGCCTGGGCAGACAGAGTTCGAGTTCGAGTTGGTCTCGCGCAGCCTGGATGGTCACCGCAGCCCGGTGCACAGGGGTCGGTTCAGCACGCGCCTGGCACCCGATCTGCGCCCCCTCTTCGTCAGCCAGTTCGACGTGCAGGTCACACGAACCGGCGCTGCCGTCAGCTTCGGCACGAATCGCCCGACGTCGGTCACCTACATCCTGCGCCAGTTGCCCGACGGCGCCGTCGTGGCCCAGGACACTCTGAACGAGAACGGCGAGGCCCGTACCCGCATCGCCCTGGCAGATCTCGTGGGAGGTGTCGAATACGAAATCGAGGTCACCGCGTCGCTGATCGACGGCGACGCACTCATCGCCGAGGGTCTGCCTGCCGACGCGGCGTTCAGGACATTGATCAAGCGCTTCCGCACACACCTGCAAGCACGGCGCCTGCGCATGCTGCGGCCACCTGTCAAGATCGTGGGCTCCGATCGGGCCAACATCGTTTTCGAGGTCAATCAGCCGGTGGACGCCCTCGTCGACTACGGCCTGGTTCCGGTGGACGGTTCGGGAAAGATCACCCAGGACTCGACCGACCCGGACTCCTTCTACACGTGGCAGCAGGAGTCGGTGGCGACGCTCAACCTGCACAACCTCGCCCTGTCGAACCTCGACCCCGGTACCCTCTTTCGCTATAAAATCACCCTCGTCAACGCCGAGGGCGATTCGTTCACGACGGATCCGACGGGCAACTTCCAGTTCAGCCAGGACCTGAAGTTCCGCACGGCGGCAGAGGCGGACACCCTGCCACCGGCGGTGATCCTGGGACCCATCGTCGACATCCGCGATGTACTCGCCGTCGTCCGCTTTGTCACCGATGTACCGACGGCGGCGACCATCTTCGTGGGCACCGATGGTGGGACGTACGACACAGAGGACGAGTTCGAGTTTCCCGATCTTACTCCGGATGGAGAACGGCGTTTCGCCAACCGGCATTCCGTCATCGTGTCGGGTCTGGACGCCGGCGCCACCTACCGCTACCGCCTCGATGTTGAGAGCACCTCCGGAAAAACGACGACACTCGAGCCGAGCCTGAGCAGCGGCAAACGCGCCGGCCTGCAGCAACCTCCGGGCGGCGCCGGGTCCTTCACCACCAGCAATGACCCGGACACCCAGTTCCCCGTCATCCTGTCGGGCCCCACGGTGTCGAGCAAGTCTCATGAGACAGCCATCATCGAGTGGACGACGGATGAGCCGGCGGACAGTGAACTGAGCTTCGGCCTGGATGCTGTAGGCGAGGATTCCGAGAGTTCGGCAGTCACGACGACTGACCATCAGGTGGTGCTGTCAAACCTCGAGGCGGGTGGCACCTATACGTATCTCGTGGGTTCCACCGATGCCTCCGGCAACGGCGCCACGCAGTCCTCGGAGGCGGTCTTCACCACCGACCCGGACGTTGACATAACGGCACCGGAAATCACCGGTGATCCGGACATCATCTACAAGAACGACGAGAGCGCCACGATCCAGTGGACGACCGACGAAGATGCGTCCGGTGAGGTCACCTTCGGCACCGAGTCCGACAACCTCGGGTTTATCCGTACGCTGCCGGAGACTGACAAGACCCACGAGGTCACCCTGACCAACCTCGAAGCGTCGACGACGTACTTCTACCAGGTCTCCTCAGAGGATCTGAGCAACAACGGCCCGACTCTCAGCGAGGTCGCTTCCTTCACGACGGATGGCGCTCCGGACCTGACGCTGCCGACGATCAGCAATGTCGTGGCGACGGAGTCCGACTCCTCCGTCATCCTCACGTGGGAGACGGACGAACTCGCCGACAGTTTCGTCGACTTCGGCACCGTTTCGGGCATCCTGGATCTTACCGTGGGCGGTGTGGAGGATGTGACGGAGCACGAGATCACGCTCACGAACCTGACACCGGGACAGACCTATTTCTACACGGTGGGCTCCATTGACCGCGCCAACAACGGCCCTACCGAATCGACAGAGGGGTCCTTCTTGACCCTTTCCTCGGCCGACACGACACCGCCTGCCACGCCGTCGGGTCTGTCCGGCACGGCGGGGAGCGAGCAGGTGTTGCTGACCTGGACAGCCAACACGGAACTCGATCTGGGTGGTTACAACATCTACCGTCGGACGACCGCAGACGCTGAGTTCGCGGCCATCGCCTCCCGCGTTACCGACACCTCCTACACCGACCCGGGACTGGCCAACGACACCGAATACGAGTACCAGATCACGGCCATCGACCGGGAGACGCCGCCCAACGAGTCTGCCGCGACCGAACTTGCCCTGACACCGAGCCTCTCGGCGGCTCCGACGAGCCCATCCGACCTGAATGTCGGCGGGGAAGCGCTGTTGCCGACCTTCACCTTCAATAACGCCGAGCCCTTCAATACTGGTGCCACCCTGACCTACACGATCCAGGTCTCCACTCAGTCTGACTTTTCCGACGTGACGGACTCTGAATCTGGCGTCATCGAGACGTCGGGAGCGACGTCGTGGACCATCACGCGCAGCCTGACCGATGGCCAGACCTATTACTGGCGGGTGCGTGCCGTGGAGGGATCGTTAACCGGGCCCTTCACCTCCGCACAGGAGTTCACGGTGTATGTGCCCCTTCTGCCAGGGGACTTCAACGACTCCGGCACCGTCGACTTCGATGACTTCTTCGCCTTCGTCGACGCTTTCGGCCAGTCGGCCGACGATTTTCCCGATTTCGACCTGAACGGTTCCGGCTCGGGTACCTTCATCGACTTCGATGATTTTTTCGCTTTCGTCGATGCCTTCGGCACCACTGCCGGCAAGGCGGGCGCCGCTTGGGCTTTCGCGCATCGCCTCGACGAGACGGCGCGGTTGCGGCTCGTCGCTACGGGAGGTCCCATGGCCCTCGAAGGAACGGGAATTCCACGCGACATGGTCCGCCTGCGAATCTTCGTCGACAATGTCGAGACGTTGAGCGCCTACGGCCTCGTGCTGGGATACGATCCGGCCGCTCTGAGCTTCTCCGAGGCCGGGGAAGGTCCGGGAACCCTGCTGGAGAGCCAGGGAGGTGACGCTGCCCTGTTCCGGGTGCTCGACGAACGTCCCGGGCGCCTGCTGATCGGTAACGGCCTCATCGATGGAACCTCGGTTTCGGGTTCAGGCCTGCTGGCGGAGCTCACTTTCCACCTGCGCGACCGGCGCCTGGCCACCGACACCCGCTTCGACCTGCAACAGGCCTTCCTCGCCGGTGGCGTCGATGATGTGCGGCGTGTTGTCGCCGTCGAGTCCGCTCGTCTCCGGCCCACGGCCTTCGCCCTGGGCAAGGCCTATCCCAACCCGTTCAACCCGTCGACACACATCGACTTTGCGCTGGCCGCCGAATCCTCGGCCCGACTCGTCGTCTACGATGTGCTCGGGCGCACCGTGCGCACGCTGGTGCGTGCTGACGAAGCCCTGCCCGCTGGATTCTATTCGATCACCTGGGACGGGCGGGATGCGTCGGGACACGCAGTGGGCAACGGCCTCTACTTCTACCGGCTGACCACTCCGGTGTTCTCGCGCACCGGCAAGATGATGATGTTGAAGTAGAGCTCAACTCAGCTTAAGACGTCAAAGGGGCTCCCGGATGGCTGCATCCGGGAGCCCCTTTTCTGATGTCGCCAGAATTGTCAGTCGGCTGTGCGCAGCACGGCAAATATCTCGACCTGTGCGGCGACTTCGGCCCCGACGCGGGCCACACCCCGCAGCTTGCAAGCCCCGGTGTGCTGCTGAATCGCCGTCAACTCCATGAGCAGCTCGTCCCCAGGCACGACCTGCCTGCGAAAGCGGGCTCTGTCGATCCCGGCGAACACGGGAAACTGACCAGCCGTGTCCTGACCATACATCATCAGAACCGCCGCCGTCTGCGCCAGCGCCTCGACGACGAGTACGCCGGGCATCACAGGATACCCGGGAAAGTGGCCGGCCAGCCAGGGATCTTCTGCCGACACATCACGTGCCCCGAGAATCCGCTCATTCGGTACGAGGTTGAGTATGCGATCGACGAGCAGGAAGGGAGCGCGTTGCGGGATCGTGCGGCGGATGGCCGCCGTGTCCAGCAACACCCCCTCACGGCTCACTGCTTCTCCCGCTCCTCTCTGGCCTCCTCGAGGGCGGCAAGCAGCTTCTCCGTCAGGTTGAATCGGTCTGGATCCGCGTATACGATGGCGCCATTGCTGGCCACGTCGAAAATGAAATCGTAACCGTCCTTTTCGGCGATCGCCTCCAGCGCCGCATTGATCTGCTCAAAAATCGGCTGCGAGAGTGCGACGTTTCTGCGAAACAGCTCGCCGTTGGGTCCCATTTTTTCCTGGCTGAATTGCTGTAGATCCTGCACCTGTTTCTCGAAGGCGGCCTCCATCTCTGCCTTCTTCGCCTCGCTCATCAGCAGTTCCTGCCTCTGGAAGTCGTCCTGCAGCTTCGCCAGCTTGCTTTGACGGTCCATGGCCTGTTGCTGGAAATCCTGCTCGAGCCGCTCAAGCTCGCGCTGGATCTGCTTGAACTCGGGCATGCGTTCACGCAGGACCTCGGAGTCGATGTAGCCGATCTTGACGTCCGCTTCGGCAGGCCGTGCAAGAGAGGCCAGCCCCACAAGTGCGGTGAAGAGGGTGAAAAGGTGGATACGCTTCATTGAAAAACTCTGTCGCTGAGGGGAGAAGACGCCGGGGCGCTAGAAAAAACGCGGCCCGAACTGGAAGTGAGTGCTCAACCCCGGCCGTTGGCCGTCGACGCTACGCCTGTCGAAACCGTATCCGAAATCGAAGCCGATCATGCCGAGCATGGGTGTCATGACCCGAAAACCGAGGCCGATGGAACGTTTCAGGTCGGTCGGGTCAAAATCGTCTACGTGCTCCCACGCGTTGCCCGCGTCGGCAAACACCAGACCGATGACCTGGCGCTCGGTGATCGGGAAACGATACTCGATGTTTACTGTCATCATCGACCGACCACCGATGTTCCTACCCTGAGCGTCACGGGGACCTAGAGAAGCGTCGGGATAACCGCGAACCTGACCGTCCCACCAGTCGACGCCACCGGGAGTGAAGCGGTCCCAGAAGGAGATATTGTCATCGTCCCAGTCGGAAAAGCCGTCGATGACGGAGAACTTTGTCTCAACGGCAAGAACGAACTTCCAGAAACTCGGGCGGTAGATGTTGAAATTTAGCTCGTGTCGATGGAAATCGACGTCGCCAGCGATGAAGGACGATGCCACTTCCGGCGTATAGCTGACGACGGAACCGTTCGTGGGAAAGTCAGGCAGGTCCCGCGTGTCGCGTCGAAACACCACTTCGAGACTGGACGTGGTCCGCGGCGTAAAGCTGGGACTATAAGCCTGTGTTGTATCGACGAAGTCGCTGTAGCGTTCGTCACGCAGCTGATAACCAAGCGAAACGGATGAGTACGCCGGCTTGTTCAGACGGCGCCCGAGACGCGCGCTCACCGAGTTTCGGTGGAATTTGAAGCTTCTGAAATACTGCTGATTCAGCGTGTAGAGGCGGAAGGAGAAGCTCGTCGGCGTATCGAACAGCCATGGCTCGGTGAAACCGATCAGAAACTGCTCCCGGCGCGTGCCGAACTCCCAACTGAAGTCGAGATTCTGCCCCAGACCGCGGAAGTTGGGTATCTGCAGACCGATCGTTCCCACCAGCTTATCGCGATCGCTGTAGCCGGCGCCCATCGAGGCCGCGCCGGTACGTTGCTCTTCGACGTCGAAGGACAGGTCGATGTACTTCTCGTCGTCTATCGACGGCGTAGCGTGCTGCTGGAACTGTACGTCTTTGAAATAACCGAGCATGTAGAGCCGCCGCTGGCTCTCCTGCAGCTGGCTCGACTTGAACACGTCGCCGGGACGCAGGGCGACCTCTCGGCGCAGGACCTTCTCACGAGTTTTCACATTTCCCGTAAACTCGATGCGGCGGATCTTCCAGGGTTCGCCCTCGAAGACCTGGAAGGAGACATCGATGCTGTCCCCCCGGATTGTCTCCCGTGGGATGATCTCCGTGTCGAGATACCCGCGCTCGTAGTAGGCCGATTTGGCCAGGTAAGCCATCTCGGGTGACGAGAACTGAAAGACATCCCCCTCCTTCACTTTCAGTTGCCTGGCCAGTTCCTCTGGACCGAAGAGCTCGTTGCCCTCCCAGGAAACACTGCCGAGCCGGTACTGCCGACCTTCCTCGACCTCGATATCTATGAAGAGGCGGCTGCGGCTCTCGTCGTAGTAGATTGAGTCCCGTACGATCGTCGCTTGCTGATAGCCTTTCGAACGGTAGAAGGCGAGGATGCGCTCCTTGTCCTGCTGGTAGGTGTCGGCCTTGAACTCGCTTTTGCGCCACCAGCGCTTGGGCTTCGTCTCCATCTGCTTGCGGATCGTCCCGGCTTCGATGGCCTCACTGCCGATGATGTTGACCTCGGCGATTCTGACCTTGTCGCCTTCGACGATGTCGAACTGCAGGAATACGGTGCCTTGTTCCTCCGCATCGAACAGCTGGCCCTCGACGCTCGCGCGCAGGTAGCCCTTGTCGCCATAGAGCTCCAGGATCCGTTGACGTCCCCGAGCCACATCCTTCGGCGCCACCACCTGCCCGGAAACGAGGCCAACGGCCTCCTTCATGTCCTTCTCTTTGATCTCCTTGTTGCCCTTGAAACGAACCCCCTCCAGCGTCGGATGTTCGCGGACGACGACGATCAACTTTACGCCGGGCCCGACGTCGCTGTCGTCGGCGTAGAGCTGGATGTCGGAGAACACATGCAGGCCCTGCAGGGCGCGAACCGCTTCCTGCACGTTTTCCTGAGAAAGTTCGACGCCCGGTTGCAGGCCGACGGTGGTCCGGATCAGCGACTCGGCGACGCGCTTGAAGTCGCCGCGGATCTCGATTTCTTCGACCGTGGTCTGGGCCAGACTCGGCACCGCCAGCAGGGCCAGGAATGCACCAAGGCGGATAGAAGAGCAAATTCGGGTGTTACACATTGATGGATCTCCTGCTGCCGACCGTCGTCGCTTTCCCGCCCTGCGGTCAGAATGCCGAAAAAGCCGCTCTATCGCTTGAGCGTGATAGAGCGGCTATTTTTCAGGCGTCGGTCTGATCGGCGCTGCATCAGAGGCAGCTCTAGTTGGCCGCCTCGGACTTCTTCTCTTCTACCGTTTCGGCAGCATCCCGTTCGTCGTCGAAGACGAGGGACTCGCCCTTCTTCGTTACGCGGATACGGCTGCCGTCGCTGAAACGTCCCTGCAGGATCTCTTCGGCGAGCGGATCCTCGAGCAACTTCTGCGCGGTGCGCAGCAGATAACGAGCTCCGTATTGCTCGTCGAAACCCTTCTCGGCAATAAGGCTCTTGGCTCCGGGTGTGATGCGCACCTGGATATCGCGATCCACAAGACGCGTCTTGAACTGCTCGAGGAAGATGTCGATGATCTTGGCGATGTCTTCCCTTGTGAGCCCGTGAAAAATCACCGTGTCGTCGATACGGTTGAGGAACTCCGGATTGAAGGCCTTCTTCAACGCATCGTTGACCTTCTCTTCCATCACGGCCTGCATCGACTCGCTGTCCGTCTTGCCGAAACCGAGGACACCGCCGGAACCGACCTCGCGGGTACCGACGTTGGAGGTCATGATCAGCACCGTGTTGCGGAAGTCGACCTTGCGGCCGGTGCTGTCGGTCAGTCTCCCCTCGTCGAGAATCTGCAGCAGGATGTTGAATACGTCCGGATGCGCCTTCTCCATCTCGTCGAGAAGAACGACAGAATACGGACGCCGACGGACGCGCTCGGTCAACTGGCCACCCTCGTCGAATCCGACATATCCGGGGGGCGCACCGATGAGCCGGGACACGGTGAATTTCTCCATATATTCGGACATGTCGACCGTGATCAGCGCCTCTTCATCGCCGAAGAGGAACTCGGCAAGCTTGGCCGCCATGTAAGTCTTGCCCACACCTGTGGGTCCAAGGAAAAAGAAAGAACCGATGGGCCGCTTGGGATCCTGAAGGCCGGCGCGACTGCGGCGAATCGCCTTGGAGACCAGCGCGGTGGCCTTCTCTTGACCCACCACCTGCTTCTGCAGTTCCTCTTCCATGGCCAGCAGCCGCTCTGTCTCGCTGGCGGCAAGGCGCTGCATGGGGACACCGGTGACGGCTGAGATGACCTCGGCGATGTCGTCCTCGGTGACTTCGACGACCTCGTTGCGCACCTCCTCCTCCCAGGCGCGACGCTTCTGCTGCAGGCTCTCTCGCAGGCTGTGCGCCTCATCACGGAGGCGGGCCGCTTCTTCAAACTCCTGCTTTTCGGAGCACTCGATCTTCTTGCGGTCGATTTCCTGGATCTGCGCCTCGAGCCCACCGATCTCCTCCGGCGGACTGAGACGGGCAAGGTGCACACGCGACCCGGTCTCGTCGATGATGTCGATCGCCTTGTCGGGCAGGTAGCGGTCGGCAATGTAGCGATCCGACTGTTTCACCGCATAGTTGACGATCTCGTCCGAGAAGGTGACGTGATGGTGGCTCTCGTAGTTGGCCCGCAACCCCTTGACGATCTCGATCGTATCCTCCACCGAGGGAGGATCGACCATGATCGATTGGAATCGGCGCTCCAGGGCGCCGTCCTTCTCGATGTATTTACGATACTCGTCGATGGTCGTAGCGCCGATGCATTGCAGTTCGCCGCGCGACAGGGCGGGCTTGAACATGTTGGAGGCGTCGAGGGTGCCCTCGGCGCTTCCGGCGCCAACGATGGTGTGCAATTCGTCGATGAAGATCACGACATCGGGATTCTGCTGCAGCTCGTTGAGGACCGCCTTGATGCGCTCCTCGAACTGGCCGCGATACTTGGTGCCCGCCACGACGCCACCCATGTCGAGGGTGACGAGACGCTTGTCGAGCAGGATCTGGGGCACGCGCTTTTCCACGATGCGCTGAGCCAGACCCTCGACGATGGCCGTCTTGCCAACGCCCGGGTCACCGATGAGGATGGGGTTGTTCTTCTTGCGACGCGAGAGGATCTGCGTGACGCGCTCGATCTCCTTCTCGCGGCCGATGACCGGATCCAGCTTCCCTTCGCGCGCCATCTGCGTGAGGTCACGGCCGAAGTGATCGAGGAAAGGGGTCTTGCTCTTCTTCCCCTTTTCCTTGGAACCCGTCGTCTTGCCCTCGAGGACGGCGACGGTCTCCTCCATGGCGCTCTTGTAGTCGACACCGAAGGCGGCCAAGATCTGTGCGGCGACGCCCTCCTTGTCTTTGAGCAAGGCCAGCAGGAGTTGCTCGACGTCGACGAACTGCGTCTTCATCTCCTTCGCTTCGTTGGCCGCAACTTCGAGGATCTGCTTGGCCCGGGGAGTGAAGGGGACCTCGCCGATCGTCATCGTGCCGCCCGAGGTTGCCACGTAATCCTCGACGGACTGCTTCACCGTCTCGAGGTTGAGACCGAGATTGGTCAAAACCGTAACGGCCTTGCCCTTTCCCTCCTTGATGATGCCGAGGAGCAGGTGCTCGGTGCCGATGTAATTGTGCCCTAGACGCGCAGATTCCTCGCGCGCAAACTGCATGACACGCTTCACGCCATCGGTAAACATGTTGTTCATGAACCGGATCCTCCGGATGATTGACTTGTGCTCAAGCTACACAGGCGACAGGGTAGTGTCAAGAATCGACGGAAACCGCCGCAGAGCTCGCAAGTGATTATGAATCAGTAACTTCCGACAATTTTTCACGCACCAGATCGGCACGTCGTAGATCCCGTTCGGCGGGTTTGAGTCCACGTCCTGCGTCAGCTCGCAGATGGGACGGTTGGGTCGCGATCATGAGGTGATTGAGGAAATTGGACGGCACCCCTGTCACGAGGCCCAGCGTACATCCCAGCCTCACGGCGGACAGCAGATTCATGAATTCCTGGCTTGTCAGGATGCGGGCATGGGACAGCAGACCGAAGGCGCGCCACACCTTGTCCTGTATCTGTCCACGGGCCTCCTTCATCAACGAGTCCTGCGCCTGGCGCTCATACCCGATGAGTTGCTCGGTGATACGAATCAACTCCTCGAGGATGTTCTCTTCCGACGCGCCGAGGGTCGCTTGGTTCGATATCTGGAAGAGATTTCCTGCCGCATTGGATCCTTCGCCGTAGACTCCCCTGACAGTGAAGGACAGCTGACTCAACCCCTGCAAAACGCGCTCCATGTCTTCCGTCAGGACGAGGGCCGGCAGGTGAATGAGGGCCGAGAGGCGCAATCCGGTGCCCGTGTTCGTCGGGCAAGCCGTCAGGAACCCCAATCGCGAATCGTGGGCGCATTCGACAGCATCGAGCAATTCGTCATCCAGGGCGCAGATGGCAGCGAAGGCGTCGCGGCCACGGGTGCCTGGGGAGATGGCCTGCAGACGGAGATGATCCTCCTCGTTGATCATCACGCTCAGCGACTCATCCTGGTTGAAAAGCACACCCCGCTCGCCCTTCTCGTCGGCCAGAGTCGGGCTGATGAGGTGTCGTTCGACCAGCACTCGGCGTTCGTCGCCGTCGAGTACGCTCATGCCGAAGTAGGTGGCCGTACTCATCGACCGGCTGGTCTTGGCTGCCGCCAGAACCTCGTCGATCACTTCCTGCTGCTGCTGTTCAGTGATGCGCGACGCGAAGGGATACCTAGCGAGGTTGCGGGCCAGTCGCGCACGACAGCTGATGACGATACCGTCCGCATCGTCATCACCTGTCATCCAACTTGGCGCCGTGCGGATCAGCGAGTCGAGTTTCACTGGGAATCCTGTAACCGGGCGATGCGATCGCGCAACTGGGCAGCGCGCTCATACTCCTCGGCGTCGACGGCTGCATGCAGCGCCTGGCGCAATTCCTCGAGTCCCTGGGGCTGGCCGCCGGATGCCGAGGTGGCCGGGCTCGATACCTTTGATGCACGTGGTCCACGACCGACGTGTGTATCAGATCCGTGAATGCGCTTCAACAGCCGTCTCAGGGGTGTTCCAAAGGCATCGTAGCATTGAGAACAGCCCAGACGGCCGATCTTGCGGAATTCCTCGTAGGTCATTCCACAGCCGGAGCAGGGCCCTTTGCCTGCCTCTGTGCCCGCCAGATGGCCGATGACGACGTTCACCTTCTTCGACGCCGTCACATGCGTCGGGGTTACCTTCGTCGCCGGCCCCGCCGGCTTCTCGCTCTCCTGTTTCGAGCATTGCCCACAGAGGTGCAATGTCTTCTTCTCGTTCGCCGTCACGGCGGTAAACTCGATCGTCGCTTCACGCTCGTTGCAGATGTCGCAGATCATGGTTTCAGTCGAGTTCCAGCATGCCGGCGTCGATGTGTCCGGTGCGGTCGAGGCTGGCCGCCAGGTCACGGTCGTGCGTCATGACGAGAAAGGCCTGTCCTTCGACGCGGGCCAGTTCGCGCAGCAGATCGTGCAGACGGCTGCTGGCCTCGTGGTCCAGGTTGCCTGAGGGCTCGTCGGCGAGGACCAGTTCCGGTTTCATGACGAGGGCCCTGGCGACCGCCACCCGCTGACACTCGCCTCCGGACAACTCTCCCGGACGATGTTCGAGCCTGTGTTCGAGTCCGACCTTTTCCAGCAGCTCCCGTGCCCGGGTCTCCAACCCGTCGGCATGTCGCGCGATCAGCGCCGGCATCATCACGTTCTCCAGGGCGGTGAATTCGGGCAGCAGATTGTGAAACTGAAAGACGAAACCCACATGGCGGTTGCGGAACTGGGCGCGCTCGTCGTCGTCGAGTCGGAGAACATCGACATCGCGGATCTGCAGGCGCCCCTCGGTGGGCCGGTCGAGAGCCCCGAGGATATGCAACAGCGTACTCTTACCGACTCCGGAGGCCCCTGTGACTGCAACGGTCTCGCCTTCGCGCAGCTTCACGTTGACGCCACACAGCACCTCGAGGTCCTCTCCGCCAGTCTGATACACCTTTCGCAGACCCTCGGCGTGCAGGATCACTCCCCTGGATGCGTCGCTTTGGGTCGGCTCGATTGTGTCGGTGTTCCCCATGGCGGTCACATGATGTAACGAATGGCTTCGACTGGCTCCAGTGACGCTGCCTTGCGCGCTGGGATCACCGCCGCCAGCAGGCAGATGACCACGCTCATGGCGGACACGGCCAGGAAATCGAGGAGCTGCATGTCGACTGGCAGGGAACTGATAATGTAGATGTCGCTCGGAATGGAGACGACCTGGAAACGGTCCTGCACAACACACACAACCAGCCCGATCAGGCAGCCAAGAGACGTGCCGAATACGCCGATGAACAAGCCCTGGAAGACGAATACGCGGCTGATCCCCCTGGCGCGGGCGCCCATGGCACGCAGGATGCCGATTTCAGGTGTCTTGATCAGGATCGACATCGTCAGGATCGACATGACGTTGAAGGCAGCCACGACGATGATCAGGCTCAGGGCGATGAAAATCACGATCTTCTCCAGCTCCATCCAGTGGAACAGTTCGGGAAACTGCTGCGTCCAGTCCGAAATCTGGTATGGATACCCGAGATCGTCCTCAAGCTGACGATGTACGCCCATGGCGTCATCGAGGTCACCCAGACGCACGTGGATGGCGGATACACCATCTATGGTCAGCACGCGACGCGCCTCGTCGATGGAGATGAAGGCGAACGTGTCGTCGTAGTAGTACATACCGCTGGCGAACAGGTCGGTCACTATGAAGGGGTGCAGCCTAGGCCTCAGTCCGTCCATCAGCACTTCCTCCAAGGGCTTTTCCTGGAGAAGCGACAGCAGGTAAACCCGATCCCCCAGGCCAACGCGCAGGCGGTTGGCCAGGGACGCCCCCACGACGATCCCGGGGTACTTCTCGCCCTCTTTCGGATCGAAGTGGAACTGCCCTGGTTCGTACTGCAGGTGGTCGGGCAGATCGGAGACATGGTGGAACGTTTCCGGGTCGATCCCCCACACGACGACGCCATCCATTTTTTCCCGATCGGTGGCGATGATCAGTTTGCCTTCAACGATGGGCGCCACTCCCAGAACGCCGGGCACCGCCGCTACGTGGCTCAACAGCGTGTCGGGTCGGTCGATGGGAGTTCCGTGGAACCGACCGACGCTGACATGGGCGGTCATGCCGATGAGGCGATTCTTCACCTCGCCGGAGAAGCCGTTGGTCACCGACAACATGATCACCAGCGACGCCACGCCAAGGATCACACCACCCACTGCGATAAAGCTGATGACGGAGAGAAAACCGGAACGCTGCTTCGATCTGAGGTAGCGCCGCGCTACGAACAACTCGTACGACACAGCGTCAGTGGCCTGTCGCAGAGATAACTTGTGGAATTCGGGCGCATGAGGCCCGCGGTCTCCGGCGCCCGGGTCGCAAGGCGCGCGACCAAGGCGTATTGGAGGATACACCGCGCGGAGCGCAACGCCGGGAGCCGGGATGCATCGGCGTTCGAAAACGCAAGGGATCCCTGCGACAGGACATTACTTCGCTCTACCCGCCGTCAGGAAGGCTTCGATGAAACCATCGATGTCGCCGTCCATCACAGCCTGCACGTTGCCGGACTCGTGCCCCGTGCGGTGGTCCTTCACCAGCGTGTAGGGCTGAAAGACGTACGAGCGGATCTGGCTGCCGAATTCGATGGCCATCTTCGTACTCTCTACCTCTTCCATCTTCTTCAGTTCCTGCTGCTTGTAAAAGTCGTAGACACGCGCTGTGAGCACCTTGAGAGCGGTACCCTTGTTTTTCAACTGCGAGCGCTCGTTCTGACAGGACACGGTGATCCCCGTGGGCAGGTGTGTCATGCGCACGGCGGAGGAGGTCTTGTTGACGTGCTGGCCGCCGGCGCCACCCGCCTTGTAGACATCGATCTGGAGGTCATCCTCCTTCAGTTCCACCTCAGGCATTGCGTCTACCTGCGGGTAGACGAAGACGCTGGCAAAGGAAGTGTGCCGCCGCTTCTGCGCGTCGAATGGTGAGATGCGCACGAGCCGATGGACGCCAGCCTCGGCCTTGAGATAACCATAGGCGTAACGCCCCTTCACCTCGATCGTCGCCGACTTGATACCGGCTTCGTCGCCTGGCTGCAGGTCCATCACCTCCGCCACGAAATCACGCCGTTCGAACCAGCGCTGGTAGAGACGCATCAGCATCTCGGCCCAGTCGGTGGCCTCGGTACCACCCGCACCGGGGTGGATCTCGAGGATGGCGTCCTTGGAGTCGTCCTCGTCGGACAGCATCGCGAGGAACTCCATCTGGTCGAGTTCGCCGGTGATTTCAGACGTCTCGAGCTGGAGCTCGGACAAAGACTCCTCGTCCTTCTCAGCCACACTCATCTCGTACAGCTCACTGAGATCGGTCAGGCGTCTCTGCAGCGCATCGAACGGCTCGATGACGGAGCGCAATGCGCGCGCCTCACGTGATACGGTTTCGGCTCTGCCTCGATCATTCCAGAAACCCCCCTGCCCCATCTGCTCTTCAAAGTCGGTAAGTTTCTCACGTCGTGGCTCGACGTCAAAGATACCCCCGTAACCGTTCAAGTCGTTGGTTGCTTTCGGAGATCGTCTCGGCAAGTGTGGCCATTTTGCAGTCCTATCCTTGGTAGCGTTCGAAGGTGAGTCGGTCGGCACTGGCGCCCTCCGGGATCTCGAAGAGCAATTCCTCGTCGAGGGTGTCCCCCCGGTCCAGTTGGAACCTGTCGCCGAGATGGATGAACATCGGCGAGTGCGACCTCGGATAATGGCGTGTCCCCGTGTCGTCGACCAGCTGGAAGCACTTCGGTTCGACGACGTAGCCGATTTTCATGCGCGCTTCCATCTGCACCCTGACGACGACGAACTTGTGTCCAACCTCCGGGTAGCCGTGGAAAAACACCTCGTAGCGTACGCCGTCCTCGGGAACCTGCCAGACGACGGGCGTCTTGATGCGACTGAGCAGGTCGGGAAGCTCCTCCAGCTTCTGCGTGGAACCGCCGGTGAGCCGGATAGCCAGATAGAGAGGCAGAAAGACCGCGCTGCAGAGCAGAACAACACGGTTCAGCGTCCGCATGCGCCGTTTGTGTCGCATCCGGTAGTCGGGTCTGGGCGGCTCGCGCCGCGCCGTGCGCGAAGGTGTTGTCGTCATCGAATCCTCGATGCAAAGGTACTCGCTCACGGACAGGGAGGCCACATGGAGGAACCCTCAACGACCGCGCAGAACGGCGACCTTGCCGGCGCGACGGAAGGTCGTACCTGTCAACACGTATAGATAGATGCCGTCTGACAAGTGTGCGGGTACGTCCCAGCTCGGCGCCAGGCCGGCTGCGAGATACTCGCCGCGCGGCAAGTGGCGCGGTTCGATGCGGTCGACGAGATCTCCGGCGGTGTCGAACAGCGACAGTGACACCTCCTCGGCCGTTTGCAGTGCCACGGGAAAGTGGATCGTCGGCGACGGGCCACCCGCAGGGTTGGGAAAAGGCGCCGCTGTCAGGCTGCGATCGGGTATGATCGCCTCCACGCCACTGGCCTTGGCCACGTCGATCAGTCCCCATCCGAAGAGAGTGTCGGGCCCGGCAGGCCCTAGGTCTGTGGCGGTCGAGCGCAGAGCGTCGGCTACCTCTCCCGGCGTCCACTCCGGGTGCAGCTGCAGCAGGAGCGCGCAGGCACCACTGACGATGGGCGCCGAAAACGAGGTGCCGCTCAGACGCCGGTACTCCTGCAGGCTGAAGGGCTCAGCCGGGGATCCGGCGCCGCGACCGCTGACTGTCACGATCTGCTGGCCGGGCGCCACGACGTCTGGCTTGATTCGGCCGTCCGCCGTCGGCCCCCTCGAGCTGAAGGAGGCAAGAACGGAGTTTACGGGATGTACGGCTCCCACAGCCACGACGCCGGCGCCGTCGCCAGGTACCGTTATGTAGTGCCAGTCCTGGCGAGCTTCGTTACCGGCGGAGGCGACGACGACGATTCCCCGGGCAACGGCCAGTTCGGCGGCGCGCGTCGTCAACGCCGTTGCACCGTCCAGATCGTCGTAGGTGTACCCGGTCCCGTCATCGAAGGTGGTGTACCCGACCGACGAATTGACCACCTGTGCGCCAAGGCTGTCAGCCCACTCAAGGGCGGCGATCCAGCGGTCCTCCTCGGTGGCCGAGTCCTGCTCGATGCCCCGTTCGTCGAGCCGCGCATCTTCGGTCTTGGCAAGGAGATACTCGACCTCGGGTGCCACGCCGATCAGACGACCGGGATCGTAGCCTCCGATGACTCCCAGGACCTCAGTGCCATGTAGATTCTGTCCATTCTCAACCTCATTGCCGGTCACCGGCTCGTCGAGCTCATCGCCCACGTCATCGTCATCGTTGAGGAAATCGCGCTCGGCGATGACGTGAAGCTCGGCGAAAGCAAGGTGGTCCCGCCAGTTGAAGCCGGCGTCGATGAGAGCGACGCGGACCCCCTGGCCCAGGACATCGCGAGCGTGAAGCAGGTGCACACCCACGGCAGCGATCTGCTCGAAGGACTCTCCGTAGTCCGGCGCTGCGGCGGGCCGCCCAGCAGCCTGCGGGCCAGGGGAATCAACATCGGGTGCTCGATGCAGTGCTTGCACGGGCCGGACGGCGGCGACAAAGGGAAGGTCGCGCAGTTCTTGCACCTGAGCGGGGGTCGCCGTGACACTGACGGCGTTAAACCATCGAGAATATTGGCGCGCGTCGGCGCCTGTCGCGGCGACAGCCTGGAGATAGGTGGTGTTCAGCGGCAGGTCGAGATGCAGGCGGGATGGCTCGGCAGGCCCGTTCTTCCAGCCTACTCGGTGACCGCTTGCATCGATCTTGTCCGTCAGGAAAACCCAGACGGCCTCGCTGGACCGGACCGGGCCGGCGGCACAGAGGCAGGCCACCAGGGCGAGCACGAGATTGCGGACGATCACGATCCGTCGGGTGCCGTCCGTTGATCGACGACGTGGGCTCCCTCCGGGGGGTGAAACTCGAAGAGTTCGTCTTTGAGCTTTTTGTTGGTGCGGTGGTCGCTGAGCAGGTAGGTGCGCACGTCGTCGTTGGCTTCGACCTGCTCGACTCTCAACAGGTGCCAGTTCTTGCGCTCGACCCAGATTCGCATGCGCTTCAGCCGCAGGTGGGCTGGCACGTCGTCACGCGGCTGCAGAGTCAACTCGTATGCCGCCCGCCCGTCGAGCTTGGATTCCTTCACGGCGACCGGGCGATAGCCATCGGTGTACTGAACCAGGATTTCCCACGGTGTGCGCAGCTGGCCTTCGTAATGTGACACGATGACCTGATCGTTGGCTCTGTCATACGCCCAGATCGTTTTACCGTCGGCCACCACGAGATCACCGTCATCGACCTCCACCCGGAACTGTCCCGGGCGGCGAGTGTAGATGCGCCCTTCGCGGGACATGCTCTTGTCGAGGACGGCCCAGTAGAACTGCTTTTCGAAGCGGGCCTCATAGGACTTGGCGTCTGCGAACCGCTCCTGCATCCGCTCGATGACTTCGGCGCCGGTAATGGCCGGCGCCGCCCCTGGCCACGACAGGGAAACCACAGCGAGACAGCAACACAATGTTGTGGCCCTGATCACGAGAGGTCGTCCTCTTCGGCGTACGCGTCGACACCCGACTCCACAAGGATTTCACGTGGTTTGGCGCCCTCTGCGGGGCCGACGATCCCAGCGAATTCCAGTTCGTCCATGAGACGAGCCGCTCGCGAGTAGCCGACCTTCATGCGCCGTTGCAGGAAGGATGTGCTCGCCTGCTTCGACTCAAGAACCACGGCGACGGCTTCGTCGAACAGCTCGTCGTGATCGCCGCCATCTCCGGCGGTATCTCCACGTGCGGCGAAAACCTCGACTTCATCCACTTCGTAGTTGCTTTCCTTGATCTTGTCGACGAGGCGCTCGGTCTCCTCGCCTGAGATAAAGGCCCCGTGGACACGGATCGGCTCGCCCTGTCCACCGGGTAGGAACAGCATGTCTCCGCGACCGAGCAGACGTTCGGCGCCGTTCATGTCGAGGATTGTGCGCGAATCGACTTTGGAGGCGACCTGGAAGGCGATACGGGACGGGAAGTTCGCCTTGATGACGCCGGTGATGACGTTCACCGACGGCCTCTGCGTGGCCAGGATGATGTGGATGCCGACGGCTCGCGACTTCTGCGCCAGGCCCATCAACGACGTTTCTACGTCGGCGGGAGCCGTGAGCATCAGGTCGGCGAACTCGTCGATAATGATGACGATGAAAGGTAGTCGTCGCAGTTCTTCACCCGCCGCCGCATCTTCCGTCTCGGCCCCGGCGTCACCGACATGCTCACGTTCTGCCAGTGCCCTGTCGACCTTGGTGTTGTAGTCCGCCAGGTTGCGCACCGCCATTTGAGCGAGCTTCTGATACCGGGTCTCCATCTCGACCACCGCCCACTTGAGTGCCTCCGAAGCCTTCTTCGGCTCGGTGATGACAGGCACGAGCAGATGCGGGATATCGTTGTACATCGTCAGTTCCACGACCTTCGGATCTACCATGAGTAGACGCACTTGGTCAGGTGTGGCACGCAGCAGGATGCTGCAGATCAGGCCATTGATGCACACGCTCTTGCCCGCCCCGGTGGCGCCGGCCACCAGCAGGTGTGGCATCTTCGCCAGATCGGTAACGAAGTCCTCGCCGGAGATCGTCTTGCCGAGTGCCATGGTGATGACGGACTCTGCCTTCTTGAAGGCAGGAGAATCGATGATCTCGCGCAGATACACCGTCTCCCGATGCTGGTTGGCGATCTCGACGCCGACCACGGACTTTCCCGGTACCGGCGCCTGGATCCGGATACCCTGTGCACTCATGACTCGGGCCAGGTCGTCCGCCAGTGCGGCGATCCTTCCGACTTTCACACCCGCCCCGGGTTCGACCTCGTAGCGTGTCACCACAGGCCCGGGACTCACCTCAACCACCTTTCCCACCACATCGAAATTTGCCAGGGCATCCTCGAGAATCCTCGCATTCGCCAGCAGGGTGTCCCGATCAACTTCTCCTCGGTCGTCAGGCACCGGATCGAGCAGCGAAACGACAGGGATCTTGTAACGCCCCCCCTTCCTGCGCAGCTTCGTCTTGTCGGCAACCTCGCGTCGAGTCTTCGTCCTGCCGTTGCCGTTCTTCGTCACAGCCTGGGGCCTGGACCTCGGTCGGACCACGGCGATCGCGGGCTTCTGGTCCAGGGTGATGGTGGGTAGACGCCCCGGCGCCGGCGGCGTTTCCGTCTCGTCTTCACCTTCATCCTCGACGAAGCCATCCTCGTCCTCTTCTGGCTCCGTGTCCTCCGCGTCGCGTTCGCGTCGCCACGATGGCATGTGTATGGAGCGTGCCGTCGTCAGAGCTCGAGCGGCGACCGATGACAGGTGGCTGCCAACGACACTTGCCAGCGCGAGCAAGCGACGCGGGTCGAGATCGGTGACGAGAAGAATGGAGACGATCAGGAGCGCCGCCAGCAGGATCGTCGATCCCACACGTCCCGTGTAGGGGACGAAGAAGACATTCGTCGTCCACGTGCCCAGCCAGCCCCCCAGTTCAAAGACTGTGTAGGAGGACCAGGTCGGCAGTCCGGAAGCGATCGACAGGAAGAGGGCCACTCCGAGCAGGCCTGCCGTACGCATGGCATCGGGACGAACATCCCGGCATCGCAGGCGATTCCACCCCCACAGCAAAGCCAGCACCGGCAGCACGTAGGCGCTGAAGCCGACGGCTGTGAACAGGCCATACGACACGTGGGCGCCGACCTGACCCGCCCAGTTGATCGTGCCACTGCCGAACTGGCTTGAGTTCGGTGCGTCGAATCGGGAGTACGAGACCAGGCTGACGAGCAGGAAGACCCCGATGGCGGTGAGCAGAACACCCGAGATCTGTGATCCCTTGCGTTGTGCCACGAAACGTTCTGAGAGTTCGGACATATCCTGTGATCGTCGTGCGATGGACACGCGCGACGCATTTGGTAGGGGACGACGGGGAGCGGATCCGGCAGCCGGGGTGGACTGCCATACTACTAATGCCGGGCGACGGCGGCCTTGCCGTGGACGATCCGCCCGTCGGCGCTGGCCTGGACAGAAACGACGTACAGTCCCGGTGGACAGGGACGCCCGTCCTGATGGCGACCGTCCCAGTGGACGATCTCCTCGAAAGCCGCTGGCTCCCAGTCGCGCAATCGCCCCACGAGGCCGCCCTCGGCGTCGTAGATCCGCACCGACAGCAGCGCTGGAGCAGCTGGCAAGCGGCAGTAGATCTGCAGGCGCTCGACGAAGGGGTCGGGCGACAGTTCGAGATCGACACGGCCGGCCTTGGCCGGAGACTGGTCGGCGCTGTTCGGGCGCCCTGGCGTGCCTCCGACGCGGAGCGACAGTTGCCATCCGGAATCTGAGGTACGCCGTTCCCACGAGTGGCCCGGACGTCCCGTCGATGGATCGTATGCGAACACATCGACGGTGTCGCCCGCTGGGCTCATCAGAATCACCACCTCGGGAGCGGAGTTGGACCACCCACCACGACCGAAAGCTCTGTCTCCAATAGTAACGATTCTCGCCGACTCCCGCACCGAATCATACGTCGTGGACGCGCTAGGGTAGCTGCCGTCAAGGACGACGGCGATGGCCCGCGGAGCCAGCCGGGGGCCCTCTCCGGCGTCGACGATCCGATCCAGTTCGTCGCTGTCACCCAACCGCCACCCGGACAGGTCGAGGGTGTCGGTGTGGCTCGTATTGAGCACCTCGACGAATTCGTCATGATGCTCGCTGCCAGCGGGATCGGCCATCACCTCCGAGAGCAGGATCTGCCCACCAGCGATCCCCGGGCTCTGGGCAGCAAGAGCAAGGAACGTCAGACCGACAACATGCCTCACAACATCCCCGAGCGCTTGCGCAGAAACCACTCGACCGTCAACAGGCCCGTCAGCAGCAACAGCCAGACGACGTGGCGTATTTCAATCCCGAGGCTCTGCTGTTCGCGTACGATCACCGGCATCGGCCGCAGAACGTGGGCCAATTCCGCCCATTGCTCTAGCTCGCGATACTCGCCGCCGCTGGCGTCTGCGATGGCGGCGAGTGTTTCGGCATCGGCCCGTAGGTCGGCCGACTCGACGGTGTGGCTCTCGACAATGAAGGAGCCCTGTGCTTGCCCTATGCTCGTGTTACCATGCCGGACGGCCACTGTGAAGGTGTAGGTGCCGGCTCCCAGGCCTGCCAGGCTGGTGCGGTAGCCTCCCTGGCCCTTTGGGTCCAGAGTGACGGAACGGCCGCCGGGAGCCAGAGACAGTTCAACCTCTGCGTCGGGGAGGGGCTCGTTCAACTCGTCGAAGACCGCCACAGTGACGGTAGCAGGTTGCCCCGAACGATAAACGGGTTGTTCCGACGAGGCGCGCACGCGGCCTACTGGTTCGGTTACTGCCAACCAGTGGACGGCGCCGCGCCAGAAGGCACGAACCGTGCGGCCGCCGCCACCGGCGCCGTCGCCGAACAGTGCCTGACGCCAGAATCCAATGCCTGCCACGTGGAGAACTCGGCCGGCACCAAGGGCGCCGACAACGACCACCGGATCACCGTCGGACGCTGCGAGCAGTGCCGTTGCTCCCGGTTGCACTCGAATTCGCCCTGTACGCCTCAGTAGCGGCGGCAAGCGCTGCCAGGGATCCCCTGCAGCAGACAGTCCTTCCCCGCCGCCTGCCATGCTGCGCCCGAGGGGGTGGCTGCGAGCGTCTGGCCCCAGACGCAGGGGTTTCCGGTCATGGATGTCTGCACCCACCGGTCCCGTGATGGTGGGCAGGAGATCTGCAAGCTCCGCGGACAGCCTTTCAACTCCCGTCGCCGTAACTTGAAGCAGTAGGCCGCCGCCATTGGCGACGTATTCCTGTAAATCTCCGAGCGAAATACTCGTCGTCATGTCGGCGGGATCGAGCATGACGAGCGCGTCATACACCCCTATGTCTGCAGGGAATGCGTCAGCGCCGTAGAATTGGCGTGCGCCTCGACGGATGAACTCGTCGACCTGAAGAGTCGAATCCGCTGCCAGCGTCCGGCTCACGAAAGCTGACTCAGGACCCGGACGACCGGAGAGGAGCAGGACCCGGAGACGGTTCTGCCGAACTCGCAGTGCCAGCAGGGACTGGTTGTTGTGCTCCGTGAGTTCGCCGTCCCTGGCTACCACGGTGACCCGCAGCAGATGTGGCCCGGCGCTCAGGGGCGGCGTCAGCATCTCGAGAGGTTGCAACTGGCCATCGGCGCCGAGTCGAAGGTCCGTCTGAACGAGGATTCTATCCCCCTCTTCGACGCGCACGACGACACTGCTGTCCTGGAAGCCCCAGCTGCGCAGACGAACCTGAAGGCGCGTCGGCCTGCCTGCGAAGGCAGGACCCTCGAAAGTGGCGTCGACAATCTGCACATCGTCCGGGGTCTGGTCCGAACCCAACCCCAGTACGTAAACCGGAACACCGTGATCGGCGGCGACCCGCACCGGGTCCTCTCCGAGATTGTGCCTACCGTCGGAGAGCAGAACGACACCTGCCAACAGCCGTGGGTCGGCGACAGCCTGCTGCGCTGACTGCAGCGCCACGGCCAGGTCGGTCGCTTGTCCCGAGGCGCTGAGTCGATCTAGCGTATCCGGGTCGATGTCGCGGACCGTGGCGGAGAAGGCCCGAACCGGCCCATTGAGATACTCGCCGAGTTCTCCCTGCATGACTCGGCGAATACGATCGAGGCGCGTCACCCCACTTTCCTCCACGTCCATGGAAGGGCTGGTGTCGATGAGCGTCACGATCACGGGACGCAAGGCCCGGCGGGCCAGATACGACAGCACGGGCTCCGCCAGCAGCAGCAGCAGAACGAGAAAGCTGACACCCCGCAGCAGCCACAGAATGGTGACACGTGCCGGAGGCACAGAGGGGCGTGTCCGCCGGTAGACGAACCGTGCGAACCACAACACCGGCACCAGCAACAGGAACCACAGCCAGACCGCGTCCAGATGGAAGACGGTATCGGGCAGATCGCTCATTCCGGGACGGCGGGAAGCGACAAGCGCGAGTGGGCATCCAGGTCCCAGCCACTGCGTTCGCCCGTCAACAGTCGGAAGCGTCCTGCCGCAGCGATCATCGCTGCGTTGTCGGTACAGAGAATCGAACTCGGTATGTAGAGGTCGACGCCCAACTCGCCCATCGCCATCTGCAGACAGGCGCGCAGTCTTTGATTCGCTGCAACGCCACCGACCAGGCAGAGACGAGGGACGCAGGTGCGTTCCACGGCATGCCGCGCACGTGAGACTAGGACGTCGATGACGGCCTGCTGGAAGCTGGCGGCAACATCGGCGGTGCGCTGACGCACCCCGTCTGAACCGGGGCCGCCCAGGCGCATCAGTTCGGTGCGAACAGCGGTCTTCAGTCCGCTGAAGCTGAAATCGAGTCCGGTTTTCTCGGGAAGCGGGCGGGGAAAGTCGATGGCCCTCGGGTCTCCCGACTCGGCGGCATCTCCCACAGCGCGCCCGCCCGCCACGGGCTGATCGCGTGGCAGCAGATCGAGAAGCCTGGCCACCTTGTCGAAGGCCTCTCCAGCCGCGTCGTCGAGAGTCCTTCCCATATGGTTGTAGGTGCCGTGTGTGGGAACATGGATGAGTTCGGTGTGGCCGCCGGATGCCAGCAGTGACACGAAGGGAGGTTCGAGGTGACGCTCGATACCTGCGGAGAACAGGTGCCCTTCGAGGTGATGGACTCCGATCAGATCGAGTCCACGACTGTACGCCAGACCCTTGGCGACGTTGACACCCACCAACAATGAGCCCACGAGTCCGGGGCCGTGGGTCACGGCGATGGCGTCGATGGTGTCCAGTTCGAGGCGTGCTTCTGCCAGTGCCTGCTCGACCACCGGACCGACCGTGCTGATGTGCGCCCGGGACGCCAACTCGGGCACGACGCCGCCATAAGGTGCATGGTCCTGCTGAGACAGCACCACATTGGACAGCAGGTCGCCATCAGCCGCGAGAACGGCTGCGGACGTCTCGTCACAGGACGTCTCGATGCCGAGGATGACCAAGAGTCAGCGGGTGACGACGGTGACGCGTGCTGGGATAATCCGGCGAATCTCGTATAACCGGCCAAGCGGCACCTCGATCCGCCCGCCGTCATCGCCTTTGGCGGACTCATATCGTACCGTCAGTCCTATGTCCTTTTCCGCATCGAGAGAGCCTATCAGGTCGGCGCCTCCGCGAACGTGGACGGTGACACGGGAGGGCTCCGCCACCGTACCGCGCGGTCCGCCTACGACAGCTACAGGGACGTTGAGGAGATCGTACTCCGCCAATTCCTGGACGTCGATGCGAACATGGACACGGTTACGGCGCAACTTGAGCAGATGTCCTTCAGGAACCTGGAGAGCCACATTGAGATCGACTTCGTCGCGGACACCGTCGCGGAACAGGCTGTCGGTGTAGATCAGATCGACCTCGCGCAGATGCGATAGGGGACCTGAGACGTCGACGGAGTCGGGGTCTAGTATGGTGGGACCGACCTGCGCGTGAAACTCAGCCGGTCGCAGGCCGATTCGCGGGCGAATTGGCAGGCGTCGTTCCCCGTTGTGATCGAGAATAACGGTGAGTTCACGAGGCGCGATCACCTCCTCCACGGTCAGGCCCAGCTCAGAATTACTCTCGACCTGGGCTGGCTCGAGTCGAAGGTTCAACCTCCTGCCAGGTTCGCCCGGGGGTGCCTGGACCCGCAGCAAGAAGTCGTCCCCGGAGACCCGCAGCAGATCCTTTCCCTCCCCGAAGACGGCTACACGAACAAGAGAAGGGACGGGACTGGAAAGTGCGATGGAAGGCTCGCCCGCAGGCACAACGGGATCTTCGACGATCAGGGGAACGTCCAGGTCCCGGCGGTAGCTGTGCTCGGTGGCCGCGTGAAACCACAGGGCCGCAGCGAGGAGGACCGCTCCGAGCTTTGCCCCCCAGTCGCGTATCAGCCAGCGATGCATCACATCCTCGAGCCGGTGGGCAGGTCTATTTGCGCGACTCCCTCAACTCCTTGCCGAGGCTCAACTCGCCGTTGTCGATGCGGATGTTGAATCCGCAATCGGGATGCGTGCAAACCCAGGCCTTGAATTGAATCGTGGCTCCATCCCTGCCGTAGTCCGACAGTGGCACAAGCACTCCCTGCTGACACTTCAGGCAATTCGGATACGAAGCATCCATGTATCAGACCTCCCCTCCCGATCCGGAAGACTTCAGTTTGGTCTCTGTGGCCCTCAGGCCCGCTGTCCCAAGACGCTCAGGAACGGGCAAATTCGCGTACAGCGTGTTCCTGGGACTCCGTTTCCACCGAGCCGGGCCGGTGGACACGCACTTGAGCCAGGGCCTCTGCCCACGGATGGCCTTCATGAACGAGATAACATGCGATCATCGTACCTGTCCTTCCGAGGCCGGCCCGGCAGTGAACTGCGGTAGCCAGGCCTGACTGGCTCGCCTGGTCAACGAACTCTATGAACTGGCGAATCTCTCCCAAGGACGGAGCCTGCATATCCGGGACGGGCAAGTGGAGATGCTGCAGGCCTGCTTCGAGTGTCAGCTCGGCATCCAACGGCATTTCGGTGAGGGAAACCAACGCCCCGACGCCTGCAGCGCGCAGGGCCTCCATGTCCCTCGAAGTCGGCATTGCCAAGACACCGAACCCCGCCAGCCTATCCGGAATCACCCAACTGAAATTGGCAATCATGCTGTGTGGCCGATGTTCCTGGCATGCTCACCGGGGCCCTCCACCCAAAACTCGCCGTCGGGCCCCACCTCCTTCTTCCAGATGGGCACCTCCTCTTTCAGGCGGTCGATGAGATACCGGCCGGCTTCGAACGCGGCTCCCCGGTGAGGGCTGGCGACGCTGATCAGGATGGAGATTTCGCCGATGTCGAGCCTCCCCACTCTGTGGAGCATCGCGACCTCACCGATGTCCCATCGTGTCCGGGCCGCAGCGACGAGCTCGGCCATCTTCTTTTCCGCCATCGGCGCGTATGCCTCATAAAACAGGTGCGATGTCTCCACCCTACCGGAATGATTTCGAACCACCCCCGAAAATGTGAGCACCGCGCCATCGGCGGGGCTGCGGACGAGGTCATGTAGCTCACTCGACTCGATGGCCCGGTCGACCACACGAAATGGTGCCGGCGGCCCTCCACCACTCACAGGTGGGATGATAGCCACCTCATCGCCGTGTTGCAGGGCATATGTTTTGGGTGCGTACTCTTCATTGACGGCCGTCTGCGCCACCGACGACACATGGGCAAACCCTGGGTATTCGTCTCCCAGGTATCGCAGAAGGCCCTCGACGGTGGAACCCGGGGGCAACGAAATTTCGAGGGTTTTGCCGCCGATAGCCTCTCGCGCGCCGGCAAAGAAGAGCACGCCCACCTTCATCTAAACCTAGACCCTCCCCACATCGTTTCATCTCCCTCTGCCGCGAATATAGTCGGTTCAAATCGAGGGGCAACCGGTACGGTTTTTCCACCCGGGCGCCGTCACCTCAGAACGAAAAGCCGCCGGGCCTTTGTGACCCGGCGGCTTGAGCGCTTCGGCCCCAGAAATCTGGGGCGATACCACGTTACTGGAGCAGTGTCATCTTCTTCTTGGAGCTGAAGTTACCGGCTTTCAACTCATAGAAGTAGACGCCGTTGCCCACCTTCATACCCTGCTCGTTGCTGCCGTCCCACAGATGCGTGTAAGAACCTGCCGGGAGACTCGTGCTCACGAGCGTCCGCACAACCTGACCGGTCACATCATAGACCCGGAGGCTCACGGAGGTTTCGACGGCCAGGTCAAACTGAATGGTCGTCTCGGGGTTGAAGGGATTCGGGTAGTTCTGTGCCAGAGCTGTAGCGAGCGGCAAGCTCTGCTCGAGGACTGCCGGCGGAGCCAGCAGGACCTCGATCACGCTGGAACGCGTCGCCGTCCCGTTGAGGTCGATCTGACGCAGGTAATAGTAGACAACGTCCGTCGCTGGCAGGTCCTGATCCAGAAAACTTAACGAACGGGCGGTGTCACTGGTACCGTCACCAGCGATGAGGCCGCTGACACCGTCGAACACGTCATTGTCCAAGCTTCGGAAGACTTCCCACCCCAGGTTGTTCGTCTGGGAGGAGACCGTCCACAGCAACTGAACATCCTGCTCCGCGGTGACGTCTGCAGCAAAGCTTGCCAACTCCGCGGGAACCGGAACGTCCCACGTCACCGAAAAGTCAAGGCTCAGTGCCAACGTGGCGCCTTCAGAATTATCGGAGGACGTATTCGCAGTAACTGAGGCGCTTGTGCTGCCAGCGGACTTGTCCCCCTCTGAGTCCAGAACCAGCGTACTGGCTCCACCGTCGCCGGTCGTACTATTGACAGTCGCCTCAGCACCGGAGGCAACCGCCGACACGGAGCTTCCGAGGATGTAGATCGACTCAGCACCGTTGTTGCTCACCGTCCACGTGATCTCC
>JAYZCA010000289.1:0-3996 GCA_036339235.1 Candidatus Latescibacterota bacterium | reverse complement strand
CTCGTGAGCCACTACCTGGACATGTTCCACTTCGCCTGCGACGGTCCTCACGACCTGCACGGATGTCAGGTAGGCGTCGCCACGCTGGCCGTGGCCCGTCTCTACGAACGCCTCCTGGCTGCGGACATCGACGCCATTCAGTCGCCGGCGCACGAACCCTGGGGGGTACTGGCCGCAAGACTGGAGGCGCATTTCGGGCCGCTGTGGAGCGCCGTCGAGCCGGTGGCGCGCCAGGTTCATGGCGACGACGGCACGCGGCAGGCCCGACTTGGAGCGTTGCGGTCGGATTGGCCACGGACGCGTGCCGAATTGCGTGTCATCCTCGGCGAGAATCCCACCTCGCCCGATGACCTGCTTCGTGCCGGCGCCCCAGCGCGCTTTGCCGACATCGGCGTCACCGGCCCACGCGCTCGCGACGCGCTGCTCCACGCCCGCTTCGTGCGTGCCCGCTACACCGTTCTCGACCTGCTCGCCGAACTCGGGGTCCTTGAATCGTGGGTCGATGACCTGCTCGCGGCGGGTGACCTGTGAGACGCAACACGCTTCCCGTCGTCGTCCTGCTGTGCGCCGGACTCTTCGCCCTGCTGTGCTTCCGTTACGATGTCGTGCAGGACGACGCTTACATCTCGCTGGTCTATTCGAAGAACCTCGTCGCTGGCGACGGGCTCGTCTTCAACCTGGGCGAGAGGGTTGAAGGTTACACGAATTTTCTGTGGGTCATGCTGCTGGCCGTACCTCACGCTCTCGACGTCGACGCCGTCGCTGCGGCGCGGCTCTTCGGAGCGCTGGCGGCGGTGGCCCTGATCCTGCTGTCCTGGCGCACGGCGTCTGCACTCAGCTCACGACCCGGGGATGCGGCACACCTGGCGGCGCCCTGCCTGCTGGCCGGCAACGGCGCCCTGGCGTTCTGGACGCTCAGCGGCCTGGAGACCACTGCTTTCGCGCTCCTCGTCGCCGCCGGCGCCACCCGCTACCTGCGGCTTGGCCGGGTGGACGGGTGGACGGGGGTCATCTTCGGCCTGGCCGCGCTGACACGACCCGAGGGCTGGATGTTCTTCGGCCTCACCGTCCTCCACCAGCTGGTACGTGTGCTGGCCGATCGGGAGTCGGCCGTCGCCGCCCTGCGTCGCCTGTGGACGGCGCCGGCCTGGTTCGCAGGCCTCGTCCTGCCGCACCTTCTGTTCCGCTGGCTGTACTACGGTCATCCCCTGCCCAACACGTTCTACGCCAAAACAGGCATCTCTCTCATCCACCTGACACACGGTCTGCGATACACGGGCAAGTTTCTCGTCGACTACGGTCTGTGGGGGCTGGCGCCCCTCGCTGTGCTGGCATTGCTGGCGCGCCATCGCACTCGGGCCAGAACCGCCTACCTCGCTTTGCTCATCTTCGCCAACGTCGCTTACGTAACCCTCATCGGCGGCGACACGGTGGCCGAGAACCGCCTCTATCTGCCGGTTGTGGCGCTGCTGGCGGCGGCCTTCACGGAGGCGGCGCGTGTCGCCATGCTGTGCGTCTTTGGCCGCCGACGCGCCCCGGCTGCCGGCGCAATTCTGCTGCTGGCGGTGGTGGCGCGCTCCGTCACCGGACCCGACGACGACCTGCTGCACGCGCGCGACGCCACGGAAGCACACAACGCCAAACTGCAGGAGTTCGCAGACTACACGAAATCCTCCGGCGACGCCTTCGGACTGGTGGCAAGCACCGCCATCGGTATCCCCAGATACCAAACACATGCCGCCGTCCTCGACTTGGTGGGCCTCACCGACGAAATCGTCGCCCACGAGCCGCAGCGCCTGCCCGGCATCCGCGACGATCATATCCTGCGCAACTACCATGTCACCTACGCCCTGGATCGAGCCCCGGATGCCATCCTGTTCATCACCGGGCTGCGCCCAGGGACTCCCGCCGAGCGGGCGCTGTTCCTGTCGCAGCGCTTCCGCCGCGACTACCGCGTGGCGTACCTGCAGGACCACCGGCCACTCTACCTGCGACGGCCTGGCCCCGGGCACGGGGAAGAACTCTACAAGGACGGCACCTTCGTCGAACGGTACGCCGAGGCGCTGGCTGTGCTGCGCCAGGACCCCGCTCGTGCCATCGAGCTGCTCGCCGAGACGGTGGCACTGGGACCGGAGGATTTTGCCATGCCGCACTGCTGGATCGGCCGCCTGCTGTACGAGTCGGGTCGCCTGGAAGAGGCTGAGGTGCATCTGCGGAGGGCGATCGAAATCGACTCGACCACGGTCATGGCCTGGGCTCATCTGGCCGTCATCGGAACGATGAGAGGCGGCGATGGCGACGCTCTGACGATGGCCCGTACTGCTGTCGGCCTGGCGCCGCGATCCCACTTCTGCCACTACGTGCTCGGCCGTGCCCTGATGTCAGCCCGGCGTTGGACTGAAGCCGTACAGGAGTTGGCGGTCGCCATAGAGCTGGGTGGTGCGCAGACGGTGGATGCCCTGTACCGGCTCGGTCTGGCCTCAGAACGGGACGGAAACCCGGCGGCGGCTCGGTCCGCGTGGAGGGCCGTCATGCAGTTACAACCCGATCACTCGGGGGCGAATCAAGCGTTGAGAAGGGTAGATCCCCGCTGAATTGGCGATTCCTTGTCTTCGTTGTCGGTTCTGGACGTATCGGTCAAGAGCTACGTTGAAGCAGCTCTCCCATCTTGTTATTCTTGCGCTATCGTGAGCGACCAGGACTCTGACAACACGCCAGAAGACAGGCAGCAGAGCGACGACGGTGCGGTGCAGGAACTGGCCCTGTCCGAGGCGCGGTATCGCGCCCTCGTCGAGGGTAGCTCCGACTTCATCTGCGTCCTCGACCCCGAGGGACACTTCTCCTTCGCCAATGCCGAGGTGGGACACCTGCTCGGGTACTCCCCCGACGAGATCATCGGACGCCACTACACCGAGTTTCTGATGCCCGAGGATGCCGAGCGTGTCGGGCGCGCCTTTCACGAGCGCCGTACCGGCGAGCGACGCGCCGTAGGGAAGTGCGGCTGCTCTCCCGTGGCGGCGTCACCCGCGACGTCGAGATGGACGTGCGGCACTTCTCGATCTCCTCCCACAGCCTGTACCGCGGGGATTCGTTCGTCGGCACTCACGGCGTCGCCCGTGACATCACCGAGCGCAAGTTTCAGGAAACGAAGCGCGCCATCATGCAGCAGGTGCGTGAGGCCGTGTGGAGCATGATCGGTGCCGAGGATATTCAGCAAATCCTCGAGGCGATTCGCACCGGCCTCGACACGATGGGTGTCAGACACGGACGATCCCCGAGCCGCTTGTGGCACCGTCGTCGCCTGACGTCTCATCCCGTGTCAGCCTCCAGCCCGCCGGCTCTCCTTCCATCGTAGCTGCCTCGACACGTTTTACCCGCGCCATGGCGTCGACGGTGCTGGTCACCATGCGCTTCCCCAAACCGCTGCCGGCGGCCAGCTGGGTCGTGGCGAAAACCTGCACATCCAGCAGCCGCGCAAGCACCTCCGCCATGGCCACTTCCGGCGCCGGCGCCTGCTGTCAGAGATCCGGGAACTCCCGCTCCACAAGGTACAGCGGGCGGTCCCAAGCGTCGTCCGTCTGATCCTCGCAGACCACGAAGGCACGTTCGAGACGATGGACGGCTGCCATCAGCGAGCGATGTGCAAGTGAGGTCTCGGCGCACAGCTGCCACGGCGACAGAGGACCGGCGTAGGCCAGGGCCCGGATCACCGCCTCCTGTCTGGCGTCGAAGCGTGTCATGGACCGGCGGTAGGCGGCGGCGTAAAGCGACAGCTCATCGGCCACCGCCTCGTCGCCGAGACCCGCCGTAGTACGATACATGAGTCGTGGTGCCGATCCCGGGTACGAATTGGCCTGTGGGCTCACCGGCTGCAGGCGGCGAAACAGCGCCAGATAACCGGGTTCATCGGCAGCAGGTCGTGTCAGGCCGTGCCGGACCAGGCGCTCGGTCAGCACCTCCACCCGGGACAGACGGACGGCACTCACCTCAGCGTGA
>JAYZCA010000288.1:0-7063 GCA_036339235.1 Candidatus Latescibacterota bacterium | reverse complement strand
AAGGAGGATGGCTACCTGTTCGTCCCCGAATTCTACGACGCCGAGGAGATGGAGCTGCTGCTGCAGGTGGCCAAGGCGGACATGGAGAAGACGGAGGACGTACGCGGCCCCGTCGACGCCGCAGGACGTGTCAGCAAGTTGTGGCTCACCTCTGACACGGACCGGGACGACGTTTACAACGCGGTGTGCCACGGCCATCGCCTGGTGGACGCCATGGCTCGACTCATGGACGACGAAGTCTACCTGTACCACTACAAGATGATGGTGAAAGAGCCACGCGTCGGTGGCGCCTGGGAATGGCACCAGGACTACGGCTACTGGTATAACAACGGCTGTCTCTATCCTGACATGGCCAGCTGCATGATCGCTGTCGATCGCGCCTACCGGGACAACGGCTGTCTGCAGGTGCTGCGCGGCTCCCACAAGCTGGGTCGCCTCGAGCACGGCAAGTCGGGCACACAGACGGGCGCCGACCCGGAGCGTGTTGAGCTTGCCAAGAAACATTTGGAGCACGTCTACTGCGAGATGGAACCGGGTACGGCCTTGTTCTTCCACGCCAATCTGCTGCACGCTTCCGCCCCGAACCAGAGCCCGGACCCTCGCTGGGCGCTGATCTGCTGTTACAACACGAAGCACAACCCGTGTGACGACAAGCCCGGTCACCCCAGCTACCGACCGCTGGCAAAGTGGGATGACAGCCGCGTGAAGAAACTGGGCCGCAAGCATCTGGAACAGGTACAGGCTGGATAATTTCGGCGGCTCGTCCGCCCTACCAGGAGACACAGACATGAAAAGTTGGAATCCGGCTCTCGCCGGATGTGCATTGGCGATGGCGATGGTCTTCACCAATCCCGTCGACGCCCAGTGGGAAGGCGGAAGAGGACCGCGCGAACGCCCATCCGCCGAAGAAATCGAAAAGCGCCGCCAGGAGGCGCGCACAAGGCTGTTCGACGCCCTGAAACTGGACGACGCGCAGATGCAGCTGGTCGACTCGTTGCTCACCGTTCGTGACGAAAAGATCATGGCGATGGTGGAGTTGATGCGCTCCAGCTTCGGCGACCGCGAGATGATGCGGGAAATGCGCGGTGAGATGCAGGATCAGCAGGCGGATACAGAAAAGCAGATCGCCGCCGCCCTGACCGAAGAGCAGCGCGAACTCTACAAGGCGTACCGAGACAAGGAGCAGGAGAATCGCGGTTGGGGCCGCCGACAGCGTGGTGACCAGGCAACGGGAGATGGTGGCGACAGTGGTGGCGACAGCGACGCCGAGGATGGTGATGATGGCGAGGGCGAAGACAGCGGCGACAGCGGGTTCTGATTCAACTCGAACATCGACGCCCCGGTCAGGAGACTCTGACCGGGGCCTTTGGGGCGTTGCGCGCTCACCCTCCTACGCGCTTCACAGTCCAGCCTTTCTTCTGCAGTGCCTCGACGATGCGGTCGCGGTGATCTCCCTGGATCTCGATCACGTCGCCACGCAGTGTACCCCCGGCGCCGCACAGTCCCTTCAGCTCCTTGCCCAGCGACTCCAGTTCTGCAGGGGTCAACGGTGCGCCAATGATGGTCGTGACGCCTTTCCCCTTGCGACCCTTTGTCTCGCGACCGACGCGCACGACGCCATCCTTCGGAGTCGATGGTGCGGTCTGCCGCCCGCCCTTACTGGTGGAACCGCGTTTCTGCCGCCCGCCCCCGTCTGTGGAGTACACGAGTTCGGAGTTGCTACGCGGTTTCGCCTTCATGCTGCTTCCCGAAGTAAAGGCTCTGCGCTGTACCGCCCAGGATCCAGCAACGATCTTCCGAGGTAAAGAAGTCGATCATCTCGGCCATGATGAGATACTCGTAAAAGTTCGCCCACAGCAGTCGTCGCGGTCCGAATGCGTCGTAGACGCGGCGCAGATACGGCCACATATCGTGGAACGGCGGTCGCTTCTGCTTGGATGGGTTGTGCAGCGATGTACGCACATGGATGTTGGGCAGCCGGGCAAGTTCGACGATTCGATCGATACCCTCTTCGTCGGGACGGTTGATGTCGATCATGGCGAAGTGGTCGATGACGACGTTGACTGCGGGATGACGCTCGGCCATGACGCCCAGTTGTTGCAGTTGTTCGGGTGCGAGAAACACGTTGAACGTCACGCCCAGATCGCCCGCGGCCACCCACAACGAATCGCAGAGGGCGTCGTCGAGCCAGCGGACATCGCGGTCGTAGATCGGGCTGAGACGCAGCCCCGCCAAGCCACGTTCGGTGACCAATTCCCGCAGACGTTCGGCGTTTCGCTCGCCATCCTGCGGGGGAAACAGCCGGTGGCCGACGAGCAGGCCGATGGCGGCGAATCGATCCGGCCAGGTCTGTACACAATGCGCTGGGTAGTCGTTGTTGCGACCGTAATAGCACACGTGACTGATCACCGTGCGATCCACTCCATACTCCAGCATACGCGCGATCAGGGTCTCCCCGGTCTGCTCACAATCCGGCGTGCTGTTGGGGCAGACCGACACCTCGGCGTCAATGGCAAAACGCGGGTCGTGCAGCGTCCAGGCGTGTTCGGAGGCGTTGATGATCGGGGCGACGCTCATGTTACGGACCAGGAGTAGACGTGTGAGCCGCTGGCGAAGTAGATGCGGCCATCCAGCAGATCGCCGCCAGGGCCGACGGGCACCGGTGACTCGGCAGCGAGTTCCACGCGGAAGCGTGGCTGGGCCTCGACGCCGTCGTCTAGGATCTTTGCGATGCCACGCTCCATCAGTGCGAACACCTCCCCCCCGGGCCCGCGCACGAAGACCCGCGGACCCTGCTGGCCGTTGGTGCGGCCGAGTCGCGGGATGACATCCTGCTCCTGCACGATGCGGCGTGCCTGCGGATCGAACACGAAGAAGCGATTGCCGTCGGCAAAGCCGAACACCAGCTCATCCGGGCCTGCCCAGAGATCGGTGTAGGCCTGCACGTCCTTCAGCAGGGGCGCGCGCCAGGTCACGGCTTGTGCGGCCACGTCGACGATTAACAACTCGGCAAGTGTCGCCTTCTGTTCGCCGCCGGTGCCGGGCGCCACGGTGGAACCCACAAGCACCGTGCCGTCGCCGAGTTCAACCAGGCTCATCGGCGCCTGTTCGGGCACCATGTCTGTATGCTCCAGCAGCGTGCCCTCTGCCGCTTGACGGTCCCAGATCAACAGTCCGCCGCCGGTGTACCCGTAGCCCGGTGTACCACCCAGCAGCACGTGGCGACCATCGGCGGTGACCTGCAAGCAGTGGGGTCGATTGATGGACGGCGCCGTCTGTGTCCACCAGCGCGGATTCTGCTTTTCGCCGCCGTCCGTCGTCGTGTCCACCCAGGGCTGCGACGGGTCCCATTCCAGCAGGAAGCCGCCGGTGTAGCCGCCGACGAAGAAGCGATCGCCGTGAACGCGTACAGTGTTCCATTGGTTTAGGCTGGCGCGGTTCGTCCACTCGTCGGCGCGCGGATCGTAGC
Organism: Candidatus Latescibacterota bacterium; assembly: GCA_036339235.1. Classification (GTDB taxonomy): domain Bacteria; phylum Latescibacterota; class UBA2968; order UBA8231; family UBA8231; genus UBA8231. The sequence continues at coordinate 3,594 of JAYZCA010000288.1, read as the reverse complement.
GGAAGAAGCGCATGGGGAAGGCCGTGCCGCCACAAATTGTGCCATCGGGGGCGGCGGCCAGGCCCATCAGATGCGCGCCCTCGCTGGTGTAGTCGAAATTGAGTTCCTGCCGCTTGCCGGCGGCGACGACGACGAGTCGCTTGTCCACCGTGTCGCATTCCACCAGGTGCGCGCCGTCGGGGAAATCACGGTGGAACAGACCCTGGCTCTCGGTGATAATCGGTTTCGGTCGACGGTCGGGCCGCGAACCGACTGCCTCCGTCGCACCACTGTACAGCCGCAACCACGTGTCGCCATCCTCACCGCCGGCCAGCGGCAGTCCATAGACGGCACCGTCCTCGTCACGGTAGACGAAGGCGCTGCCCTGGCGACGTTCGTCGTCGGCCAGCAGCGGCCGCGCTGCCCCCGACTCAGGCTCCAGCGCGACGATCTGACTCGCCGTGTTGCCGATGGCGAAGTAGACCCAGCCCGTGTCGTCGGCGGCGACGGAGCGCTGGTACTGACGCCAGTTCTGCGCGTAGACGGAGCCGTAGTCACGGAAGTCACCCGTCGCCGGGTCGTAGCAGGCCACCGCCGAGTCCGGGTACGTCACCGACCAGATGCGCCCGTTGTCATCCTCCGTCATGCCCATCGCCATCTGCGGCACCGTCTCACTGTGGAAGGTGAAAGCGCCATGGGCAGGGTCATACTCGCAGAAGTGATTGTTAAAGTGTGTGTAGAAGCGGTTGCGGCTCGACAGGATCGAGGCGAAAGGACAGTCCCTGCCCGGGTCGAAGGGCATGGGGATCTGTCGAGCCTGTCCCGTGGAGGCCTCGATCTCGAGCAGGGCGTAGCCGCCGCGATGATCGAACAGCCACAGCAGCACGAGATTGCGCCCGGCCCCATCGTCGGTTGCCACCGTGCCGCGGTGGTTGCTCACCGGCGTCGCTACGCCGTGGTGCATGAATCCGTTGCCAAGGTCGTCCCGTGCCATCTTTCAGCTCCGCCCCTTCACGCGCACGACACCGCCGTCGCGCACCTGCCCCCAGAGCCTGCCCCACTCCTTCGAGCCATCGTCCGCCCATGGCGGTTCCACCCGCATGCCCTCCGACCATCCCGGCCCCGAAGCCGCGTCGTAAGCGTGCGGCCCCATGGCGCCCATATGAACTCGGTTACCGTCAGGAAATATGAGGGTGTTGATGATGCGCGGCCGTGAGTGGGCGTGCAGCTGTCCCGGCGCCAGCGAGTTCAGCTCGGCATCGGGCACGCGGTATTTCTTCACGGCAGCCTCGTCGACCTCAACGCCGAGACCCGGTCCTTCAGGGACGGCTTGATAACCACCGATCACCTCGACAGGCGTCTTCAACAGGTGCTCGGAATACAGGTTGATGCAGCTGATCGTGGGCCAGGTGGCATGACTCAGCACCGCCCCCAGATGGGCCGCCCACCTCGTCGTCAATCCGTTGCCAACCAGCTGCAGCCAGAACGGCAGCACCGCTTCAGCGGCGAGCGTCCCGTGCTTGAGCACCCGTGAGGCGCCGCCGTTGACGACAAAGCCGTCACACACTTCCTCACGCATGGCGGTGACGAAGGGCGGATTGCCGAAATGCATGGCCAGCGGCCGGGGCACGGCACGACGGATCTGTCGGTTGCCGAGGATGTCCTTCTGTGGAATGGGCGTTTCGAACATGGCCACGCATTCGTACCGAGCCAAGCGAGTGAGCACGGGCACCGCCGTCGCCGCGTTCTGCAGAGAGCCGTTGGGATCGAGGTCGAGTTTGAAGTACGGCGGTGTCGCGGCGCTCACCGCCTCGACCTGGGCGTAGATGTCCCACCACGGGCGTGGTTTGTTCTTGAGGCTCGTGTACCCCGCGGCGACGGCGGCGACGGCCTCTGCCTTCCAATCCTCCGGAGAGGCGTGAGAGCACCACCACGAGATTGGTGTGGCGGCGCGCACCTTCGTGCCCAGCAGCTGGTGCGCCGCCACGCCGGTGATCTTGCCCACCAGATCGAACAGCGCCATCTGCAGGCCAGCGCCGATCGAGTCGTCCCACATGGCTTCGGCGGGACTGGTGTGCAGGACCCGCTCGACGCTGGCATCGGTCACCCGCTGGTGAGTGTAGTGGATGACCGTCTCCCCCCAGCCCACGTCGCCGGTGTCGGCCGTCACCCTGCACAGTTCCAGGATGGACCAGTTGTGCACGGTGCGCTGCGTGATCCGCTGTTGCCGTTCGGTGAAGGGCACGTCGACGACGATGCGCTCGATGTCGGTGACCTTCATTCGGGCCTCGCTCATCAGCCCGTCAGCCCAGCCCCGCGCAAGTGTTCGACACAGCGCGCCACCTTACCCTCGAGATCGTCAGCGTCTTCCCGGTTGAATGCAGGGCCTTCCAGCTCCATGCAGTACGCGTCGGTGTATCCTGCATTCTGCAGCACCTCGTGCACCTTGCCAAAGGGCACCATCCCCTCGCCGAACACGGGGAAGTCGAAGTCGTGATACTTGCCGTGCGTGTCCTTCAGGTGTACGCCGCGCACGTGATCGATGCAGGCGGCGACCTGCTCGACCGTGTCGATGTCATGGTTGTAGTAGTAGACGTTGGCCGTGTCGTAGTTGACGCCAACCCAGGGATGGTTGATGGCGGCCATCGACTCCTTCATCCGTTCGGCGTTCGTGCACAACTCCGGGTGGGTTTCCAGGGCCACGGAGACCTCGTGCGCACCCGTGGCGTCGCCCAGCTTCTGCAACCGACCGGCGGCCTCGTCCAGGGACATCTCGTCACCTCGGGTGCTGGTGAACAGATAGTGAGCCCCCAGGTCGGCGGCGAGCTGGGCGGCCTCCCCGAAACGACTCGGCAGATCTTCGTCTTCGAGCGGGCACGGGAGGCTCAGCGAAGTCACCCGGAGCCCGTGATGTGAAAGCGCGGCTTCGACAGCCCCCGCTGTAACACCGTCGCTCCAGTTTAATTCGATGCCCTGGACGCCGGCTGTTGCGACCCGCTCCCAACTCAAAGTGGGACGGTCGAGACTGCCGCCACGGTAGGAAATAGTGTTGGCCATTTATGGTGCCTCCTGTGGATTGGTCATGGTCCGTATCCGAGTGTGTGGTTGGGCACCCGGTTCTTCGAACTCCCTGCGGGACGAAATGAACGGGCGCTTCGGCGCCATCGGCGGACGATTCGATCGTCTCCACGCCATGTTCGTCAGCCTCATGATCGGCATCGGTGGCCTCGTCATCGCCGTGGGCGAGCTCTGGTTCAAGCTGTAGTCCCTGGTAACACCACGTGCCATCGGGGCATGCGGTCCTTGCGGTCGGACACCTCGTAGTCCACAGGACCCTGGTACATGTGCTGGTTCTTCGGCATGTCGAAGAGCACCTCTCCTCCCCAGCACAGCCGCAAGCCGCTGATCAACCCGATCTCACGCTCCCCCTTGCGATCCACGACAAATGCGAAACCCGCGTCCGTCTGCAGGACGCCGTAGTCGACGATCCCCGTCTGCCAGTCGAACATGGGCCGGCCCATGAGGGAAAAGAAGGGCCGCCCTGGAGCCGCCACAAGGCGGCCCCGTAGCCTTTCGTCAAAACGTGATCTCACCGAGGTTTAGCCCATGCTCGAC
>JAYZCA010000287.1:0-40343 GCA_036339235.1 Candidatus Latescibacterota bacterium | reverse complement strand
AGGCAGCTTGTGGGTGATCTGTGACAGTATCTGGAACTGGGTCACCTCACCGAAACCCTCGATATCGGCCAGCACTGCGTCGATGCCGTCGGCCGAGGTCCCCGTCATCAGCCCCACGATGCGCCGGGACGGGGACGACGCGATGTCGATCAGTGTCTTCATTTTCCTATCTGGTTTCCTTGGTCGTCAGCATCCATCAGCATCACCAATCCGAAGAGCACAGCGAACAGAGCCGCGAAGCGGCCATTTACCATCAACCCATCACTGATCCCCAGCAGGGCCATGCCCGCCAGGATCGCCACCACGGCAGCGGCGAAGGCGCGCTCCGACGGGTCAGAACTGCGATAGAACACGCGCATACCGGCTCGCCCCACGCACAGGCACAGCGCTGAGAACAGGATGAGACCGGCCAGGCCGAGTTTCAGCCACAGGGTCAGGTAGAGATTGTCCAGCGTCCACGCCGTCCACGTCTCGAACCGATCCGTGTCGGGATCGAAGGAGTATGACGTCACCGTCGCGCCCTGGCCGGCTCCGAGGATTGGATGTTGGGAGATCTCTTCGAGGGCCATGGCGTAGTTGAGCAGGCGGCTGAGAAACTGTATGTCACGGCTGTAGTCCACGAAGGTGCGCGAGCGCTCCACGGCGTGGGCCGATATCGACGTGCCCGTCACCCTCTGGAAGACGAGCACCGTCGCCGTCAGGGTCAGCACGAGGCCGAAAGCCAGGGCGATGCCCTTCCAGGCGCGGCGCTGTTCGACGGGCTGTCCCTTGTGCCACAGCCACACGGAAACGACGAGACCGAGGCCGAAGGACGCCCACATTCCGCGCCCCATCGTGAGGGCGAATCCGAGGCCCGTGAACAGAAACAGCCCGAGCATCGGGCCTCGGCCCCAGCGTCGTGGGTCGTGGACCATACAGTTGGCGATTACGAGAAGGGACACGGGCAGCACGATGCCCTGGCGGCGCCCGATGCGCACGAAATTCTCTCCCGTGGACAGATCGATGGCGCCGAGGAACTCGAGAATGTACTGGGCGCTGACCACGGCGCCGATGACGACGAATACGGGAGCGAAAAGGCGGGTCACGTCGCGCCGGTCGACTGCCTGCAGCACGAGGAAAAAACAGAGGTAGTAGAATGGATAACGCGCGTTGCGCAGGATTGCCTCGTGACCGTACCAGGCGCCCACCAGAGCGCCGATGCCGGCCGCACCCAGGAAGGCGACTACCAGGCCGTCGGCCCGCGTGCGTCGCAGGCGCAGACCATCGAAGAAGATGAAGTCGATCACGGCGAACAGCAGCGCCGCCAGCAGGATCAGCTCCCACGGACGCAGTCCCAGGGGTAGACGCGTAGCATCGATGAGGGTGGCTGGCAGAACGGATATGACCACCACGAGCGCCACCAGCGCTCGCCGTGGCGAGAACAGGATGGCCACCACCGAGACGAGGGCGCCTGCCACCAGCACGATGTGCAGCGCTGTGCCCAGCAGCAACATCGGCACTGCCGTCACCAGCGCCACCGCCAGTGCCGCCCCCGCCACCACCCAGCCGTTGTCCGGTGTCGCCCAGCTGCTGCGCGCCATCCCCGACTCCATCAGCCCTTGCCCTCCGGCTTCTTCGGTTTCCGCGCTACCAGCAGGTGGTTCCAGGCGTCGCTGTCGACTCGGTGAAGCCGGTCGAGGACGAGGCAGCTCACCTGGATCAACGCCATCAGCGGCCGCGTCAACGGATGCAGGTAGAGCTTCTCGAATTGTGCGAGGTATTGGGTGAAACGCGCACCCATGGTGACCCAGAAGCCAGCCAGTGGGACGACGCTGTGCACTTTGAGTCCGGCGGCCTCAGCCAGATAGCGCAGGCCGTAGGGCGTGAACCGGTAGTAGTCGTGGGGCTCCTCATGGATGCCCCAGATGTGCGGCGCCGTCAGTACGAGCACACCTCCGGGCTTGAGAACGCGCCTGATCTCCACCAGCATGCGCGCCGGTTGGGGAACGTGCTCCAGGACCTGGAAGGACACCGCCGTGTCGAAGGTCCCGTCGCGGAACGGCAATCGCAGACCGCTGGCCCAGGCGTCGGGCAGATGTCCGGGCTGCTCGGCGCCGCTGCAGGCGATCATGCCCTCCGCCGAGTTCGACGGAAGGCCGTAGCGCTCAGCGTCGATCTCAATCCCCAGTGAGCGATCGCTGTGAGCCTCGAGCAGGTCCGCGAACGGCCGGCTACCGCAACCCACATCGAGCAGCCTGCCGCGGGCAACTGCACGCACGACGCGCCCGACATGCCGGGCATGGATGAGCGTGACCAGCCAGTTGACAGAGAATGGCGTGCCGTCGGGCATAGTCGCGCCCTCCCCTGCCTGACTACTGCCGGTCGCGGGCGGTGTGAGGGTAGAAGTCGACCACCGCGCCTTCGGCGTCGATGACGTAACTGCCGGGGTAGCGAATCGTCGTCGGGCACACGTGGCCGGGGATCGCCAGCAGGTATTGGCCGATGGCGGGCAGGTCGTCGCCATCCCAGCGGAACACACCATGTTCCTCGTTCTGCAGGATGAGACGCGCCTCCAGGTGCCCAAGCAGGCGGGCCCGGCTCTCCAGCAGCGGATCGGCGGCGATCGCCTTGACACCCAGGTCGGTGGTGATCGTGTGCTGATCGGGGTGTCGTTCAACGACCTGACACAGGACCATCGCCGCCCAGCGGAAGGGCAGGTCCGGCATACGCGTCGTGCCGTTGATGTCCCAGTAGACGACGGTGCCCGGCGACCCGTGAAACCCTTCGGTGGCTGCATAGTAGGCGAAGGAGAAGGAACCGCCGGCAACGACACGGGGCACCGGCAGCCCGGCGCTCTCGAGTTGGTTCTTGAGGGTCTTCAGGTCATCGATGTGCTTCTGCGCGGCCCCCGCCCGTTCGGGTGGATCCTGGAAGTGCTCGTGGCCGTCGTAGGCGTGCAGCCCCGCCGCCTCAAGTCCCGGTGTGTTGTGGATGGCGCCGTACACCTGCTCGGCGGCGCCCTGCAGAGCCGCGCCCGTGCGGTGCATTCCCACGTCCAGGTCGAGCATTACCAGCAGGGGGCGGTTGCGGCTGGCAGCGGCCGCTGCCAGCGCCTCCACGTGAGCCGCGTCTCCCGCTGTGGCACAGACCCGAGCCTCGGGATGGGTGTCGGCAATCTTCGCGAAGCGGCCCACTTTGAGGTGCTGCACCATCGGGTAGGCGAGGATCGCCTCGGAGGCGCCGGCGTCGAGGGCCATCTCGAGCTCCCTCAGGGTGGCACACTTGAACCCGGCGATCCCGGCTGCCAGCTGTTTGCGCACGATGGCTGCGGACTTGTGCGTCTTTACATGCGCCATCAGGTTGGAACCGCCGTCCACCAGCTCGCAGAGCGCGGCTATGTTGGCGTCCACCTGCGCCTCGAAAACCACCATGGCAGGCGTTTCGATGGCGTCCGGATCGGCGATGAAATAGGGGTCGTGCTCGATCATCTGGGGCTGCGATTCTCCGTCTTCAGATGGGCGCAAACCATTGAAAATAGGCACCATGCCTGTCGGGTTCAACGCGGGCACGCCCGTGCGCAGGACTACCTCTGTTGCTCTCATTTCCCTGGACCGCACCCATCTTCCCACATGGAGGCCGAGTGAAACACGCCGGGATCCTGCTGCTGGGTTGTCTCTGGCTGTGTGCCTGCGGGTCTGACTCCGACGATGGCACAATGCCGGTCTCCCCCGATGTCGAAGCCGTGCCCTTCGAGCCAGTCATCGAGGAGTTCGACGTCCCCGCCGGATCGCGACCCCACGATGTCGCACCAGCCGTCGATGGCGGTGTCTGGTATACGGCCCAGCGTCTCGGGGCACTCGGCTACCTGGACACCGCCTCCGGTTTGACCCGACATGTCCACCTCGGTGCCGGAGCTGCGCCCCACGGCGTCATCGTCGGCCCCGACGGGGCCCCTGGATCACCGACGGCGGACTCAACGCCATCGTCCGCGTCGATCCGGTGACGGACGAGGTCACCGCGTCTTCTCCCTGCCGGCGGGCTCGGCAAACGGCAATCTCAATACCGCCACTTTCGACCTGGATGGCGTGCTCTGGTTCACCGGCCAGAATGGCATCTACGGCCGTCTGGACCCGGCCGTGGGCGACGTCGAGGTCTTTGCCGCCCCGGGTGGCCGTGGCCCCTATGGTATTGCCACCACACCAGGTGGCGACGTGTACTACGCCTCCCTCGCTGGCAGCTATGTGGGTTTAGCTTGTTGTCTGCGGTAGCGATCCGACGTATGATTCGACCGTCGATGCACCAACACTCACATCACCGGCCAGAACTGCAGTCATGCTCACAGAAGATCAGATCGAGGCCTACCACCGCGACGGCTACCTCAAGGTCGAGGGCCTGTTTTCCGCCGCTGAGTCTGCCGGATTGGCCGCCGACATGGTGCGTATCATCGAGGAATGGGGCGAGGAAACCATCGGCTGGAAGGGTCCATGGCGTGATCGGTACCTGAAAGAGGAGGACCGTCTCAACACCAAGGCCGTGTTCCTGCACCGTCCCGATTTTTATTCGGACGTGTGGTCCCGTGTCATCCACAACGAGGGGCTCGTGGCTTGCGTGCGAGACCTGATCGGCGACAGCGTGCAGTGGCATCACACCGTGCTGCACGCCAAGCCGCCGGAGATGGGCACACCCTTCCCGATGCATCAGGACTATCCCTTCTACCCGCACGACGGCCCCGACTTCGTCGACTGCCTGCTGCATCTCGATGACGCCCCGCTGGAGAGCGGCGCCCTGCACGTCGTCCCGGGCAGCCACAAGGGCGGCCCCATCAACCACGTCCTCGGCCCCGACACGGCGCCCCACCTGCCTCCCGACGACTACCACCCCAACATGGGCGAGTCCGTCGCTGTGCCCGCCAAGACAGGGGACGTCACTTTTTTCAGCTATCTGACCATCCACTGGTCCGACGTGAACCGCACCGATCGGTGGCGCAAAGCAGTGCGCATCGGCTACCACGACACGGCCATGTGTCCGGTGGGCCGCGCCGAAGACAATCCGCACCGCATCGACTACGACAACATCCTGCCACGTAACAACAACGTGATCGTGGCGGGATTCCGGCCCAAGCTCGAGGAGCATCGTGTCGGCGCCGTCGGCTCGGTGCAGGCCAAACCCGTCGCCGCCTCAGAGTAATGGGCGCCGTGATAGACTTGCGCCCCGGTTTGTTCCGCAGCATCGTGGATTGTGCTTTTCTAATCGACCCGCTGCCACCGGCAATCCGCTAAATGGGTACGTATTACTCCTGCAGGTTGACGACGACCCGGTCCTTGCCGCGACGTTTGGCGTCGTACATGGCGGTGTCGGCGATGCGCACGGCCTCGTCGGCGCTCTCCGGTACCCCCCAGTAGATCCCGATCGACATGGTGCCTTCGGTGCGTTCGGCGACGGCCTCCCGCAGGCGTTCAGCCAGCGTCGCTGCCCGCGCCGCGTTGCCACTGTCCAGCACGACGGCGAACTCGTCGGCCCCCCACCGGAAGATGAAGTCCGAGCGGCGTGCCACGTTGCGCAGGATACTCGCCAGGTCGACGATGAAGCGGTCCCCCGCTTCGTGGCCGCTGCGATCGTTGATCGACTTGAGCGAATCCGAGTCCATGTAGAGCAGACCCAGGGGACGCTCGGAGCGCTGCGACGACTCGACCATGCGAGCGAAGATGTCGTCGAAGCCGCGGCGATTGAACAGACCCGTCAGCGGGTCGACCGTCGACTCCACCTCCATCTGCCGCGCTCGTGAAGCGTTGACCCGCGCCAGGTCGCGAAACAGCTGCAGGGCTGCCGTACCCGACTCGCCTTCGAAGGGCCCTTCGTCGGTGAGCCAGTTGATCTCGTCCCGTGCCCCTTGTTTGGTCAGCACCAGCATCTGCGACGCCGCTGCGTAGAGCAGTCGCACCGCCTCCTCGCTGACGACGAGCAGGTCGGGCCTGATTCGCACGCCCCCTCCCGACAGAGACACGCGGGCCTCCAGGCGCTGCTGAGCCGCTTGTTTCACGGCCCCGCGGATGTCGTTGGCACCCTCGGAGGTGATACCGAGAGCGGCGTACGAATCGCCGCCGATGCGATACGACTTCGGGGCGAGGCCGGTGACGATCTCATCCACGAGGGCCAGGATAGAGTCGCCCGTCTTGGCACCGAGATCGGCGTTGATGTGGTGGAAGTGGTCGACGTCGAACAGCACCAGTGACTCGAAGCCTCCCTCGCGCAAGCTCTCGGCGAGATCAGCGTTCAACTGCGTGATGCCGAGCTGGGGAGTGGTCATTTTGGTAGAACTCTCCGGAAGGTGCTTGTCACCGTCGGACAAATGTAGCGGATTGGACCTCGGCGGGCACGTACCCACATTGACTCTGTTGCATTGGCCTTCTACTTGTTGTGCACACCTCCCGCCGGAGAGCAATCGACATGCTACCTGTCGGACAACCCGTCGTATCCGCAGACGCTCCGGAGCAACCCGAGCGACGTGCGTATGAAGGACGCTTCTTGCTTCTGGCTCTCGTCGACTCGGCACACGACGCCGCTGAGTTGTACCCACTGAGCCACGGCAGCGACGACGTCGAGGCACTGTGGCCCTATATGCCCTATGGACCCTTCGCTGGCCAAGCAGACATGCGCGCCTGGATGGCAGACATTACGCCCGGGACAGACCCGCTGTTTCTCACCGTGCGCCATGCGGACACGGGCGCTGCCCTCGGCATGGTGTCATTTCTCAGCATCGCCGGGCCGAACCGCTGCCTGGAGCTGGGCCACATCTGGTACGTCCCCGCGGCGCAACGTACCCAGGCAAACACGGAGGCTGCCTACCTGATGCTGGAGGAAGCCTTCGGGCGTCTCTCCTGCCGTCGTGTCGAATGAAATGCGACTCGCTGAACGCGAAGTCTCGTGCCGCCGCACTGCGCCTAGGGTTCACCTTCGAGGGCATCTTCCGCCAGCATCGCATCGTGCGCCAGCGCAACCGTGACACGGCGTGGTTCTCACTGCTCGACGGGGAGTGGCCGCACGTGCGCGACAATCTACGCCGCTGGCTCTACGACAATGAGAGTGGCACGCTGTCGCTGACGGCACTCAACGACGCTGACGCAACCTGAGCGAGGCGGAGTCGATCCTGGTGAAGACGTGCTCACGCCGGAGCGGGAGCGCCTGTCGCGCGAGCGCCGCGACGAAATCGAGGCGGCGCTGCAGCGTCACCTCCTCTGGGGCCCTGCCTCAGTCCGTCAGCTCAGGACCACAACGTCGGCAGCCCGCCCTCGCCCAACACCGGGTCCCGCGGCGGAATTGGCAACGCCGCGATTCGCGCCAGTGACGCCGCTCTGTCTGCTTCTGTATCACGGCGCAGGTCCGCACTCTCGCTGCCATCGAGGTACGAACCGATGACGAGAAGGTCGTCGCTGGCCCCCAGGTTGTAGTGGCTGACGCCGGCGGGGATCAGCACCGCGTCCCCTGCCTGCACATCCAGTTCCACGCCCTGAGGCCCCCCGAACTCGACGTGCGCCCAACCGGCGGCGATGCCCAGCACCTCGTGTGCCGTGCTGTGATAGTGACGGAAGGCGTAGATGCCGTTGCGCCACGAGCGACTCCAGCCGTTGCCGGCGAACAGGGCTTCGAAGGCGACAGCCCGGTCCGTCACTTCTCCAAGGGCCGCTGCATAAACCAGCAGAGGCAGAAGACTGTTCGGGATCAGACCGTCGTCGGCCAGGGCGATGGGCCGCGGGTTCACGAGATTTCACCGACCTCTTCCACGAGAATTGTCCGCATACGTTCGACGATCTGCGGCTCCTTTGCTGCAAGGTTCACATCCTCCCACGGATCCGCGTCCAGATCGAAAAGTCGGTCAGCCTGATCCCGCTGCACGACGAGCTTGTAGCGGCCGTCGGTCACGGCTCGCCAGTCGCTCAGTGCGCTCACCACCGCCTCCCGATGGGTGGCTGTGACGTCCGACAGCAATGGCTGCAGCGAGCGGCCGTCCGCCTCCGGGAGGGGGGACGCACCGGCACGCTCGAGGAACCACACCGGCAGGTCATGGAGCACCACCGGGCTGCCACACGTGGCGTCGGACTGCACACCAGGACCGGCGATGACCAGGGGCACTCCCACCGAGGGCTGCCGCCAGGTGCTCTTCCCCCAACGGCCGTGATCGCCGAGCATCTCGCCGTGATCTGAGGCGTAGACGACGATCGTGTCGGCCGTCTCGCCGCGGTCCTCGACGGCCTGCAGAAACCGCCCCACGTGCGAGTCGATGTTCTCGATCATGGCTGCGTAGTTCTGGCGGTTGCGCAGCAGGCCTTCACGATCGACCTCATCAGTGGAGTGCGGTCCCGGAAAGTCCACACCCTCCCAGCGGGCCCGCATCGACGCGGTCACGTCCATCGGGTTGTGCGGTCCTGTGAAGTTGACCACCAGGTGCCAGGGTTGTCCGGCGGGAAAATCCCGCAGAAAGCGCAGCCCGTTTTCGGCGACCCAGTTGTCGCAGTAGGCGTCATCCGGCAGGGCCGTCGTGTAGGCGCCCATGTGGCGCTTCAGGTCGGCGTGCTCGTCAGCGTAGACGTCGGCGAGGCCGCGCTCTTCGAGAAAGGCCAGATACGGCCCGCGTGGTGTGCCGTGCCTGCGATAGCTGCCCGAACCGTCAAATTTGCCTTCGTTGTCGATTCCCTCGGTAAACCCCCATTCCTGCAACAGACGGGAACCGTCCAGCTCCCACCACTGGCCGTCCGGGTCGGTCAGGTCCTTGTGCAGGTCGAACTTGCCGACGCCGGCGACCCGGTAGCCCGCCTGGCGCAGACCCTGGAAGTAAGTGGGCTGGTCGAGGGGGTAGTTGGCGCCGTTGTCAGGCACTCCGCAACGGTCGTAGCGCCGACCGGACGCCACGCAGGCGCGCGACGGCGCGCACAGCGGCGACGAACACCAGGCGCGCGTGAAGCTGGTGCCCCTTGCGGCGAGAGCGTTGACATTCGGCGTGCGCAGCGGCAGGGCGGGATTGCGTCCTGTCCAGTCGTGCCGTTGCTGGTCGGGGAAGAAGAACAGAATGTTCGGGGGACGGCTGCCTCCGGCGATGGCCGGAAGGAAATGTACCTCGCTCTGAGGCCGCAGACTCTCGAGCAGCCCCAGTTCGCTGGTCACGCCATCGACGGTGACCGCCATGCCGCGCGCCAGAGCGTCGCGCTCGGCGTCGTAGAGTTTCGACTTCAACCCGGGATGCGCCACGTCCAGAGCCTCGATGACCTGGCGGACGGTGGTGGCGGTGACCTCCACCTGTTTGTTGCCCTGTGCGAGAGGGCGCAACCGCCGAGGTATGAACACTGTCGCCATCAGCCGCGCTCCGTGAACTGAGGCAGCAGATCCGCGGACGCGACCAGCAGCTCGTCCAGCATCAACTCTGCGTCCCTCGGCGGAATCGCCATCTCGTCGATGAGCAGCGCCTGGAGGGCGGCGTTTCGATCACCTTTGGCTGCCGCATCCGCCACAAGCTCGTGCCAAACGAAGCGCTTTTCCAGAATCCCTTTCAGGACCATGGGAGCCTCCCCCATGGTGAGGGCCCGAGCGCCGGTCGAATCCGTCACCGCTTCCACTTCGACTTCCGCCGTGGAGGGCAGATTGGGAATAGCGCTGCCGTTGGCCAGGTTGAGGATACATATCTGTCGCCGTCCGCTGGCCATGGCGGCGATCAGAGTGGCCAGTCCCTCTCCGTGGACCCCGTCCTCCTGGCGCTCTGGCAGCTTCACATCATCCAGAATCTTGCCGTACTGGACCAGGAACTTGGCGCGCAGCTGCGGCGAGGCATGCTCTCGCTCCGGCAGCGGCTGCGACGCGTCGTACCCATGACGCTGCGCCGACTCGGCAAGCGAGTAGGGTAGCGCCTTCTGATCAGTCACCCGGGCGGCAAACGGGTAGAATTCGATGATGTGACCGTCGTCCGGGTAGACGATGCGATACCCGTACGCCGCGGACAATTCGGCGCTCATGGCGTGATCTGCCGGCGCCTCCTGCTCGCGCGTAAGTTTCACCAACTCTGGCAACATGTCGTTACCATGGTGCCGCAGCCCCGTGAACCAGTAGTAGTGATTCGTGCCGATCCACCGGCACTCCAGCTCGCCAGCCGGCACCCCGAGTAGCTTTGCCGCCGCACCGATGCCACCCTGCACTCCGTGGCAGATGCCGATGGAGGTGATGGACGAGTACTTGTGCAGCGCCCGCATGATCGGCGCCATCGGATTCGAGTGGTTGAGGAGAATCGCTCTGGGACAGCGTTTCTCCATGCGCCGGCTGATCCGCAGGTACGCGGGAATCGATCGTAACCCCATCATCATGCCCGCCGGGCCAGCCGTATCACCGATGACCTGGTGGATGCCGTACTTCGCTGGGATGTGCATGTCGGCGTTGTGGTACCAGGATCCGTACACGTTCCGCGTGACTTCCGCGCCGCTGCCGCCGATGGATGTCACGACGAATCCCGCGCCGTCGAGGCAATCGTCGAGGCCAGCTGACGCACGCACGCGCAGGCCGGAGTCCGCATCTCGGGCAAGCCTGACTCCCAGGGCGGCCATGAGTTCAGCCTTGTCCGCGTCGATGTCGTAGAGCACGACCTCCGAGCCGGCCAGTTCTTCCTCCAGCGCCAGGTCCGCCAGCACGCGGGGGAAATACAGGCTGCCGCCTCCGAGACAGGCGATTTTTGTGTTTGTCACTGGCTCCTCCACCTGGGGAGTTGGTTACCTTACAGTCATCGCACATGCAGAGGAGGTCAAAAATTTGAGCGTCTCACTCGTCATGACAGTGATCGGCGACGACCGACCCGGGCTGGTCGAGTCCGTTTCGCTGGTCGTCGCCGCCCACGGAGGCAGCTGGCAGGAGAGCCGCATGGCCCGGTTGGCCGGCAAGTTCGCGGGTATTCTGCGCGCCGAGGTCCCCGAAGACAAGGTGGACGCCCTCAAAGCCGAACTGCGCGAGCTGGCGTTCGGTGGCATCCACATCATTGTGGAACCGGGGTACGAAGAGGTCCTCAGCGAAGCTCGCAGCCTGCGCCTCGAGCTGATCGGAGACGACCGGCCCGGTATCGTTCGCGACATTTCACACGCGCTGGCCGAACGTGGCGTCAACATCGAGGAGTTGGAGACGGAGAGCACCAACGCACCGATGTCTGGTGGTCTGCTGTTCCGGGCGACGGCCCGAGTTCGGCTTCCAGAGGGTGCGTCGATCGACGATCTGCGGGGGGCTCTCGAAGACCTCGCCCACGATCTGATGGTAGACATCGCCCTCGACGACGCCGAGGACTAGCTATGGACCCAGGGGTAGTTCGGCGGCAAGGTCGACGGGCCGCCGCTTGGAGATAGAGCGCTTGATCGCCGCTTCCACCTGCAACTCCAGCAGGCCTGCAAGGCCAGGCACCGGCGGCGGCTGGTCCTGGCGAATCGACTCCAGGTAGGCGGTCGTGGATTTGGCAAAGGACGCGTTGTACTGATCCCAGCGTGAACGATCACGCGGGATCGAATGGACGACCTGCTCGCCGCTGCTGCCGTCCAGCACCTCCATGTCCCCGTCCAGGTCTCTGAGGTGTATGCGGCCCCCTTCGAAATTGAGGGTTAGCTCAAAGAGGGGGAACTCCCAGTCAAGTGCCCCCGTGCCGATCAGGGTTCCCGTCGCGTCGTCAACGTTGCGGAAGGCCACGGTGACATCTCGGGCGACCATGCGCTCGCCGCGCTCGTTGTCGCTGGCAAGCGCGGTCAGTTCGACGATTGGGGAGCCGAAGTGATTCACCAGGTCGATGGCGTGACTCCAGCAGGCGTAGTGCACCAGGCCGGTGATATTGACCACCTTGCCAAATGACCGCGTGACGATGATCTGCCTGGCCAGCAGAGAGTGGTCGAAGAACCGGTAGTTGAAGACCATCGCCGTCTCGCAGTCGCGGCGGTCAGCGTCCTGCAGCAGAGACCTGGCGTCGGAGAAATCCTCTTCCCGCACATCCTCGTAGCCGTGACGAGCCACCAGGGGTTTCTCGAAAAACAGGCGCCGGGGATTCAACTTCAGCAGAGCCCTGGCCGCCCCGAGTCGATCCGTTTCGCGCGTCAGAACGAAAACAGCGTCCGGATCCCAACGCATCAGGGCCTCGAGGGAGCCGAATACCTGACCACCAAAATCCGCGGCAAGAGACTCGGCTTTGCCGCGAGTACGTCCAAAGTAGCCCAGACTCACGTCTTCCATTCCAGCCAGGCAGGGCACGTAGTTGCGTCGCGCTACGTTGCCGGGTCCGACGACGCCGATCCTCATAGACTCGTGGCCTCCTCCGATCCTCAGCCGCCCGCCGCGTCGCGTACTTCGCGCTGCAGGATGGCGTCGAGCACTGCAGGTGGGTTCATGGGCAGTTCCGTCAGGCGCACGCCGATGGCGTCGTAGATGGCGTTGGCCATGGCCGCCAGAGGCGGCACGATCGGCACTTCGCCGACGCCGCGTACGCCGAAGGGGTGTCCGGGGTTGGCTACCTCGACGATGACGGTGTCGATCATCGGCAGATCGAGGCTCGTCGGCATGCGGTAGTCGAGGAACGACGCGTTCTCCATAACTCCGTCATCGTTGATGAAATACTCCTCGCTCAGCGCCCAGCCGATACCCTGCGCCACGGCGCCCTGGATCTGCCCTTCGACGTAACTGGGATGGATCGCCTTGCCGGCGTCCTGCACGGCCGTGTAGCGCAGCACCGTGACCTTGCCGGTGTCGGGATCGACCTCCACGTCGACGATGTGAGTGGCCAGCGTGGGGCCGGCGCCGGAGGGATTCACACCGGCACGGCCGACGATGGCACCCCCTGTCTGTGGCGCCCGCGCCGCCACATCCGTCAGCGTCATGCGCAGCTCCGTGTCCTGCGCATGTGCCAGGACCCCCGCCTCAAATCGCACCAGGGAGGCGTCGCACTCCCAGATCGCCGCGGCGCGCTCCGTCAGTTGACGGATCATGTCCCGGGCGGCAGCGACGGCGGCGTGCCCCGTCTTGAAAGCGACGCCACTGCCCCCGGTGTTGGATGTCTGGCCGATAGAGTCGGTGTCGGCCACCGTGGGGCGCACATCCTCGATGGGCATACCCATGATCTCGGCGAACTGCTGCGCCACCGCGGTGCGGGAGCCGCCGATATCGGGTGAGCCTTCGGCCAGGTGCACGGTACCGTCGGCGTTGAGCACGGCCACCGCGCAGGACGGGCCGCTGCCGTTACCCCAGTAGCCGCTGGCCACACCACGACCCCGCCAGGGCCCCCCCAGCGGCGTGTGGCGATGATGATGGTCGCGAGCCGCCTCCAGCACCTGTTGAAAACCGACCTTCGGCAGGGGGGCCCCGGAAATGCGTCGCGTGCCCTCCCGTGCCGTGTTCTTCAGCCGCAGTTCGATGGGATCCATGTGCAGCTGCTCGGCGAGCCTGTCGAGGGCCGTCTCCATGGCGAAGGATGCCGGCGGCGTACCTGGCGCCCGGTAGGCGGATGTCTTGGGTCGGTTGACGACGACGTCCCAGCCTTCGATCAGCGCGTTGGGAATGTCGTACGGTGAGAACACGCAGCGGGCCCCGCCCATCACCGACGATCCGGGAAACCCGCCGGCCTCGTAGACCAGGTGCGCCGAAGCCGCCGTCAGCCGGCCGTCCCTCGTGGCCCCGACCTTCACGGTGATCTGCGTCCCCGACGTCGGCCCCGTCGCCTCGAAGACCTCCGTGCGCGTCATGGCGATCTTCACCGCCCGTCGCGCCCGTCGCGCCAGCAGGGCCGCCACCGGCTCGACATAAGCGCGCAGCTTGGCGCCAAAGCCGCCGCCGATCTCCAGTGGTACGACACGTACCCGCGACACTGCCACGCCGCAGACCTTCGCCGTGGCTTCGCGCACCGAAAAATGCCCCTGGCCGCTGCTCCACACCGTCAGGCGGCCGTCCTCGTGCCACTGCGCAGTACCCGCGTGGGGCTCGATGTAGCCCTGGTGGACCGCCAGTGTGCGTGTCGACGACTCGGCAATCACCTCGGCCTGGGCAAACCCGGCCTCTACGTCTCCGAGATCGAGCTCAAAGTACTTGGCCACGTTCGGCTGCCACGTCTCCAACCCGGAGCTGTCGGGATCCATGAGTCGCTGCAGGTCTTCGTGCAGGCGTGGTGCGCCCTCGGCCATGGCATCCTCCGCGTCGAACACGGCGGGCAGCACTTCGTACTCCACGTCGATGAGGGACAATGCCTCCTCGGCGTCGTGGGCGCTGGCCGCGGCTACCGCCGCCACGGCGTGCCCCTTGTAGAGCACCTTCTCCCTCGCCATCAGGTTGAGCATGGCGAAGGCCCCCGGGAGTGGGCCGGGGTCAGAGAAATCCGCCGCTGTGACCACCGCCTTCACGCGGGGGTCCGCCTCGACGCGACTCGTGTCGATGCGCAGGATACGCGCGTGGGCGTGCGGGCTGCGCAGGATCCTTCCGTAGAGCATTCCCGGCAGGTTCATGTCGGCGCCGAAACGCGCCTTGCCGGTGACCTTGTCGGCGCCATCGTGTCGTACGGGACGCTTGCCGACGACCTTGTATTGCTGGGTCGACAGTACAGCGTTCGCCTCATAGTCGGGCATATCCTGAATGTTCATTCTACTCGCGTGACTTCATGGCGCCGAAGCCATCGAAAACCGTGCGAATGTCGGGGTTCTTCTGTATGTGCTGCTTCACCTCCATCACGATGTTCTCCTGCAGTTGAATCGACAGTCCGCCGTCAACGGGCAGGGTCACTCCGCTGATGAAGCTGGCTTCCGGTGAACACAGAAAAGCCACAGCACTACCCACGTCCTCCGGCATGCCGAGCCGGCGCACCGGATACTGCAGCTCGAACAGCCGGTACCCCGCATCGTTGCCGTTCTCACGCCAGGTGGCGTCCAACTTCTCGGTGACGATGTGCCCCGGTGCAATGGCATTCACCGTGATCCCCAGCGGACTGAAGTCGATGGCCATCTGCCGGGTCATGCCGATGACGGCTGCCTTTCCCGCCTCATAGACGAGCATGCCTGCCGCCTGCAGCAGACCGTGCACCGATGACATGTTGACGATTCGCCCCACCTCCGTCTTCGGTGGCTCGCCCGTATGCATGCCGATCCGCCCGTACGGAGCCGTGTCGAAGCCATCCGGTACGCCGGACGCCTCCATTGCCGGCACCGCGTGTTTCGCCCCGAGATACAGGGCGCCCATGAGCACGTCGAGGCCGCTCTGCCAGCCTTCGGGCTCGACGTCGAGAGAGCCGCCGCCGAAAGTCGAGGAGCCCACCCCGAAAGCGTTCTGCACGAGAATGTCGAGGCGTCCGTACCGCGACACCACATCCTTCACCATGCCCTGGGCCGTCTCCTGCTTCGAGATATCGCCCACAAAGACGGCCGCCGTACCGCCGGCATCCGCGATGCGCCGGGCGGTGGACTGCGCCAGGTCACCGTCGGTGTCGACAATCAGCACCTGCGCGCCGTCGGCTGCCAGTCGCTGCGCGCAGCCCCCGCCGATCCCCTGTGCTCCGCCGGTGACAATCGCCGCCCTGCCTGCCAGTCTGCCCGTGCTCATCCGTTTGCCTTTCTATGCGTAGAAGTCTTTGACATCGAAAATCTTCAGAGTCACCTCGGAGTCGCGCGCCCAGCGCTCGTTGTCCCGAGTGTGGTAAGTGATGATCACTTCGTCATCCAGGAAGTAGGCCGACGGGTACGCCACGTGGAAATTCTCGCGGTCATCGATGTTGCCCACAAGATCCCAGGTGTTACCCTCATCCCGTGAGATCGCCGTCGTCAGCGGTGTGCGCGGCGTAACACGCTCCGACGCCACGTCATTCCACAGCAGCAGGTCTCCCGTGGAGGGGATTCTCGACAGCAGCGCCTCCGAGTCGGGCGCGTCGAGCGCTGTGGCCACCGGTTCGGTCTCGGTTCGATCAGTCGAGTCATGGATTCGGCGGCGATGTGCAGATGAGGACCACGAGGGTCTCGCGGCCGGTGTTTTCGATGCCGTGTAGGCACCACGGCGGCAGGTAGATGAAGTCCCCCTTCTTCACGTCGCGCTCGTAGCGTGCGAAGGTCATGCAACCCTCCCCCTCCATGATGACGTACGTCTCCTCCGTGGGGTGCGACCCCGGTTCCAGCACGACGTGGGGCGGTAGGTAGAACAGCACCAGGCCCATGTCCCTGGCCGGCGCCTTCTCATTGACCGGGTGTACGACGCGTACGCCGACGCCGTCACAGCCGGGGTAGACGACGGGCACGCCGTCCTGGGCACTGACGATCATGGGATCAGGCGGCGACTCCGGTTTCGGCGGCCCCGGAACCTCGTCCCCCGCCGCGTAGCCCTTGAACTCGGTGATCTTCGCCATCAGCATTCTCCACTCAGGTTAGAAGTTGCGCACGTAGCCCGCGGTCCAGCCGCCGTCGACGACGAGGACGTGGCCGTTTACGTAGCTGCTCTCCGGCGCCGCCAGAAACAACACAGCGTGGGCGATCTCCTCCACGTCGCCGGGGCGGCCCAGCGGGATGTGAGCGAGCAGCTCCTGCATCGACTCGCGGAACATGCCGTCGTCCCCGTAGAACAGCTGACGCGTGCCGTCCGTCAGCGTCGAGCCGGGCGCTACAGCGTTGACGAGGATGCCCGCCGAACCCAGTTCGATGGCCATCGACTTCGTCAGGTTGACGACTCCCGCCTTGGCGGCGACAAAGGCGCTCTGCAGGCGTAGTGGCACCAGGCCGGCGATGGAGGAGATGTTGATGATGCGCCCGTACTGCTGTGTCCGCATCGACGGGATCACCGCCTTGCTGACGTGATAGGGGCCATCCAGATCGACGGCCAGGAGCCGGTCCCACTCCGCCTTCGGAAACTCGTCGATGGGCACGCGGTGGTCGGCGGTGTTGACGCCGGCGTTGTTCACCAGGATGTCGATACGCCCGTGATCGGCGATGATGGCATCGACCGTCTGCTGCGTGCCGTCCACGTCGGTCACGTCCAGGCATCGGGTGTCGGCGCCCGTGATCGACGCCAGTGCCGCCTCATCGACATCCGTGTAGACCACGTGCGCGCCGTTGGCCCCCAGAAGGTCGGCGATGGCGCGGCCGATGCCGCGCGCCGCGCCTGTGACCAGGGCCACGCGATCGGCGAGGTCGACCTTCATGAAGACGACTCCGGGGTGCGCTTCTCAAACAGATCGCGCAGAGCGACTCGCCCCGGGGCAGTATCAGGCTCGTCATCCTCGTCGCCATCGAAGGACAGCTCGTCGCGACCGTCGAGGCGGCTCTGCAGCTGCGCCAGCGCACCCTCCGCCCAGCCGATGCTCCAGCAGGCGGCGGCGGGAAGTTCCTCGATCGGCTTTCCGGCTTCGTTGAGCGGACAGATATCGCGCAGCTCGACGATGTTTCCCTCCTCGTCGTGGTCGGTCCAGCGCAGGGGCGCCCCCTGGCTGCGGCACACGTACGGTCGCTGGGGGTAGATGCGGCAGGCTCCCTCGGCGTCGAGGAAGGCACACATGCCCACCTCGTGCGGGGTGCTGTCACGCAGCAGCTGCGCGTGATGGCTGCGGATGTTTTCGGCCTCGACGGCGACGACGGTGATGTCGTCGACACAGCACATGGAGCAGCCCCGCCGGCACACGAGACGCTCCCCGTGCAGCGCCCAAAGGCGCGACGCCTCTGTGTCGACGCGGCCGTACAGCTGCTGCAGCTCGTCCTCCCCTCTCGCGGCGCTGGTGTCGAGTACGTCCTGTGAGTCTTCGTCAGGCATCGCAGGGAAGTCTACGAAACCTCTCCTGCCGTGCCGAGGGGCTCTCGAGTGGTCGTTGGTCCCCGCAAACGCACCGGCCTATATTCGGCCCGCCTTCACCATTGACCGGGAGACCCGCCGTACCATGCTGAAGCTTGGTTGTATGTCCCTGAGCTACAAAGATGAATTCGCCGCCGGCACCCTCGACCTCGACGGTTTCATCGATCGTGCCCATGGGTTGCGCCTCGACGGCATCGACCTCCATACCCGCGCCTTCGCCTCTGAGGACCCAGCCTACCTGCGGAGCATCCGTATGCACGCGCTGAAGAAGGGTATCGCCCTGTCCTACATCGGCGTCAGCTCCAACTTCGGTGTGCCCGCGGGCGACAAGCTGGACGAGCAGGTGACGACGGCCAGGCACTGGATCGATGTCGCCCACTTCATGGGTATCCCCATGGTCCGCGTCTTCGCCGCCTGGGTCCCCGAGGGCGACACGGAGGAGGCCGTCTACGAGCGCATGATGCCCTGCCTGAAAGAGGTCGCCGCCTATGGTCAGGAGAAAGGCATCGTCCTCGGACTGCACAATCACAACCACGGCTGCGTCACGCGCACCGGAAAGGACGTGCGCCGTATCATCGACGGCGTCGACAACCCGTATTTCTCGCACATCCTCGACACGGGGCAGTACGTCGGTTCGCCCGGCGCCTCCGGCGCCCGTGGCACGGAAGATCCGTCCCTCAACTTCTACGGATCCATCGAGGAGACTGCGCCCCTGGCGGTGCATGTACGCTGCAAGATCTACCGCATCCAGAGCGGTACCGAAGAGTGGCTCGATTATCCGAGGATCATGGACATCCTCAAGGGTGTCGACTACAACGGCTGGTGTTCGATCGTCTACGAAGGTCAGGATGCCGAGGCTGAGGCGACGGCCGTGCCCAAAGCGGCAACCTACTTGCGCAGCCTGATGGACTGGTAGCCGAAGTTCAGTCCCAACCGGCCAGGAATCCTTCCAGCGAAAGATCCTCGGGCATACTCTCGAACCGATAGCTCATCGGTCCCGACTGGTAGCCCGGCACGTATTCTTGGCCGCCAGGCGCCAGCAGTACTTCGTCGATGGGTAGAAAGCGCTGCCACAGCAGCTCCAGGTCGTCGGACGTGAAGCGTGGCGCCAGTTCTCGTTCCTGGGTGAAGTCTCCGCCGTAACCTGGACGTTCGGGATGCCCGTCGAAGCACAGCTTGCGCGCCAGCTTCGACAGCAGGATGAGGCAAACCTCGCGATGCCGCGGTCCAGGATGCAGCCGCACCACGCCCTGCCGAAACGCCTCCGCGTCGCCGGCGATGGCAGCTCTGAACACGGCTTCAAGGGTATCACACTCCACGACGTAAAGCCTGCGATGCTCCCGCCAGGCGGCGCTCGCCGCCTCGCCCAGGTGGGCTGTTACGTCGCCGCGACGGTGCAGACCGAGGACATAGGGGAACAGGTCGCCTCCGAAGGAGCGGAACCCGAAGTGCACGGTCCGTCGGCGCTTCGTGCTGTAATCACTCCCCCAGTGCAGGATGAGGTTGGAGTAGACGACGCCGTCGCCGGCCCCCAGTTCGACCTGCAGGGCCCCCGGAAGCGGGCGTCGCGCATCCTCGGCGAGGTGCTGGCTTTCATCGTCCGTGTTGGGCCGCATGTGACTGCCGAGTACGACCCAAAGCACATCGTCGTCGTGGAGGGCGAGGTTCCACTGCAGGTATCCGGGGCCGTTGGCCAGCAGGTCCTGCTGGAGGCCGACGATGGGCGCCTGATCGATGGGATGGATGTCGCGGTGCCAGGCGGCGGGGCCGTGGTCGCTCGTGGGATTGCACATCATCATGAACTGCGTCGGCGCCACCGCTGCGCTCATGATCCGGCGACTCACCTCGAGAGGGCGGCCCAACAGCAACTCCACCGCCGCCGCTTCTTCACCACTTTCGACGAGTCCGTCGAAGGAGACCAGCCGCGGCTGTGCCGAGGTTTCCCAGGCGCCGCCCGGAGGGTCCTTCGGGCCCCGCTCCCGCTCCCAGACGCGGCGCTGCCGATCCACCAGGATTTCGAAGACACGACGGGTGTCCTCCAGTTCGTCCGGCGGGACCACCCCACGGACGATGACATAACCGTCCCGCAACAGGCTCGCGCGTTCGTCGTTCATGGCTGACGTCCCTCGTCAAACTGGACGGCCTCGTCCAGGAAGATCTCTTCGATTGGCATGCCGAACAGCCGGGCCGCCCGAAAGGCCAGCGGCAGACTGGGATCAGACTTCCCCTTTTCGATAGCGTTCACCGTCTGCCGCGAAACCGCCACAGCGCTGAGGCCAGCTAACACAAAAACCGCCGGCGACAACGCCTCTAGTAATAGCATAATAGCAATGGCCGGTCCGCGTAGCTGAACTCGCTGAACCACTTCACGTAAGCCAGAGCCGGAGACGCGATCAGCGTGCCTGCCAGTACGGTCAGGATCCGTGTCACAGACGCTCTCACGGCAGATACTGCTGCATCGCCCCTTTGCGGTGATCGAGGGCCGGATCGTGGCTCCACGTCTGCCCGTAGTCCTTCATGACGCCGGCGATCAACCGGCGCCGGTAGAGACTCTCGAGGTTGTTCTGGTGCATCACGTCGGGGTCGCCGAAGCGCTCGAGGATCATCCCCCGCAGTCGCGCCGCTGTGTCGTCATGACCCACCTGCCTTGCCAGGTTCGTCCATTCCTTCGGATCCGCCTCCAGATCGAACAGTTGCGGGTCATAGCCGTGGATGTAGTTGTATTTGTACCGTCCCTGCCGCGCCATGATACACGGCATGCCCACCGCCTCGTGCGCCTGAGAGAAGACGACTCGGTCCGCATCTTCGCCGGACTCAAGTAGCGGGATCAGGCTGTCGCCGTCGTGGGGCAACGCCTCCTGCACCCCGGCCAGGTCGTTGAACGTCGGCAGCAGATCGAGGAGCGACACGGGCGTCGTCATCGTCGTCCCCTTCTTCCAGCCGTCGGGGAAACGGACGATCAGAGGCACCCGCGCCGACCACTCGTAGAAACAGCGCTTCTGCACCATCTCGCGCTCGCACAACATGTCGCCGTGATCGGAGGCGAAGACGACGACGGTGTTGTCCGCCAGCCCCGTCTCCTGCAGCGTCGCCAGCAGTCCGCCGACCTTGTCGTCCATGTATGTCGTCAGTCCGTGGTAGGCACTCCGCAACCGGCGCATGCTGTCGGCGTCGCGTAGATCGGAGCGTGTGACTCCGTGGTAGGCGTTCAGGTTGAGATCCATCTGCGAACGCCCGGCCTCGAAACCGGCGGGGAACTCGGCGATGTCGACGTCGGCATCGGCATACATGTCCCAGTAGGCCTGCGGTGGCCAGAACGGCTCGTGCGGGTGATGGTAGGACGCGACCAGCAGGAAGGGCCGTTCCTGGTCTCCCGCCTGGCCCTGGGCCCTCAGGTACTCGACGGCGCGGAAGTGGGTTTCCTCGTCGTAGCTGAGAGCCGTATGCCAGCGGTCGACGTGCACCGCGTCACCCGTGTAGCCGGCGGCGTTGTAGCGGTTGCGGTCGCCCATGACCTCGTCGAAGTCGGCGCCCCGTGTCTCCTTGATGCCGATCCACTCTTCTTTGACCCAGCCGAAGTCCGAGGAGTAGATGTCCGTCGTCAGCCGCTGGCGGAAGCCGTGCAGCTGGTCGGGCCCGACGAAGTGCATCTTGCCCGACAGAACCGTGTCGTAGCCGGCGGCGGCCAGGTAGGTGGCGAAGGTGGGATGATCGCAGGTCAGGGGGGCCCCGTTGTCCCAGGCGCCGATCTCGGAGGCGTGACGGCCCGACACGATGCAGGCCCGACCGGGCGCGCACAACGGGAACGGTGTGTACGCCGAATCGAAGCGCACGCCCTCCTCGGCGAGCCGCGACAGATGCGGCGTTTGCACGAGAGGATGTCCGTACGCCGATGTCAACTCCGCGACCATCTGGTCGGAGACGATGAACAGGATATTTGGACGCTTCATGAACTTGAGGCCCCCTCCGGTTGAGAACGCTCGAAGGTGATGTCCGCGACACCCTCTTGAAGGGGCAGCGACAGACGTGGAATCCCCCCATCGGCGACGTGGAACCTCTCGAGTCGCCTGGTTACGATGCTTGCTTTCATCTGTTCCGCTTGCCTCCTGAGAGTCGTGACAACGAAAACGGCAGATCGGCACTCTCGTAGGTTCGATGGCCCGCCTCCTCCGTCATCTCAAACGCCAGAGTCCCTCCCCTTGTGATCTCTTCCTGCTCGACGAAGAGCCTCGACAAGGGCCTGCCATCGAGCTCGATCTGCTGTGCGTACGACGTCGAACCTCGATTGCCCCTGCCTTCGATCACGAACGCCTCGCCGCCCCTGGGCTGGATCGTCGCCTTCTCGAACAGAGGTGCGCCCAGTGCATATATGGAATGTCCGGGGCACAGCGGGTACAGCCCCAGCGCGCTGAATATGTACCACGCCGTCATCTCGCCGTTGTCCTCGTCGCCGGCGAATCCGTCTGCCGGCCCGGGTTTGTACAACTCGTTGAGAACCCGCCGCACCCAGTATTGCGTCTTCGATGGCTCGCCCAGCGCCGTGTACAGATACAGCACATGGTGAACGGGCTGATTCGAGTGCGCGTACTGTCCGAAATCGACGGCCGCCATCTCCGTCATTTCATGAATCTCGCGGCCATAGTTCCCCACGTCGAACACGGGCGGCAACTCCAGCATGCGATCCAGCTTTGCGATCGTCGCCTGCCGCCCTCCCATCAACTCGGCCATGCCTGCCGGATCGTGGGGCACCGCCCAGGTGCACTGCCAGGCGGAACCCTCGATGTAGGCGCCACCCCACGCGAACTCGTCGAATGGCTCCACGAAGCTGCCGTCGCGCAGCCGCCCGCGTGCGAACCCGGTACCGACATCGAAGGTGTTGCGATAGTTCAGAGCCCGGTCATAGAACCGTGCGGCATCCTCCTGCCGCCCAAGGCCCCTGGCGACCTGGGCGACGCAGAAGTCGGTGTAGGCGTGGTCCATCGTTCGGGAGGCGGCGTGCTCAAACTCGTCGGCAGGCACATACCCCAATCGATCGAAGGCGTCGATTCCGGCGCGACCGAAGGAGCCGTCCTCATTGCCGACTTCGGTCGCATCCCTGAGCATCGCCGCGTAGGCGGCTTCCACGTCGAAATCACGACAGCCTTTTACAAACGCATCCGCCACCACGGCATCCAGATGTGTACCGATCATACACGCACGATACCCCGGGCTCGACCACTTGGGAAACCAGCCTCCCTCCTTGGCGGCGTTCGTCCAGCCCTCGATCATCTCGCTGAGGCGTTGTGGATCCAGGATCGACAGCAGCGAATAGACCGTCCGGTGGGTGTCCCAGAATCCGTTGTCAGCGTACAACACCCCTTCGTGCACCCGACCATCGTAGGGGCTGTAATGGATCGGGTTGCCGCTCTGATCCGGTTCGTGCCACACCCGTGGGAATAGCTGTGTGCGATAGAGACAGGAGTAGAACGTGCGTCGCTGCCTGTCGGTTGCGCCTTTGATTTGGATCCGTTCGAGTCGCTCCTCCCAGATCGCTTCATTGCTGTCCCGCAGCGCCTCGAAGGAAGGACCGGCGACCTCCAGATCGAAGTTGCGCTTCGCCTGCGCCACGCTGATGAAGGACGTCGCAATGCGCAGCGTCGCCTGTCCACCGCTTTCCAGATCGACAGACACACCGATCTGTTCGGACTCACCATTCCCACGATAGACGTCGTCGCCGACATACAGGCACGAGCCGGATACGTCGGTGTCGACTTCCGCGTAGATGTAGCAGGCAAATCCATCGGGGACTCCACCGCTGTTGCCTCGGGTGAAGCCTTCGATGCGACGGCCGTCGACGCTGAACCACGAGTCGCCTTCGAGCCCCTGGATGAGGATGCGCCCCGCCCGGTCCGCCGGGAACTGAAAGCTGAAACAGGCACATCGTTCGGTGGCCGTCATGGCCAGGCCGGTCTGATAGCGGCCGAGAAATGTCTGGAACAGGTACGGTCTGATCGTCGTATCGCGGCGACGGAACACGGAGGACTGGCGCCTGGTTCCGAACAGCCTTGCTCCCACCTGGGGCATGACGAGGAAGTGGCCGTAGTCCCCGATCCATGGGCTCGGCTGGTGCGTGGCACGGATACCCTGCAGTTGCCGCGCCGTCGACTTGTAGAACCGCGGCCCTTCCTCCGTCTGTGGCGCCCAGTGTGTCATCCCGAAAGGCGCCGCGATCCATGGCGACGTGTTCCCCCTCGAGAATTCGTTTACCGAATCCGAGCCCTGTTCCGGATCCGCGTAGTCCGTAAGCCTGCCCATTGTCACATCGGATATGGCAGGCCGCGGTCCGGCTGCCCACTGACATCGATGACGGGACCGTCGGGTTCGACGCCGTGTTCGATCAGCACATCCCAATAGGGATCCCGCGTCTCGTGGAGCAGCTCTACGAGCCGTGCGCGCAACGTTGCGCATTGCTCCGGATCCTGCTCTGCGAGGTTGTTTTCTTCGAAAGGATCGGCCTGCAGGTCAAAGAGCAGTTCGAAGCGATTCTCGACGAAGGCGTATTTCCAGCGCTCGCTCACCAGACCCCGCCAGTCGGGCATGCTCAGTCGCCAGCGCGGGCTGCCCACCATCTCGAGAAACACCTCCTCCGGCGGCGTGAAGCCGGTTTCCCCGCGCAACGTCGGTGAGAAATCCTGTCCCTGGCTCCAGGCCGGCACCTCGGCGCCCACCAGTCCCAGCGTCGTCGCCAGCAGGTCCACCAGGCTGAACATTCCCTCCGGCGTATGGCCCTCGGGGATGTGGCCGGGCCAGTGGAAGATCGCCGGAATACGCACCGACTCCTCGTGGGGATGCTCCTTGGTGTTGAACACACCGTGGCTGCCCATGTAGTCGCCGTGGTCGGAAAAGTAGACCGTCAGCGTGTCCTCGAAACCCGGCGTGCCCCGCACACATTCGAGAAGACGGCCGATGTTGGCGTCGAGATTCTCGATCATCGCGTAGTACGTGGCCAGGTTTTTCCGCATCTCGGGAGATTCATGGAAATTGGGCCTTACTTCTAGTCCGTCGGGGTCGAAGCGTTCCCACTCCTCGGGTACGATGAGGGGAAAGTGTGGTGGTGTTACCGAGAGTACCAGAAAGAGCGGCTCGTCGCCGCCGTAGCTGCGGACATAGTCCATGGCGCGTTCCGTCAGCGCGTCGGTCTCATACCCTTCCAGAGGTGTGGGATCGACGTTGTCGCGCTCGTAGATCGAACTGTTGAAGTGCTGGTTGAGATTCTCGAAACCGAACCAGTCCTGGAAACCGGCACGGTGGCTCTCCGGCGTGCGGTTACGCGAGCCCCCCTTGTAGAGTCCGCTGGTATCCTCTGCTACCGACGCGGGAATCTGGTTGCGTACGATCCCGCAGTGCCACTTGCCGAAGTAGGCGGTGTGGTAGCCATGCTTGCGCAGCTCGGTGGCCGTACTCGGCGCCGTCGGTTTGAAGACATCGAAGAACCCCGCCACGGGACCGGCGTGGGCATGCCTTCCGGAGAAGATGGTTCCCCGCGACGGTGTACAGATCGGACAGTTGGCATAAGCCCGGGGGAACGAGGCGCCCCCGGCGGCGAGGTGGTCCATCCACGGCGTCTTGACGTTCGGATCGCCGCTGTGTCCCATCGCCTGCCCGCGATGTTCGTCGGACAGGATGTAGAGGACGTGTGGCTTCTTGCTCATCTCGGGATCTCCAGTTCGTCGCGTAGATGTTCGTCTCCGATTCCATGCAGGCCCCAGTACGGCATCCGCTTCGACACCATCAGCTCTCCCCGACCATTCGAACTCTCCCATCGAAGGATGCGGTGCGGGTAGGCCGTATCGACCCACACGGTCTTCTCGCGCTTCCCGTACGACCACGTCCAGGGAACCGCTTGATACTCGGTGCCGTCGATGGTGACCCCCTCGCGGGTACCCTTCGCCAGCGTCACCTCCACCAGTTCCCGCTCCTGGTGCCGAATGCGGAACTGCCACAGGCTGGGCAACATCGTCATCGTCCGCGACTCACCCTCGGCCATGAATGCCCCCTTCAGCTCGCGAATTCGGATCAGCAGGTGATCCTCACTGGCGAACTCATGCGGCTGGTCGAAGCTCCATTGCTGCCGTCCCTCGCGCTCGAAGTAGCTGATGAGGTCCCCCAGCAGACGGTCGTCAGTGACGCGCACCTCCTCGAATACGTGGCCGCACCACTCCTGCGAGCTCAGGCTGAGTTTTATCAGTTCGAAGGGCTCCGACTGCATGGACGGTTCGACGGCGCTGAACACCGACGTCATCACCGAATAGTCGTAGACGCCGGTTGTGAACTTGAGGACGTTGTTCAGTTTGAGCGCGTAGACGCGATCCTGTTTCGGCGTCTCTGACTCCACCTTGATGAGCGTGTTCCGGTTGACGTCCTCGGTGACAAAAATCATCACGCCGTACCCGCTGCGATCTTCGCCGTAGCGGGACTGCACGACTTTGTAGCTGGACACCTCGGCGCGCCCGTCGCCCCAGTACTCGTAGAAGTCCTGGGCAACCGCCGAGACCGGCGCCAGGCACAGAGCCGTCGCCCACAGGGCGGATTGGATTCTCATTGTCAGTCTCCCGTGTCGCGTGGTGTGATCGTCCTGTCAGGCGTGGGATCTCCCCAGCCACCGCCGCCCGGAGTCTCCATCACAAGTCGATCCCCGGCGCTCACCTCGGCGCCGTCGATGGCCGCCAGTTCCTGTATCGTCCCGTCCGTCCGTACCACATGTTGCCGTCCCGGCAACCCGTCGCCGCCGCCATCACCACCCCGCGGTCCCGCCTGCCGATGCTGGGTCAGGACCGACAGTGTCATCGGCTCGAGAAATGTCAACTCGCGTACCGCCCCGTCCCCCCCGTGCCAGCGGCCGTCGCCCCCGCTCCCGCGACGTACCCCAAAGTGCTCGGTGCGTACCGGGTAGCGGTTCTCCATGACCTCAGCGTCGGTAATCCTCGTGTTCGTCATGTGGCTGTGCACGGCATGGGCGCCTTCGAATCCGGGACCGGCGCCGGTGCCTCCGCAGATCGTCTCGTAGTAACCAAAACGATCGTTCCCGAACAGCGTGTTGTTCATCGTTCCCTGGCTGCCGGCAACGATCCCCAGGGCCTCCAGCAGCGTATCGACGACTCGCTGGCTCGTCTCCACGTTGCCGCCGACGACGGCGGGGTTGTCCCCCGCCGGCGTGAAAGGAGGGTTCAATATACCCGTCGGCAGGCAGATCTCCACCGGATCGAGAAAGCCCTCGTTGAGTGGCAGCGGTTTCTCTACAAGCAGGCGCAGGACGTAGACGACGGCGCTCTGCACGATAGCCGGAGTCGCGTTCAGGTTGCCGGCGTGGACCACTGCCGAGCCGGTAAAGTCGATCCGCGCCCGCGCCCCCGCCACCTCGATAGCGACCTCAATGACGGCGCCGTCATCGAGCCGTCCCAGCGCTCGGTACACACCATCGGGCATGGCGGCCAGCGCCGCGCGCACGCCACGATCCGCCTCCTGACGCAGGTCGGCCATGTAGCGCGCCACCTCGTCGTCGCCGTGAGTCGCCGCCAGTTGCAGCAGGTGACTGCACCCCCGGTGGTTGGCGGCCAACGCCGCTTCGAGGTCGGCGAGGTTGTCCTCCGGCGCGCGTGACGGATACGGTCCCGACCGCAGCAGACGCCGGAGATCGTCCCATCTCGGTGTGCCGGCGTCGACCAGCAGTCGGGGCGCGATGATGACCCCTTCCTCGGCGAGGCTTGTTGCGGCCGGCGGCATCGAGCCGGGACAAATACCGCCGATCTCGGCGTGATGGGCGCGGCTGGCGGCGTACCCGAGCAGGTTTCCGGCGTCGGAGTACACCGGCGTGATCAGCGTGATGTCGGGCAGGTGCGAGCCACCAAAGCCCGGGTGGTTGGTGATGGCCGTATCTCCGGGGGCCAGGTCGAGGGCCTTGGCGACGGCGCGCACACATATGCCCAGCGCCCCGAGATGCACCGGTATGTGGGGTGCGTTGACGACGAGTCGCCCCGCCGCGTCGAGCAGGGCGCAGGAGAAGTCGAGACGTTCCTTCACGTTCGTCGACAGCGCCGTGCGCTGCAGCAGCGTGCCCATCTCGCGGGCGCCGTTCTCCAAGGCGTGTGTGAACAGCTCCAGGCGGACCGCCTCTGCATGCCCGGTGGTTTCCGGCAGGGTGGATGGCTCCACCGCAGTCGGCTTCGCGCGCATCGTCAGTGCTCCAACAGTGTCTACCCGCAGCTGCCAGCCGGCGCCGACCCAGGCGGCGCTGTGTCGTTCGAAGACGATTGCCGGGCCGTCGACGACGGCGTCGGACCCCAGATCGTCGCGCTCGTACGTCAGTACATCCTTCCAGTCGGACCCCGTCCACGCACGACGCCGACCGGGGACCCCGTCACCCGCCCGCGGCGCCCAAGCGGCCGACGACGACGCAGGCTCGGTTGAACTGGCGACGACACGCAGCGATTCGACCTCTATCGTGCGCTCCGACGACGGGCGATGTCCGTAGACGGCCTCGTAGGCCTCGGCGAAGGCTTGCGACAGCGACACGCCATCGCTTGCCTCGACGGTGAGACACGATTCCTGGCCACGGAAACGCAGGTTCACCATGCGGCGCCGGACCTGCGCGCCGGCGGCGGCGACCCCCTCCGCCGCGACCTCGCGGCACGCCGCCTCCCCCAGCTGGTGGAGCCAGCCCTCCAGCCGCGGCGCCACTTCGGTCAACGGCTCGAGCACCTGGCGCTGGACGAAGCGCTCGACGACGGCGGCGCCCAGCCCGCGCGCCGACAGGAGGCTGGCGTCGACGGGCACCAGGACGCGTTCGATGCCGAGACACGCCGCCACGCCACAGGCATGCTGGGCGCCGGCGCCCCCGAAGGCGACCAGGGCGTGGGCGGCGGGATCGTACCCCTTTTCGACGGAGACGCGACGGATGGCCGCCGCCATGCGCTCGTCGGCGATCCGGATCAGCCCCGCCAGCACCTCCACCGGCGTTGCGCTGTCACCTTCGTCCTCCATCTGCGCCAGCAGCTCCTGCAGACGGACCTCGGCAGCGGCGACGGCGATGGGGATGCCGAAGCGGTCGGGATCGAGGCGCCCGAGCAGAAGATTCACGTCGGTCACCGTCAGCGGTCCGCCGGCGCCGTAACACGCGGGACCGGGATCAGCGCCGGCGCTCTCTGGCCCCACGGTGAGACGGCCCCGGGAAAAGCGACAGATCGAACCGCCACCGGCGGCGACGGTCTCGATAGCCAGCGCCGGCGACACCAGGCGAGCGTTGCCGACGGTGTGCTCGAACTGGTACTCGAAGTCGCCGCCCCAGCGCGCCACGTCCGTGCTCGTGCCGCCCATGTCGAAGGAGATGATCCGCTCCTCGCCGCTGTCCCTGGCCGCCGCCGCCGCACCGGCGACACCCCCTGCCGGACCCGACAGCAGGCTGTCCTTGGCGAGATAGCGGCTGCGCTCTACGAGCCCCCCGGCGCTCGTCATGGCATGTACGGTGCCCGTCACACAGGAGCCGACGCGCTCGAGATACCCGTTGATGATCGGCCCCAGGCAGGCCTCTACAACCGCAGTCTGCGCCCGTGGCAGGATCTTGATCAGCGGCGCCAGCCGGGCCGAAGCGCATACCGTTTCGAAGCCCATGTCGCGGAGGAAAGCGGCGACACGCTCCTCGTGCTCCGGGTTGCGATAACTGTGCATGAGGGTGACAGCGGCGGCACGCACGCCCTTTGCCTGTAGGCGGCGCGACTTCTCTTCGAGCCCCTCCAGCGACAGCGTCCTCACGACGAGCCCCTCAGCGTCGAGGCGCTCGTCCACTTCGACCACCTCCTCGGTAAGCGGTGTCACCTTGCGCACATGTAGCGCGAACAGATCGGGCCGCTGCTGATCGCCGATACGCAGCAGGTCGCCGAAGCCGCGTGTGACGAACAGCGCCGTAGGCGCTCCCTTGCGCTCCAGAAGCGCGTTGGTTCCCCGCGTTGTCGCCAACCGCAGTTCCATGTTTGGCAGAGGATCGTGCAGCGGCGTGCTGGTGATCAGTCGCGCCGCCAGAATCGGCGCTTCCTCGCCCCCCGCCACCTCGAAGTCGGTGCCGGCAACGGCCTGGGAAGGAAGAGAACCGTCCACGGTGATCCGTTTGTCGCCGTCGAAATCGACGACTTGTATACCCGCGTGGGCGGAACCGAGGATGCGCAACTCGTAGCCGCGCAGGAACCCCGCAGGTGCCGTCCAGGGGATGTCGACACGAAGGGTGTCGGGGGCGGGACGATCCGTGATGCGCCCGCGCAGCGTACTGCTGCTCAGCACCTTGGCACGATGCAGGCGACCCTGGGGATCGATGGCCAGGCAGTCGGTGAACGTGCCGCCCGTGTCGACCCGGATCTGCCAGGACTTCATCTAGTGGGGCCGGGTTGTGACGTCCACCTTGAGGAACCAGATCTCGTAGAGGGGCACGAGGATACACAGCAGCATCGTCGCGCCGAACAGCGCCGAGTTGATCGGCGCCAGAACGCCGAACTCTGCGGCCACGTAACGCACCAGCCACGGCTTGGCTATGTCGAGTGCGGCGTAGCCGAAGGCAGAGGTGACGACGACGCTCTTCCACCGACGACTCCAGGCGCTCATCAGGAAAAGATGGCCCACGGTAAGAACGATGACGGGGGTTATGAACAGATGAAAGTGCGTGGTCTCGATCAACTCAAGACGGTCCTTGGGGAACATCATCCGCGACTCGTCACCACGGTAGTAGGCGGCGGCGCCGGCGGTCGTGATCCGGGTGCGTTCCCATGACATGAAGATCGAGAAGGCCGAAGCCGCCAGCATGAACACCAGGAAATAGGTGACGATAAGCTTCGTGTTGAAGTCCATGCGGGCGAGGGTGGAGCGATTCGTGAAATAGCGCATGTGGCTCGGGGCAGGGGTCGTGTGTCAGTTCGGTTGGAGTTGGTCGAAGGCCGCTTCGAGAAAGAACAGCGACTTGCGCACACCCACATTCAGTGCGCGCACCGACAGCGTGGCACCTGTGATGTTGATGATATCTCGGTTGATCCGGATGGGATCGTCACCGTCCTTGCCTCGATACTGGCGCAGGAACCGCTGACGGCGAACCTCGGCGCCGCGGCTCTCGCGGTACACGAGAATGGCCACGCTCGACACTTGCAATTGCAGGTCGACGGCGACGAGGAACGTGATAGGACGGTACTTACCGATCTCCTCGCCGATGGCGGCGTACCCGAGAGGCGTATCCGTCGAGTCGCGGGCAATATAGACGGCCACGGAGTCACCGGCAAAGCCGCGAATTCCCTGTTCGTGCAGACGCTCCTGCAGCGTGTCCGTCACGGCCAGCAGGTGCGTGTCGAAGCGGATCGCCTCCGGATAGGCGCGCTGCAGAGCCTCGTCCGGAGAGAGGTACACCCGTATCTGGCCGATCTGTTCGGGTGTCGGCTCGGTGCTGGCTGTGGCGGCGGCGACTAGCATCGCCACGAGTAGAGCGGTGAATCTGCGCACGTTTCAGAAATAAGAGGCCAGAGACAGAATCAGACCGTTGCTGTCGTCGTCCCGATCGTAGATCTCGTAGTCGAGCTTGATAACCGTTTCCTCTTCGGGGCGAAAGTTCAGTCCCACCGTAGTGCGCGTCTCGTCGCTCGCACCCAGGTCGATGTGGTCGTAGCGCGCCGCCACCGTGAAGGTGGAGTTGGGGAAGGACAGACTCCCGGGCAGGAAGTGGTAGGCCACCTGAGTGTAATAGCCTGAACGACTGTCCTCGTCAGCACCGTCGATGCTGGCCGTGGCGTACTCGCCGCGCATGTCCAGTGGGCCGCGATTCCAAGAGGCGTCGACGGCGAAGATCGACAGATTGTCCTCTCCCGAATCGTCGTAGGCCCCCACATGAAACGACCCCCCCAGGTCGAGCCCGAGGGAGGGCGAATAATTCAGCCTGCCGACGATCGACTTTTCCTCGTTGTTGTCACGCTTCTGGCTTCCCCGGCCGGATCGCAACCGTGTGGCTGCGGAGTTGGCAAAGCCGTTGACGACATAGAGCTCGTAACCCATCACGGCCGCCTCGCTCGGGTAGAAGGTCCCGAACAGTCCCATACCCGACTCGCTCAGCGTCGTCGGCACGATCTCGCGTGCCACCAGTGGCCGATTCGTCAGGTCGTTGAGAGGGCTGTCGTGAATCAGGTTGAACCGGCCTAGCGGTGACAGGATGACACCGCCGCGCAGCGATGCGGCTTCGTGAAAGGCGATGTCGAGGGTGGCAAATTCCAGCTTGATCTCGCCGTCACCGCCAACGTTGCCGCCGTGCTCGAACTCGATCTCTGCGGCCACGTGGATCCTGTCGCTCACCTCGCTGAAGAGGAAAGGGATGAAGCGATGCTGGTCGAAGGTCTTGGCCTTGTCGTTCCAGAACAGCTCGTGATCGATGTAGCCACCGACGGTGGTACCGCCGGTGGTCTGTCTGAGGTAGGGCTTGTCGTACACCCCCCCCTGAACTGCCGGTCGATCGGCGGCGAACGTCGCGGACGCGGCTGCGCATAGGGCTGCCAGCAGAACTGCTACTCGCTTCATGTGATGGAACTCTCAGCATTTTAGGGTTCTTGTGTCGTCTATGGCATACGGATATATGGTATACCAACCAATAGTTTGTCATACAAAACACTCGGATGGTCAACATACCGGAGCCCTGTCTTGGCGTCAAGACAAAACTGCGTAGGTCCCCCAGACATCCTTGATTTACGGCGTTTGAGATTGTGGTTGATTCTCGATCGGAACATCGTATATTAGCCTTACCTACCAACCGTTTGGCATGCCAAACCTCCTTTCGGTCCCCCGAACGACGAAAATCGCCGTCGGAACCGCGAGAACGCAGTCGATCGAGAGAGTTGATGATGAGCTTCATGTCCTGGCGGCGCCGAACCGCCGAGTCGAGCCTGAGCGAAGGTGCTCTCTCCGAATGGCGTCGGGGGCGTGACGCGATCGTCGTCGACGTTCCCTGGGCCGACCGGCTCTCCTGCAGATTGCGCGAAATGGGCCTGCTTCCCGGTGTTCGCCTGCGCGTCCTGCGCACCGGTACCCGCCTTGTCATTCAGATCGGCGAGGCTCGTCTCGCACTGCGACGGGCCGATGCCGCCGCGATACGCGTAACCGCTGCCGACCCCATCACTCTGTAGCAAACACCCACCCTTCTTCATGCTCCGCACGCGCCTACCCCGCGTGACTCGCACCGTTGCTCTGATCGGCAATCCCAACACCGGCAAGACGACTCTGTTCAACGCTCTGACGGGGATGTCGCAGCGCATCGGCAACTACCCCGGCGTCACGGTGGAGCGTATCAGTGGCGCCGTCGACCTGCCGGACGGAACGCCCGTCGAACTCGTCGACCTGCCGGGCACCTACAGTCTGTCTGCCGCGTCACCCGACGAGATGATCGCCGTCGACGTGCTCCTCGACGAGGAGGATGCCACCCGTGTCGACGCCGTCATCGCCATCGTCGATGCCAGCAACCTGCGCCGCAACCTCTACCTTGTCTCACAGCTACTCGAGGCTTCTCGCCCTCTCGTCATCGCTCTCAACATGACGGATGTCGCCGCCACGCGCAGCATTCGCATCGACGCCATTCGTCTGTCGAGCCGACTCGGAGTCCCGGTGATCCCAATCAACGCCCAGCGCCGTCATGGCATCGACGACCTGCGGATCGCCCTCGCCGACGTGCTCAAGGAACCCACGAAATCACCGTCGATGGCGGCACTGCCCGGTGACCTGCGGCAGCAGGTGCAGCGCCTGGTGCAGTTGACGGCGTCGACCAACGGCTTCCGCCCCCTCGCTGCCCCGTATGCCCTGCGCGCTCTCGTCGATGACGGCGGCCCTGCCGAGGAACAACTCGTCGCTGAGCGGGGAGCGGACATGACTCGCGTCCTGGCTGATCTGCGCAGTGCCGTCGGCGTATCGGCGCCTCTGTCGGCTATCGAATCGGAGTCCCGTTACGCCTGGATTCAGCAGATCCTCGACGGGTGTGTGCAACACGAAGAAGAGTTGCGCGCCAGCCGCTCCGACCGCGTCGACCGCATCCTCACCCACCGTCTGGCAGGCCTGCTGGCCTTTGTCGGCATCAGCGCTTTGCTCTTTCAGGGGATCTACTCCTGGTCGGCGCCGCTTATGGAAATAATCGAGGGATCCGTCGCCAGCTTCGGTGGCGCCGTCGCCGGCGCCCTCCCCGATGGCGCCGTGCGCAGCATGATCGTCGACGGTGTTATCGCCGGCGTCGGAGGCGTCATCATCTTCCTGCCGCAGATCGCCATGCTCTTCCTGTTGATCTCGATCCTCGAGGACTGCGGCTACATGGCACGTGCGGCGCTACTGATGGATCGGCTCCTCGGCAACCTGGGGCTGTCCGGCCGGTCCTTCATTCCTCTGCTGTCGAGCTTTGCGTGCGCGGTGCCCGGCGTCATGGCGGCGCGCACCATCGCCGACCGGCGAGATCGCTTCGTTACGATTCTGGTGGCTCCGCTGATGAGCTGCTCGGCCCGGCTCCCCGTCTATGTGTTGTTCATCGCCGCTTTCATCCCCGATCGCACCATTCTCGGTGGCTGGATCGGACTGCAGGGGCTGACGCTGCTGGCCATGTACAGCGTCGGCGCCGTTATCGCCGTGCCCGTCGCCCTGCTGCTGCGTTACACCCTCCTGCGCGGCTCGTCGAGCCCGTTTCTGCTGGAGTTGCCGGCCTATAACTGGCCCACGCCGCGCACAGTGCTGCTGCGTGTCTACGAGAGCTGTCGCGCCTTCATTGTACGCGCCGGCAGCGTCATCCTCGCCGCCACGATCGTCATGTGGGCCCTGGCATACTTTCCACGCTCAGAGGACATCAGCCAGCACTTCGCCGACGAACGCGCAGTGGTGACCCCGCTGCCGTCCTCCGAGCGCGATACCGCTCTGCGGCGGCTCGACCGGGCCGAAGCGGCAGCCCATCTCGAGGCGAGCCTGCTGGGCCAGGCGGGCCACTTCGTGCAACCCGTGTTCGCTCCTCTGGGATGGGACTGGCGTATCGGCATGGCGACGCTGGCGTCCTTTCCGGCGCGCGAGATCATCATCTCCGCCCTCGGCACCATCTACAGCCTCGGCGGTGAGCAGGACGAAACCTCCGGCGACATGCGCCGCGGCCTGAAGAACGCCACCCACGCCGACGGCACGCCTGTATTCACCGTGCCTGTCGCGTTGTCCGTGATGATCTTCTTCGCGCTCTGCGCCCAGTGTATGTCGACACTGGCGGTGATTCAGCGAGAGACGGGATCCTGGGGCTGGGCGGCCTTCTCCTTCACCTACATGACCCTCCTGGCCTACGCCGCCGCCTTCGGCGTCTACCGGCTGGGGTTGTGGCTCGGATGGTAGGGATCTCGAGATGAACTGGCAGGACTTGCTGACCATCGTCCTGGCTGGCGCCTGCGGCGTCTGGGTCCTGTGGACGACCCTGCGCCCGTTTGTGCGCAAGGTCGCCAGCGCCTGTGGCATGTGCCCCCGGTGCGGAACCGAAAAAAACGATACTCCCTCGATCTCGGGCTCTTCTTCGACGGCACCCGACGACCTTTTACAGATCGCTCCCCTCAACTCGATGTAGATTACCTGTAGAAAGGCTTCCGTGGCCGACTATTAGTCACAACCCCTCGAGGTTCTGCCATGCTGAACAAGCTCGTTGCCCTGAGCACCGACCCCCCCGAAGAATCTGGTTCGACGCGTCACGATCTTCTACGTCCTGCTCTTCTTGTCTGTCGGCCTCCTCATCGGGCTGTGGCCACCTCTGCTTGAATATCTCAGGGGGAACAGTGCGGCCCTGACGGCCGGTTCGTTCCTCGAGCCAGCCACGGCTGACACCGCTTCAGGGGGCGAACCCTACCATATGGAGATCGCACTGATCGTCTCCATGGTGGGCACACTGCTGCTGATGCTTCCGGTTTCGTGGGGTTACATGGGCGCCAGGCGGGTCACCGGATTCGATCAAGCCGTTGTGCAGACGGTGGTCATCCTGCCCATGGCGGTGGCTGGCATCGTCGTGATGGTGAAAACAGCGTCGCCTTGGCCTTCAGCCTTGCCGGGGTCGTCGATTCGCAATTCTCTCAGCGACACGGCGAACGCTCTCTACATCTTTCTCGCCATCGGTGTCGGACTGGCTGCGGGCATCGGCGAGCTCGGCGTGGCAGCCGTCATCTCGATTGTGCTCAACTATGTCATCCTGACGCTGTGGAAGTCTGACTTTGGGGTGTGTCCCAACGGTGGTCCGAAAAACGGCTGGTCAGCCCGCGCCGCCGACGTGCAAGAAAAGAAAAAAGAGGAAAAGCGGGAGAAGAAGAAGCTTGAGGAGTCCGCGGAACTCGCGGGCGTCGCAGGAAGCAGCGCCGCAACAGACCCTATGATTCTCCACCATCGCCGAAGATGACGGAAAACTCGCGCCCATTGCTGGCCCGAGTGGCAGCGTCCATGTAGGCGACGCTGAAGGCTCGACGCGCCCGGGTTGAGCGATTGATCCCCGAGGTGTGCAGGAGCCAGTTGTGCAGCACCACGGACTCCCCGGCGCGAAACTCCAGAACGACGGAGTCGAATCGGGCCTCAAAGTCGCGGCATTGCTCCTCAGTGAAGAAAGGCGAGCTCTCGTTGATGAGTCCGAGCTTGTGGGAGCCGGGCAACACGATCATGCAGCCGTTTTCGACGGTGCTGTCGTCGAGGGCGGTCCAGATGGTGACACGCGGATCCCGGTCAAGTTCGTTCCAGCGGTCCTGGTGCCAGGGCAACACCGTACCCTTGTTGGCGGGCTTGTTCATGAACATGGCCCGGTAGCAAGAGACGCCGGTATCAACGCCGTATACGCGCCCACAGACGTCGCGGAACAGGGGTCTGCGCATGTGTGCAAGAAACAGCGGATCCTGCTCCAGCCCCTCCATCTTGCGGTATTCGAGCGTCGGTCCCTTGTGACCGCGGGTCTGCGGTCCCAGATCCGCGTAGACCCCCGTATCCGAGTCGCGCTGCATCATCATACGGTCATAGTCGAGATCGGCAGTGCCCATCATGATCGCGTCAATACGTCCCTGCAAGGCGGCTAGATCGGCGGCAGCGACCGTCTCGCCCAAGCGCAAGTATCCCCGATCCTCGTATTCGAGCCACTGCTCTTCGCTCAGCTTCTCCATGACGTGTCTCCGGCGAGTATGTCCTAGCGTTTCGCAGCGACGAAGATGCCCGAACGTAGTTCGCCTATGCTCGCGAAACAACAAGCCGAAGATCACCAGACTTGCACCGGTTACGACAGCCGGCACCGCAAAAAACGTCGCCCAATCGTGTCCTCCACCGTCGAGGGCAAGACGGTCATAGGCCGAACCCGCAAGGTAGTTCCCCAGCAGCGTGCCGCCCCCACCGCACACCAGCGACATCAGCCCCTGGGCGCTGGCCCGATTGTCCACGCTGCTGAGCTCATCGACGGCGATCGCCAGGCCGACGGAGTAGAACGTGAAGACGAAGCCGTGCAGGCTCAGCGCTGCTGCCATGAGCCATGTCGGCTCACCCAGGATAAACAGGCCAAACCGCAGCGACTGGGCGGCGATGCCGGCGAGCAGGATGCGCTTGATGCCGAATCGACGCAACGATGTGCCCAGAGCCAGCAGCACTCCCACCTCCGCCACTTGTCCCAGGCTCTGCACCCAGTTGGCCAGACTCGGCGCCAGACCGACCCCTTCGGCCTCGGTAAGGAAAAGGAAGGAGAAGTTGTAGAAGAAGGGATTCATCGTCGACGACACGAAACCGATCCCCAGGAGCATGACGAAGGCAGGATGGCGCAGCAATCGAAGGGAGGCCCCGAGACCGAGGGACCTGGCGTGGCGATTTCCAGGCGGCGTGTTCGGCAGGCTCAGACAGTACAGTCCCGTGATCAGGGAAACGCCGGCTGCGACCAGCAGGGCATCCCCCATATGGGAAACACCCGGATCCCAGCCTTCCCAGAGTCGCAGGTAGCCACTGAGACACCAGCTGATGAAGATCCAGCCAACCGTCCCCCAGGCGCGGACCTGACCGAATCGGTTCTTGTCGCCCAGGTGGTGGAAGGCGACGACCGTCGACAGGATCCGTGCCGGCGTACGCAACAGGGCCACCCCCGCCATGATGAACCAGAGCGGCGTGAATTCGGACTGCTGCCAGGCCAGTGCCAGCAGCGGCACCAGCAGCAGGTAGCAGCCGCCAAGCATGGTCTGACTGGGGAAAAAACGGTCGGCGAGCCAACCAGCGACGAAGGGTGAGACGAGCGCCGCAACTCCCATCGTTGCGTACACCGAACTGATTTGCATCCCGGAGAAGCCCAGGGCACTCATGTGCCCGCCGAGCAGGACAAGGGCGGCTGCGTCGGCCATCTGTGCCAGCCAGAACATGGCCGACAGCCGGATGATGACCTTGCGCGATGGTGCCGCGGGGGTCTCGTTCATCGAGTCGAGCGGGTTTTGGTCATCCAGAGAAGCTACAACGCCCTTCAGGTCCCGACGAGCTGAACTCCGGCTGGACGGACACGATGAGTTTCTCGTCTTTCCAGCGGCAAGTGGAAAGGAACCGATGACCGATCCTGTGTTGGTGGTGGATTTTGAGCTACAGCGGGAAGAGGAAGGTGAACTGATTGTCTGCGCCACCGTGCACAATCACGGGGCGCGAGACATCGGCAACTGGAGCCTGAAGTTTGACCTGCCGAAGTCGATCCGCCCACGGGACGGCACCGTGCTCCGTGCCCAGGTCGGCAGCCATGTGACGCTGGCACCGACGGACGAGCGTTTATTGACGACGCGAGGGTGCGTGCAGCTGAAGTTCTCAGGTAATCTCAGCATGATTCAACGGTTGAGCGATCTGCCTGGTGGACTCTATGTCAGTTGTGTCGGTGAAGATGACACGCTCGTCCATCTGCCCGCTGCCCTCGGCAACCACAATCTGGAATCCATCGCCAGCGGTCGTGTGCTCCCCTCTACCTATGGCGGGGTCACGGTGGCGCCGGCACCCGCAGCCTCACCCAACGCCGAAGCGGGGTCGGCCGCCGTCACCTCCCCCGACTCGGTTGGTATCGTACCCCGGCCGTCCCGGACACAGCGCCGCGATGGATCATTCCATGCCATGCGACTCAACTACCATGGCTGTGTGCAGTCTGTCTCGGCCTCCACCTGGCTGGGCTGCATGCTGCCCGTAGAGCTGAGCCGGAGTGAGCGGGACAGGGCTACTTTGGTGTTCGTGGTCGAACCGGAACTCACGGATGAAGCCTACCGACTGCAGGTCGAGACCGACGGGATCA
Organism: Candidatus Latescibacterota bacterium; assembly: GCA_036339235.1. Taxonomy (GTDB): domain Bacteria; phylum Latescibacterota; class UBA2968; order UBA8231; family UBA8231; genus UBA8231. Next base: position 1,261 of record JAYZCA010000287.1, on the reverse strand, counting down.
CCATCGCCGCCGCCGATTCAGCCGGGTTCTTCAACGCCGTCACATCCCTGCTGCAGTTGAGTGATCTTGACGGTTCCACCGAGGTCCGTTGGCCATGCGTCCTCATCGAGGATTGGCCGCGCTTCCACTTTCGCGGCCTCATGCTGGACTGTGCGCGCCACTTCCACGAAAAAGAAACCATACTTCGAACCCTCGACCTGATGGCTCAGTACAAACTCAACCGCTTCCACTGGCACTTGACCGACGACGAAGGGTGGCGGGTAGAGATACAGGCGTTTCCCCAGTTGACCGAGAAGGGGGCATGGCGAGGCGAGGGCGAGGTGCTCGAACCCCAGTTCGGCACGGGGCCCGGTCGCTACGGCGGTTTCTACAACCGGCAGGACATTAGGGATGTGATCGACTACGCCTCCGCTCGACAGATACAGGTGATCCCCGAAATCGACATTCCCGGTCATTCGCGGGCGGCGATCAGGTCCTGCCCGGAGTTGCTGGTAGAGGCTGCAGACTCGTCCCGATACTGCGGCGCCCAGCTCTACACCGACAACGTGCTGAATCCCGCCCTGCCCGGGACCTATCACTTCCTGCACACCGTGTTGGACGAAATCTGCGAGATGTTCCCCGGTCCCCTTGTCCACCTTGGGGCGGACGAGGTGCCGGAGGGCGTCTGGGAACAGTCACCAGCGTGCCGCGAGTTCATGGTCGAGCACGGCTACCAGAGCGCCCACGAACTGCAGGGCCATCTGCTGCGCGACCTGCAAGCCTACCTGGCGGACAAGGACAGACAGCTGATGGGTTGGGAGGAAGCGGTGCACGGCGACAAGCTCGATCACTCGGCCATGGTAAACGCCTGGAGTAGTGTCCCCGTAGCTACCGAACTGGCGAATGCGGGGTATGGTGTTGTCGCCTGCGCGGCGCCCTTCGCCTATCTGGACCTGGCATGGGACGACAGCGCCTACGAGTCGGGCTACTACTGGGCGGGAACATGTGACCTACCCACCTGCTACGGTTATGAGCCCGCCACGCCCGATCTCACCGAAGAGGGTGTATCTCGTCTCGTGGGCGTTGAGGCTGTCCTCTGGAGCGAGTTGGTGAGAAGTCGGGAGCAGTTGCAATACATGCTGTTTCCGCGCCTGCTGGCCCTGGCCGAAACAGCCTGGACATCGCCGGAGGACAAGGACTGGGTCGATTTCTGCCAGCGCATGCCCCGACAGATGGCGCGCCTGGATCAGCAGGGCGTCAACCACCGTCCTCTCGAGAAATC
>JAYZCA010000286.1:0-20965 GCA_036339235.1 Candidatus Latescibacterota bacterium | reverse complement strand
CAACTGCAACGTGGCTGCCGTCTGCGAACTGTCGTACGGCGATGACACGCGACCGACAACCTCACCGAGGATTATGCTCTCCACGAACTTGAGCTTGATGAATTGTGCGGTACCGGCTGAGGTGTCGTTCTGCGCAACCGTACTCGGGGTCTGGAAAGCGCCGGTGGAATCTGCGAAGGGCTGCATACCCGCCGTGCCCGGATCCTGGTCGACGATGTCGAAGTAGGACCGCGGCACGTTGAGGAAGAAGTTCATCTGGTCGATGCTGCTTCCCTGCGAGTTCGACAGGACTTGGAGATCCAGCGTGTCACCCGTGCTGGCGGTGAACGAACCCGGGGCCAGCTCGATGCTGAACAACGGATCCATGCCTTCAACGCGGAGGACACCAGGAGCCTTCGACAATACCGCCTTCATCGCCAACGTGCCGAGGCCCGATGCCACGGAGTCGACCTGGCCGTTCACATAGACCGGTGCCGCGCCGTGGGATACGAAAGGATCCATGCTCCCGGCGACGAAGATGTCGAACTCCGTCGGCGTACCGGTGATACCAAAGGACGTGGTCTTCGTGTCCCAGTTGAAGAAATTGGGACCGCTCTCACGCAGCTCAGTCACATAGCTTGCGCTGGAGCCGGGCTTCTTCTTGTCCGACCCTGTGAGAGAGTTGATGACGATCACGTTGTTTGCACCGCCGGTACCCGTCACGTTGCTCTGGAGCCCCGTCAGGTCTTTGTAGACCCCCTTCGGTGCAGCATAGAGCCTCAGATAGGCGTCCTCGGTACCGGTATTGTCGTCGATCAGGAAGGCGTCCCACTCCAACTTGACAACGTCGCCGTTGACCAGCAACTGGTCGCCGGCGGGGGGCGTCCTCATGATGACTCGCGGCGTCTGCGAAGCGGGCGTCTCCTGCGAACCGAGCAGGAGGATGGCACCGCCCGCGGCGACGCGGGTATTGCCTAGAGAGTCAGCCAGTACGGCATACACCCAGGCCGTGTCAGTCGAGGCACCAGCTTGGTATTGGTGCACATTGTAATGACCCGCTACACCCGAAGTGTGATTCTGCCTAAACGTCTTGGGCAGCGCATTCTGAGGATTCTTGAAGTCCCAGACGAACTGGTCGCCGGCGCCTTCGTCGTCCTCGCGGATTCCACCCTGTATGAGAGTCGCGTTACCAGGATTGGTACCGGTCGTCGCGATCAGGCGGGTGGAATCGGTCCCGGAATAGTTGAAAGTATTCGGGTCGACACCGGTGTAGTAGAGTGTGATACGAGCGTTGCCGTCCTTGTCGTCATCGGAACGGCCGCGCTGCCACTCGATCGTGTAGGCGAACTGCTGTGTCGAGTTGATCTTCTTCACCGTTCCCGGCAACGGCGCCGTGAACTCGAAGGACGGCGAGTGACGTACCGCCAGTGGAAAGGCCGACTTCCCCACTGCAAAGGAGTCACCATCGGCTACCACCGCGTAGATCGTATAGTTGCCCTGCGCGATGATCGAGTCCAGCGCACTGCCCTGTGCCGTCACGTCGAAGGAGAAATGCGTGTCCTCGTCGGTGCGCAGCGTGTCCGACATCTGAATCGGAGTGGCGCCGGCCAGATCGAGCGTCAGGTCCGGGAGCGTACCGGTGATGGTGACATCGGCCACACCCAGAGAGGCCTCGGTGGAGAAGAACAGTCGCACCTGGGCGTTGTCGTTGTAATCAATAATCCCGAACTTGACCAAGTACGGGTTGGTCTTGTCGAGGTCGTCGTATTCACCCGTGTCCACAGTGTCCACGGCTACCGGAGAGACGGAATTCGCCAGTGGGATGTGGCGAATGCGCACCGGACCTGCGGATACAGCGAATACAGGCGGATTCGAACCGTCGTCAGCGACGACATATATGGAGAAGTGGCCGTCCAGGGCCTTGGTGATTGGGGCCCAGCCATAGGCGGTCTGCAGAGTCACACCCGGGTCATCCCAGCTGTAATCCTGCGCAGCGGCTGACGTTTCTATAAAATCACCCGTTCCGGGATTTGTCGCCGCCGTCGTAAAGGCGTCGTTTTCATCGACGATCAGCGTGGCGAATGTGCGGATGTCCCGGACCGATGACAGACCGCTGTCAGGGTAGAAGTAGAGTTCCATCTTGAGTGTGTCAGGCGCGACCGCGGCGGCCGTCGTACCGATGTCGTCGTCCTCGTCGAACAACACGTAGCGAATGAGGAAGGTCGAGTTGGCGAAACTTGTCGTGGCCGTGGTCGCGTCCGGAGACACAATACTGACTATGGGGGACTTGTTCTCGGCCACAATGGAGATGTTCGCACCCATCAGGAAGTAGCTGCCCAATGGCGGAAACGATGTACCGAACGTTCCGGCAGCAGCCGACACATCACCAACAGGTTGAAAGCCGCCATTGTTGCCGGCGATATCACCCGCCGTCTGTCCTTGGACGATCGTCGGCGACATAAGCGCCGCTGTCACGCCTATCAGTGACACGCTCTGGGAGTGACGATCCGCACGGTTGGCACCAGAACCGACCTCTAGCTTCGCAGAGGAACTGGCGCTGATAACGTAAAGGTTCGTTGGCGAATCGCTACCCAGAACATTGAGCTTGACCAACAGATTCGCCTTGTCACCGTTATCGCCCCACTCCCCAAGGCCTGCGGAGACGTCTTCGTTCGCCAGGCCCTCCCAGACACCGTTGTTGTTCTCTGCCTGGGTCTTACTGATGGCACCCTTGAATGTGGCATTAGCTGTTCCCGGTACCAGGGAAGTGACGCCCATCGAGTTCGGTGTGATCCTCATCCACTGACCTGTGAGGAAACCACCCGGCGCGGTGGAGGTGCCCGGCTGGGTCCAACCAATACCCGAACCGTCGGTGTTGTCGGCGGCCAGGACCGATATCATGTTCTTCGTCAGTGCGGCATTGCCGCCTCTGATCGTCTGCGGAAACACCGGGGTATAGTTCATCCGGTACAGGTTGGCCCCCGTCGGAATCGACACGTCGTCGAAAGTGACGACGCGACCGAGGATCTTGAAGTAGGGCAGCGGCGCGATGTTGGCTGGGCCGATGGTGCTGTAACCACGACCAGCTGTGGCGTCGACAATCAGTCTGGTACCACGGATGTTCGAACTACCGCCATTACTCGGCGACCCACCGACGAACGACATGTAGACGTTGTCGTCGCCAGAACGCATCGCCAACCTTGGCGCGAAGGCGGCCGAGTGCGCCCGACTGGTAAGAGCATTACCTACATATGTTGAGGCTGGGAAACCATCCGGTGAACCATTTCGCTGAGACGCCACGACCTGTGGCAGCTCCCACTCGCTGCCGTTGAACCGGCTGTAGTAGATGCTGGTATTCTTCGATGGCACGCCGCTCTCCTCATTGAGCTGGAAGTTGAGCTGGCTGACACTATTACCGCCTGAGAATGCGATGTGCAGGTCCGCGCCGTTGTTCTTGCGGGGATCTACAACCACGGCAATGCGATCCACGTAGGCCCAGTGGCTCTCGATGGTGTATGCAGAGCCGCCCTGGAACAGCGGTCCCACCGTCTGGCCAGCCCCTCCTCCAATGGGGAAGACGAAGGACGGCGCGGGGACACCGCCTGCGCTGGCCCATGCGGCGCCGGCGCCAGACTGACCGTTATAGTTGGAGATGTTGTAGGAGATGTTCTCGTCGTTCCTGGTGACGGCCGTGGCCCCATCCGTGTGTTTCCAGAACACGTACACCCTGTCCGGAGACCTGCTCTTGTCGACAACAACCGTCGGGAACAGATGTACTAAATGCCCGCGATTTAACAATAAATGGTTGTCGGGCAACACCACCACTTGGTTAGCAAGTCCAAAGTTCGATACATCATCATCGAAAATACCAACGGCAGCACCCACGGCGCCAGGACTCCAACCGAAGGTGCTGTTGTCGGCCCAGTTGTCTGCCGGCATCTGTTTGTGTTCGATGCGGTCGTCAATCGGACTGTACCAGACGACGTGTAGGATGTCGTCATCACCGATTGCAATGTCTGGCGTCAGGCTGTGCAAGTTGTCCGGGGAGATGCGGATTCCGCCCGTACTGCCGACCGTGCCGCTGGCGCCGATCCGCACCGGCTGCGCGCTGCCCAGCTTGAGGCTGTCAGCGTCCATCTTCGCAAGCATGATGTCCGGACGGTTCGTGAGTATTGAGGTGTGTGTCGCGCTTTGGGTAGCCCTTACCCCGCCGGCCCCAAGGACGGTACCATGAACCGAGCGCTCGTAGACGATGTAGATATCGTCCGTCTGGGAGATGTCCATTCGTGGGAACGCTGAGTTGCGTCCTGGGTACAGAGGGACCACGCCGTTCGCCGAGACGTCGTTCGTGTCATTGACGACGACCGCATTGTTCGCTGGCAGCCACGAGCTGCCACCGTCGTTGGAGTAGTTAAAGAAGATGTTGTTGTGCGACTGGCGGTTCCTGCCGAGGATGCGGGAAGAGCCGGTCGGATACAAACCATCAGGCGACGAGTTCATGGCGTAGACGACGCGCGGATTGCCCTTGCTGTCGATCACCAGGTCGAGGGTCGAGAACCCGGAGGTCATCGACATGTTCGGCGTGATCAGGTCGAAACGCATAGATCCCGATACGGAAACCGTATCGAGGAATGTTTTTCCGCCATTCAGACTCTTGGCGTAAACGACGCCGTAGACAGGCGTCGAGGTCGGAACGGTTGGATCAACCACACCACGCTGCTGAATCCAAGCACGGTGGATGATACCGTTGCCGTCCACCTCGAGTGCCTGGTCCATATACGACGCTACGCCAGGTGTCGAGAAAAACGCGTTACTACTCTCCAGCTTCTGAAAGTTCCCGACGACCGGGAAGTCGAAGTTTGCGGCCTCGTTGAGGTCGACCTGCACGGTGACCTCGTCGCCTACGACGAAGCTGACTGTGCTCGTGCTGTCCGACACGGAGAACCCGGTCGGCGAATTGTTCTCGTACACCGGCTGGGCAAGCACCTGGCTGCCCAGTACCGTTGCAAAAACGACGAGCATCGCGCTGTAAATATTGCGCCTAAAGCTCATAGTAAAACACTCCTTCCATGGACCCAGCTTATGCGACTGAAAGCGAAGCAGCTTTAACCGGAGACAGTGATTTCCTTATCATCTGCCATCCGATCGCATCCTCTTTGCGCCGGTGTTCCCTCCGCCCCCACGGAAACGGGAATTCCGGACTAGCTGATGTCGATCGTTGAATTGGCTGGTAGATCCTCCGCAAATCGTTGAGGTGATGATACTGTGTGTCTTGTCATCAAACCGATACAGCGTGCTGGGGAACTGGGGATCCCGCCTCGTCAGGCATAGAGAGGCGGGTACCTTAGTCCTGTTATCGGCACCTGAGCTGTGAACTTCAGGCAGATTTGTTTCGAGCCCCGCTTCCTGGATCACACCAGGCGCAGCTCGTGGTGCCAGTCACCGTGGCTGTTGCCGAATTTTCCCCTTGCAGCTATCTTCAACGGGTTCCGCCCCCTGCAGGTCCCACAGAAACAGTTGCGGAGCCGGCACCGAAGTGCCGGCTCCCGCATCGCTTTCAGACAAAGCTGTGTCCCTTGGCTTTGGGGATCGCGGCCTGCCTTCGGACCACCGTGTATCGGGGGCGTGGTCCTGCAGCGAGTCGCATACCGTGATAGGACGTAGACTTGTCGTCGAGAGAAAAGCAAGGCACGTGCCATGTGCTCTCCTGTTCGGGCACCAGTAACGTAACTCGCTGTTTTCACAATAGTTCAAGAAACATGATCGCCGCTCTGCCAGAGCGGCCCGCCGGGAAAGAAGGTTTCTCCGGCTCGAGAAAAGGGAGCTTCCTGTGCCAACACTGAGGTCGTCAAAGAAGAGTCTGCGGCAGGCGCGCCGGCGCCGCAGCCGCAATAAAGGGGTCATGGCTACCGTGCGAGGTGCCATCAAGCGCGTTCGCCAGGCGCCTGACGTCGAGGCTGCCCGCACGGCGCTGACTTCGGCCATCTCCATTATAGACCGTGCCGTCAGCAAGGGTGTCCTGCACGCCAACACCGGGTCTCGTTACAAGTCCCGCCTGACCCACCACGTGTAGAAGCTCGGCTGAACGACCACCCGAGCACAACGTTTCACAACCTTGACGGCCCGCGCTCCGAACGAGCGGGGGCCGTTGTCGTATCCACCCAGATGACCGAGCGAATCCTGATGAAGCCGGCCCTCTTCCTGTTGGGACTGGTCCTGCTCGCCCACCTGCCGGCTCTGCGGGCCGTGGACTTCCACTACGATGACGGTCACTCCATCGTCCGCAACCCGCACGTGAGGAATCTGGCCAACCTGCCTCGGTTCTTCGCCGATCCCACTCTGTTCGGCGAGAATCCGGCGGACGCCATGTACCGTCCCGTCGTCCTCGTCGCCCACGCCGTCAGCCAGTACCTGTCTCCGGACAGTGCCTCCGGCTTCCTCGCCCTGAACCTGGCCCTGCACGGGGCGGCTACTCTGCTGCTTTTCCGCGTCCTCACCGTTCTCGTTCCAGGCGGCGCACTGCTGGGTGCCATGCTCTTCGCTCTGCATCCGCTGCAGACAGAGGTCGTCAACTACGTCAGCGCTCGCTCCGAGTCCCTGGTGGCGGTGGGTATTCTGCTGGCCGTGCTGGCCTTTCTGCAATACCGATCCACGGCGCGACCTACGTGGCTGTGGGCCCTCGCGGGCGGCCAGCTTCTTGCCCTGGGCGCAAAGGAGGTCGGCGTCGTCACCCCACTGCTGCTGCTTGCGATTCACTGGCTCCTGCCGGCCGGTCAGCGAGCCAGTGCTCGCAGAGCACATTTGACTTCGGCAGCTATATTAGTCCCTTATTTGATTGTGTACCAATCATTTAGAGACATTTCTATCACTCCCCCTTTGCGATCGGTAACGGCACAGCTCGCGACCCAGATCAAGGCCCTCGTCCACTACGTTCAGAGCTCTGTCACCCCCTTCGACCTGTCCGTCGCTCCGCAGTTTTCGCAGAGCGGTTCCATCGTCGAAGCACCCGTGGCGCTGGCTGCGTCTGCCATTGGGAGCGGGGCGTTTCTGTTGTGGATGGGCCGGCGACGTCTCCCCGGGCTCGGGCTGGCCGCCCTTTGGTGGCTGATCTGTCTCTCCCCCACGCTGCTGGTACCTCTGAACGTGCTGGTGAACGACCATCGCCCCTATCTGGCGCTTGGCGGACTCGCTCTGGGGGCGGGTTCTCTCTTTCGCCGCCAACCACATCGAGCCGGCTGGATCCTGAAAGCCGGACTGGGCCTCGTTCTGATCGCGCTTTGCTGGCAGCGAGCGGAGGACTGGAGATCCGAGGTCTCATTGTGGGAAGCCGCCGTCCGGGAGGGCCCGGGAGTGGCCGCCGCACACCACAATCTGGCCTTCGCATATCATCAGGAGGATCGGACCGAGCTGGCCCGGCAACACTACGAGCGCGCCGTCGCGCTGGCGCCGGACTACACCCGCCCCCTGACGAACCTGGGTGTTCTGTACCGGGATGCCGGACAGCTGCAACAGGCGGAGACGGTCCTGCTGCGAGCGGTGCACTCTGACCCGGCTGCCGTAGAACCCCTGAACAATCTCGGGCTCGTATACGCCGCACAGGGCCGGATGGATCATGCCATACGGGCGTATCAGGCTGCGCTGCAATCACATCCAAACGTCGCCGACGTCTGGTTCAACCTCGGACTGGCACAGAGGGACGCGGGGCAGACCCAGGAGGCATTTCAGAGTCTCCAGCGGGCCCTACGACTCGATCCGGGGATCCGTCATCGGCTGGGTGACGGAGGCCAGTGAGCGAGCATTGGAGGAATGATTCGGTGTTATTCGAACACGCGGGCGCTCAGATAGCGGAGCCCGCTGTCGCAGAGGATCGTGACGACTTTCTGTCCTGGTGCCATACCCGCCGCCACCTCGACGGCCATGTGTACGTTGGCGCCTGCTGAAATCCCCACGAGGACACCTTCTTCTCGGGCCAGGCGGCGGGCCATGTCGAAGGCGTCGTCATCGGCGATCGTGCGCACCTCGTCAACGACCGCGCGGTCGAGGGTGTCGGGGACGAAACCGGCGCCGATCCCCTCGATGTAGCTGATCCCGGCCTCCTTCCCCGACAACACCGCCGCGCCTGCGGGTTCGACGGCGATGACACGTACGGCGGGAACTTTCTCCTTCAGCACAGCTCCCACACCACTGATCGACCCCCCGGTGCCGACTCCGGCGACGAAGGCGTGGATGTCGCCATCCATCTGCTCGATGATCTCCAGACCCGTGGTACGGCGATGAACATCTGGATTGGCGGGGTTCTGGAACTGCTGTGGCAGGAAATACTCCGGGTTGTCACGCTTCAGTTCGAGGGCCTTGTCGATGGCGCCCAGCATGCCCGCCGACGCCGGCGTGAGCACCACCTCGGCGCCGTAGGCCCGCATCAACAGACGCCGCTCGAGGCTCGCCGTATCGAACATGGTCACGATCAGGCGATAACCCTTTACTGCAGCCACCATGGCCAGACCGATCCCGGTGTTGCCACTCGTGGGCTCGACGATCGTGCCTCCCGGGGCTAGTTCGCCGCTGCGCTCCGCCGCCTCGATCATGGCCAGGGCGATACGATCCTTGACGCTGCCCCCGGGGTTGGCCGCTTCGAACTTGCCCCAAACCTCGGCGCCAGCACTCGCAACGACGCGATTCAGGCGGAGAATCGGCGTGGCGCCGATGAGTTGCAGGATATCGGTGGCGCGTTTCATACTTCCTCGTGCTGCAGATTCTACTTGTGGATGGCTTCGAGCTGTTCGATCCGACGTTGCACCGCCAGCAGCACGGAACCACGGGCATCCCGAAAGCGGAGGAAGATGCGGAAATTGACCAGCGCTTCCGAGGTCTGGCCCTGAGCATCGAGGGCGCTGGCGAGCAGGTAGAACAACTTGCTCTGGTCCGGCGTGTGACGCAAGGCGTCGCGACAGATGCGTACCGCCGCCGCCGCATCGCCGGCATTCATCAGCATGAGGGCCAGATTGGTGGCTGCACCATGGTGGGCGGCGTTGTGTCGCAGCGCGCGGGTATAGTGTCGGCCCGCGGAGTCGATGCGGCCCGCCTCGTAACTGAGATTGGCCAGGTTGTAGTGCGCCTCCGCCATCGTCTGGTCGAGCTTGAGGGCTCGCCGGTAGTCCCTCTCGGCGCCAGCCATATCGCCATTCAGCTTGCGTGCCAGTCCCTTGCGGCGCCAGACCTCGGCAGATCGCGGCTGCACAGCTTCTGCACGGTCGAGCAGCAACCCGGTCTGCTCCCAGTCACCGGCATCCTGGTAGTGGGCGGCCAGGTTCAGCAGAGCGTCGAGGAAGTCGGGATTCTGTTGCAGACTCCGTTCCCACGCCTCGCGTGCAGGCGCCGGGCGCCCCAAGAGCCGCAGGGCGTTGCCGACGTTGTAATGGGTCTCCGCCAAGTGGGGCGCCAGCATCGCCGCCCGTCGGTAGCTGTCGAGGGAGGCGGCAATTTCTCCCTCCGCCTCAAGTGCGCCGCCCAGGTGCATGTGCGCCCGGTAAGCGTGCGGCGCCCGCCGCACCGCGTCAGACCAGAGGGCGTGTTCACTGTCCCACACCCGGCTGCGCTGTTGGCTCAACACGGCCAGGATCGCCAGCAGGAACAGACCCGCAGCGGCCACTGCACGGCCGTTGCCGCCGTGGCGGCGTATCCCGAGATCCGGCCTTACCGCGCCGACGACAGCGATTGCCAGGCAGGCACTAGCCACGTAGAGCCGATGCTCATTGACGAGGACGTTCAGGGGAATGACGCTGGCCGGAACCAGGGCCAGGACCGTCCACGCTCCCAGCAGCCCGAATCGAGACCGCGCGTGGGGCCACCACAACAGCGCCGCACTCAGTAGCAGCGCCGTCGAGAGCAGGACCGCCGGATCAGCCAGCGTCACAGCCACTGTGAAATCGTGTTCTACGGACAGCCCCGCGGGCATTAGGAGCAAATGTGCGTAGTAGAGGATCGCTTTCAACTGCGTCCACAGCTGATGGTCGAGAGGACGCACAGGATCTCCGAGAGCCCGACTGGCGAAGCCGGCTACGAACCAGACGTAGGCGATGGCGACAGCGGCGAAGGGTAGGATGGCGCCAACCCGTCGTCGATGTGACGCGCAGGCTTCGACGGCGAGCAGCATCACCGGGAGGGTGATGGCCGTCGCTTTCGACAGCAGCGCCAGGCTGAAGGCCACGACGCCGAAAAACAGGAGGGCGCCGCCAGCCCCGTTGCGCCAGCGAAGGTAGGCCCACAGCGCCGCCAGGACGCCAGCGGCGGCGAAGGACTCCGAGCGACTGCTGACGTAGTTGACGACTTCGCTATTGGCTGGATGCAGGGCGAACAGCAGCGATGCTGCGCCGGCGGCAACAGTTGGCACCCCGAGAGCCAGAGCCAATGCGAACACGCAGCCGGCGTTGACTGCATGAGCCAGCAGATTCACCAGCAGATGAGACCAGGGTGCCAGGCCGGTAACACTGTAGGTGAGGGCGTACGACAGGACGACGAGCGGGCGAAACATCGCCCGGTCGGGTCGTGCCGAGAACGTCAAAGGATCGCTGAAAAACACCGTCGGGTCGGCGACACTGCGCAGGTGGGGATTCTGCACGACGGAGTGTACGTCGTCGTACTGAAAGACGTTGTTCAGGACGCCGGCGTGGGCGAACAGCAGCGCCCCGATAGCGACGAGGCCGGCGACAGCACACCACCGGGCCGGGAGAAGCGCCACGCCACGTCTGAGGATCGAAGGTCCCCTCAGCAGCCGCCCGCGATGGCGGGTACGATGGAGACGCTGTCGCCGTCTCTCAGGCTCGTGTCCTTGCCATCGAGAAAGCGGATATCCTCATCGTTGACATAGATGTTGACGTACCTGCGGATGTCGCCGCTTTCGTCGAGCAGCTTTTCCTTGATGCCGGCATGTGCACTCTCGAGGTTGTCGACGAGTTCGGCTACGGTTGCCGCCTCAGCCTGGACCTCGGACTGGTTGCCGGTCAGCTTGCGTAGAGGTGTGGGAACGTGAACGGTGACGGCCATGAGTGGAACTCTCCTTGCTCAGTGTGTGGTTCTGTTGGTTGTATCCGACTCCAGTTCGCGGATCCGGACGACGGCACTTTGCACCAGATCCGGATCGTCACCGATGTCGATGACACGTTGCATGGCGCCGACAGCCGGTGCGATCTCCCCCCGGGCGAGATGCAGATTGCCGACGTTGTACCAAATGTCCGACCGTCCAGGTGCCAGCGCGATCGCGCGCCGGTACGCGTCGAGGGCCAGATCGTCGAAGCCGAGTTTCCTCAAGGCCACACCACGCCCCACATGAGCGTCCGCGTCGTCGGAGGCGCCGGCGGCGATGCCGGCGTCGAAGTGCTCGAGCGCGACGCCGGCATCGCCCCTGAACCGGAGCTCGATCTGCCCCCGCCGAACCTGCGCTCGTCCCTTCGTGTGGTCGTAGATCAGGGCCGAGTCGTAGTGCGTATCGGCAGCCTCCCAGCGACCATGCTGCAGTTCGATTTCGGCCAGGTTCAACCGCGCCGGAACGTTGTCGGGGGATACCGCCAACAGCGTACCGAATTGGCTCTGAGCCTCGTCCAGGCGTCCCCGGTTTCGGTAGAACAGCCCCAGGTTGTTGCGCGACGCCGGATGACTCGGTCTCAAGGCGATCGCGCGCAGGTATGCCGCCTCCGCAGCCTCGTACTCTTCGTCGAGGACCAGCGCGTCAGCGAGCCTCAGGTGGGGCCGCAACATCTGCGGCGATTTCGCCGCCGCGTCCGCCCAGAGGGTCAGTTCGCTTTCCCAGACACGGGCCCGCTGCATCGTCAGCATGGCGAGCCCAACAGTATAAAGGGCGAGTGCACAGGTGGCCATCGGTACACGTCCCCCGAGTCGCCCCCTGCCGAGCCGGCCGATGCAGACCGCCAGCGGCAGAATCACACCGAGTGACGCCAGGTAGAGTCTGTGCTCGTTGACCAGAACGATCAGCGGTACTAAGGTCGTGGGCAACAGCGTCAGCCCCCACCAGCCGGCTGCCAGCGCCATCCAGCGAAGCTGTCGCCGCAGCGCCCACGCGGTACCCCCGAGGGACAGCAGAAAGAGTATCGCCACAAGCGCTACCGGTTCCGCGGTTCTGGAAACGTCAAACTGGTGCTCCACGTTGAGCCGCACGGGCACGGAAACCAGCTGCAGGTAGTAGACGTGCGCCTTGGCTTGTGTCCACAGCTGCGCCGCAAGCGGACGGACCGGAGCCTCGAACAATGCATGGGCCGCCGAGCCGCGAACGTAGAAGACATACCCCCCACCCAGAACAGCACATCCGAGGTAGGCACGCCAACCACCGCAGACCTTCCTCCATCCTTCTGTGAAATGATCCCCGAGCGCCATCGCTACCGGCGTGACGATGCCGACCGACTTGGCCAGCAGGCTGGCGAGGGCTGCCGCCAACGAGGCGAGCAGCAAGCCCCGATCGCTCGAGGTGCGATAGCGGGCATACATGGACGCCGACATCAACAGCAACAGCCCCATGAGCAACTCGGATCGGCTGCTGACGTAACAGACCGCCTCGCTGTTGACGGGATGTACGGCGAACAGCATCGCCGCCACAGAGGCGGAACTGCGCTTGAGGCCGATCGCTGTCAGCCAGAACAGGACGGCCACCGTCGCCAGACCGTGAACAGCCACGTTGACGGCGTGATAACCAGCGGCATCCGTGCCGAAGAGGGCGCGATCGATGGCGAATGTCGTCAGCAGAAGCGGCCGGTACATGGCGCTCTCCGGGTTGACGGAGAACGCTCCGGCGTCCAGGAAGAAGGATGGGACCTGCGCCAGGTCGCGGATGTGGGGGTTGTCTACGACTGCGTGAAAGTCGTCGAAGTGGAACCCGTTGCGCAGGGCTCCGGAGTAGGTGACGGCCACCAGCAGGAGCAACAACAACGGCAGGCCTGGGAAGCGGCGAACCACGCTCGATATCGCCTTCAGTCCTGGACCGCGATTTCTACCTCGACGAAGTCCGTTTGCGCCGCGTCCCAGGCAAAGGCTTTGTACCCACGAGCATCGTCGCCGTAGACGGAGACGACGAGGTAGATGGCCTCTGGATAGGCCGGTTCATCCCAGGCCATGGCCCGCTCTTTGTCCTCGGCGGAGAAATACGCCTCACAGTCGACGTGAGAGTGGTAAAAACCGCTCACCGCGCCGCCTTCCTTCTCCGCGCCGCGCACGATACGGAACAGTTCTCCGGGTTCGATGAAATAGGCGATGCGCGAGTCGCGCGGATACTGCTCCGGGTCCTTGGCGTGCAGCTCGTCCTGGATGTTCTTGCACCTGTGAACGGTGGACACGCCGCCCCCTGCGGCCATCGTCAGAATACCGCAGCATTCCGCAGGATATTCTGCTTTCGCCTGCTGGTAGATCGCCTCGAGGTCTGCCGCCCTCAGCGTCAGCATCGATGTCTCCCTCTTCCTCATTCTTAGGCGTGTGTCGGCGCGGTGCCGATGAGCCCGCTGTCCTCGAGGGCCAAGCGCCACATTGGCGTTGTCATGTACTTGTCCCCGCCGTCGCAGAATACGGTGACCACCGTTCCCTCTGTCAGTCGCCGGGCCACCTGGCAGGCAGCGACGTAGGCGGCACCGGAGGACTGGCCCACGAGGATGCCGTAGTCCCGAGCCAGGCTGACCGTGGCGTCGTAAGCGGCTTCTGTGCCGACGCCCATCCTGTGATCGAGTCGGCCCTCGTCGTAGATCTCAGGCACGATGGAACTGGCCATATGTTTCAGCCCCTCGATGCCGTGAAAGGCGTCGTCGGGTTCGACGCCGACAACGACGATCTCCGAGCGAAATTTCCTGAGGCCCCGCCCCGCACCCATGACGGTACCGCTCGTCCCCATAGTGGCGACGAAATGGGTTATCTCACCCCCGGTCTGCGCCCAGATCTCGGGCGCGGTCGTATCGCGGTGGGCCCACCAGTTGGCGGGATTGTTGTACTGGTCAGGTTTGAAGTAGAGGCCGGGATCCTCCCGCAGGATGCGGCGCGCCTCAAGAATGGCGCCATCCGACCCTTCCCCGGGGTCGGTGAGGACCACTTCGGCTCCGTAAGCGGCCAGGATCGCCTTGCGTTCCAGCGTGACGCTGCCCGGCATGGCCAGGCGCACGGGAAAGCCGAGGGCGGCGCCAATCATGGCGTAGGCGATTCCCGTGTTTCCCGACGTCGAGTCGAGGATCACTTTCCCGGGAGTCAGATCGCCGGAGGCGAGCCCTTCGAGGATCATCCGGCGTGCCGGCCGGTCCTTCACCGAGCCGCCGGGGTTGAAGAATTCGAGTTTGGCAAACAGCGAAACCGCCGCCGGCACGTCGGCGATCGCCAGGCGCAACAGAGGCGTGTTGCCGATCTGGTCGACGATGCTGCGATCCGCTGCGCCGACTCCGTCGGGGTCGTCCACTCCGGAGGAGTCGTCCACCACTTGTCCCTTTCCGTTGGATCCTGCGGCCGAATATAGAAGCACCCCCAGGCCTGTCAACGTGGCGTTGCAGGCACGATCAACACCTGCGTCCGGGCTTGAGGCTCGTTGACGATCGTCTTCTGTGGACATAACTTCGGCGGATTCTTCTAGACCCAATCTGCAACTGTATTCAACCTCCAAGCCATCGGACCGCATGTCCCCCGACCAAACCGACCATCGCCCCGACACCCTGGGCGACTGGCAGCGCTCGAACGATTGTGGCACGCTCACCGACGACGATCTCGGGCAGACCGTGACGCTCATGGGCTGGGTGGCCACCCGTCGTGACCACGGGGGTGTCATCTTCGTCGATCTGCGCGATCGCTTCGGACTGACCCAGGTCGTCTTCAACCCGCAACACAACAGCGCCGCTCACGAAAAGGCTGACGGCCTGCGCAGCGAGTTCGTCATCGCCGTGCGCGGCACTGTGGAGGCCCGTCCCCAGGGTATGACGAACCCACGACTGACGACGGGCATGATCGAGGTCAACTGCGACGAGATCCGCATCCTCAATCCATCCAAGGCGATTCCCTTCCAACTCGACGATTCGGTCGACATCGGCGAAGAGACCCGGCTTCGCTTCCGCTACCTCGACCTGCGACGCGAGAGGATGCAGCGCAACCTTGCCATCCGGCACCGGGCCTATCAGAGCACACGACGCCACCTGGACAGCCAGCGATTCATCGAGGTGGAGACGCCCTTCTTGATCCGCAGCACGCCCGAGGGGGCTCGCGATTTTCTCGTGCCCAGCCGAGTCCACGCAGGCCAGTTTTTCGCCCTGCCGCAGTCACCGCAGACCTACAAACAATTGCTGATGATCTCGGGATTCGACCGCTATTTTCAGATCGTCAAGTGCTTCCGCGACGAAGATCTGCGCGCCGACCGCCAGCCGGAATTCACCCAGATCGACATCGAGATGTCCTTCGTCGACGAGAATCAGGTCATGCACATGGCCGAGAACCTCACGCGACAGATCTTCTCCGACGTCATCGACACCATCCTTCCGGAGCGATTTCCTCGCCTGACCTGGGCCGAGTCGATGGACCGTTATGGGAGTGACAAACCGGACCTGCGCTTCGGTCTGGAGTTGCGCGACGCTGCGGTCGCCGCGCAGGCGTCTGAGTACAAGATCTTCCAGAGTGTCCTTGCGAGCGGGGGACAGGTAAAGGGTATTAACGCCAAGGGCTGCAGTCAGTTCCCTCGCAGTCAGGTCGATTCCCTCATCAGCTTCGCCCAGGAACAGGGCGCCAAGGGCCTGAGCTGGATCAAGCACACAGAGGACGGCCTGGAATCATCGATCGTCAAGTTCTTTCCGGATTCATCGCAGAGGCTCCTCATCGAGGCGCTGGAATCAGAGCCCGGTGACCTGCTGCTGCTCGTGGCCGACCAACCGGCCCACGTGGCGCGCATCCTCGGGGCTTTGCGCCTTGAGCTGGCAGGACGCCTCGATCTGTGTGCCGAGAACGACTGGAAACCCCTGTGGGTCAACGAGTTCCCACTCCTCGAGTTCGATGAGGAGGAGAACAGGTACATCGCCATCCACCACCCCTTCACCTCGCCACTCGAGGCGGACATCGATGTCCTCCAGCACGATCCGGGCAGCGTCCGCGCACGGGCCTATGACCTGGTGCTGAACGGGGCGGAGGTCGCTGGCGGCTCGATTCGTATCCACAGGTCCTCTGTGCAGTCCCGCGTGTTCGAACTGCTGTCCATAGGCCCGGAGGAGGCACGGTCGAAGTTTGGCTTCCTCCTCGATGCCCTCGACTACGGGGCTCCTCCTCACGGTGGCATCGCCTTCGGTTTCGACCGCCTGGTGGCCATGATGGCTGGCCAGGAGTCTATTCGGGACGTCATCGCCTTTCCCAAGACGAACAGGGCCGTGGGTCTGATGGAAGACGCTCCTGGCGCCGTCGACGAGCGCCAGTTGAGGGAACTGGGGCTCCGACTCCGATAGCGCACCAAATCGATGTTCTCATTCCCTCGTCGGTGTGCGTAAGCCTTTGTAAGGGCAGGCATTTTCACTTGACATCCCCTGAACGCTCTTGTAAGTTTCAGCCTGATTTTCCCGGGCCTTCAGGGCCGGTTTTTCGACATCTTGAACAATCCGAACAAACCCTAATGTTGGGAACAAGAAAAGGGAGTTAGCTCGATGGGCGATCGTCGTTGCAGGATCCACGCCGGCGGGCGGCACATCACCTTGGCTGCCGCTCTCCTGGCCTTGGGTCTGACCGCAGCCTGTTCGTCTGGCCCGTCGCAGAAGGAGCTCGCTCTTCTAGAGGAGCGGCAGCAAGCGATGGTAGCGGCCGAGGAGCAAGTTGCACAGAAGAAGGCCGAAGAAGCCCGGCTCCAGCGAAAGCTCGCTGAGAAGAAGGCAGAGCAGAAAGCGGCGGAAGAGAAGAAGGCCGCCACCGCAGAAAACTTGGCTAACTGATGGAGTGAGCAAGCCAACGCGGGCCTCATCTGGCCCTGGCTTGCAGAGAAAGGGCATCGGAATGCGTAGACAGTTCAAAATGAGTGGCCTCGTCCTCTCCCTCGTGGTGGCCGGTATGGTCGGGAGTGTATCCGCACAGGAAACCAAGATGACGCGTGAGGGGTACACGGCAAAGCTCGCCGAGTACACAGGACGTGAAGTCCAGGCGCAGGCTGACATCAAGACGTTGGACGCCAGCACCGCCTCTCTCAAGAGTCAGATCGACGCGGTCCGGGCAGACATCGATCGCATCAACCAGGAAACCCGTGCTTTGGTGGGTGCCGACGAGGCCGAGATCAGGGCGTTCGGGCAACAGGTCGACAATCTGCTGCGCCGGTTGAAGGGTCTGGCAGCGCTGGCCCCGGAAGAGCTGCAGCGTCGTCGAGGTGAGTTGAAGGCGGCCGCCATGGAATTGGCCGAATTGAAGGCGAGCCCTATCAGCGCCCTGCCCGAAATGGCGGCGAAGATCATGCGTGCGGACAAGGAGCTCAACGATCTCATGATGCGCGCCCCGGACCAGATCACTTACGAGGTCATGAAGGGCGACCACCTTTGGGGGATCGCCTCCAAGCCTGAGGCCTACGACGATCCTTACATGTGGCCGCGGATCTATCGCGCCAATCGAGATCAGATCAACGATCCGGACCTTATCTATCCCAAGCAGATGTTGACGGTGCCCATCGCAGTCGGCGAGAACCAGTATCTCGTCACCTCGGGCGACTTCCTGTCGAAGATCGCCTCCGCCGTCTACAACGACCCGACCATGTGGCACAAGATCTACAAGGCGAACTTCGGACAGATCGTTGAGCCCAGCCTCGTGTTCCCTGCTCAGGTCTTGGAGATCCCGGCCAATTAGCTGCCGCGCAGGGACTGCACAAAAGGGTCACTGACACGCACAAACCGACAGAGTACGTCGAGCGACAAGGGGTTTGGGGCCAGGCGTCAGCCTGGTACCCGAACCCCTTTTGACGTGATTCATCCCACTTACATGCCGCCCAAAAACGCCTCCTGAAACAGACAATCTCCATCGCCGAGGTGGATCCGGTAATACTCTTCGGTCACAACGACCGAAACCTGGAGTCACTCGAGAAGAGTTGCGGAGTCTCACTCGTCGCCCGGGGCGACAAGGTCACTGTCGACGGCCCGGAAGAATCTATCCGCCTCGTCAGCGGTCTGCTCTCGACCGTCATCGAGAGCCTGCGTCGCGATCCGGACCTCAGCGATGAAGATGTGCAGGCGTTGCTGCGCCAGGATCTGCGGGCTGCCACAATATCGGGCATTGCAGCCGTCGGTGAAGCCGTCGGCTCGCGCACGGTCCGCACCTACAAAACGACAGTTCGCGCGCGCAGCGGCGGCCAGCTTGCCTACCTCGAATCCGTCTCGCGCAGCGACATCGTCTTCGTCATCGGGCCCGCCGGGACGGGCAAGACCTATCTCGCCGTTGCCGCCGCGGTGTCCGCCCTCAAGCAGAAGAAAGTGTCCCGCATTGTCCTGGTCCGACCCGCCGTCGAGGCCGGCGAGAACCTGGGCTTCCTGCCGGGCGCTCTCGAGGACAAGGTCGACCCCTATCTACGCCCCCTCTACGACGCCTTACAGGAGTTGCTGGAGCCCGACCGCCTCGCCCGCTTTCAGACCATGAAGATTGTCGAGGTGGCGCCCCTCGCCTTCATGCGGGGACGGACACTGAATGACTCGTTTATCATTCTCGACGAAGCGCAGAACACGACACCGGCGCAGATGAAGATGTTCCTTACGCGGCTCGGCGCCGGCTCAAAAGCGGTGATCACTGGCGATATTACGCAGACCGACCTGCCCGCCAATCAACCGTCAGGGCTGATCGACGTTCGCAGTGTCCTGCGCGGCGTGGGTGGACTCGATTTTGTCCATCTCACCGAGCGCGATGTGGTACGTAATCCCCTCGTCCAGCGCATCGTCCAGGCATACGAGAGGCGCGATGAGGACACCCAGCAGAATGGCGCAACGGCCAATGCCGACGGCAAGGGCGGGGTTTCGTGAACGCCTCCGGCTGGAGACGCTGGTGGCCTTCCCTCACCGGGTCGCGACGACGCCCTTCGGAGCGCGAGGGTCTCAGCCTGGCGAGTATTCGCGTCTTCCGCATCCTGCTGGCGCTGACAGCCATCGGTTTGCTGACCTACTTCTCCCCCCTGCAGCGGCCGTACAGCATCACGAACCAGCGCGTTGGAAACGTCGCCCCGGAGCGCATCAACGCCCCCCTGCCCTTTTTCGTGCGTAAAACCGCCGACGAGCTCGAGCGTGAACGCATCGAGGCGGAACGGACAGTGCCGTCGCAGTTGATCCTGCACGATGAGGTGAAGGACGCGAACCTCGCACGGCTGGATTCCGTCTTCTCCGTGCTCCTGCCGAACATTCGCATGGAGATGCCCGACACCCTCAAGCAGCGGCGTCTGCGGCGCAAATTGCCGGACATCATCGGCTCACTGTCAGAAGCAGCACTGCACAACCTTGTATCGACGCTGTCCATCATCCACCCGGATACGGTGGTCAGCATCCGCCGGGCGACGATCCAGGTACTTGCCGACGCCTACTCTACCGGCATCATGGAATCCCGCGAGATGCCGCTGACCCGACTCACAAGGCAGGCGCGCATCGGCGAGCATGCCTTGTCAATCGATGCACTCCACGATGCCCAGTCCCTCCGCAGCGGTGCCATACTGACGTTGATGGAGAGCTACCCACCGCTGGCGGGCAACGGCACCGCTGAAGCACTGCACGAACTGCTGGGCCTGTTCGTCGCTCCCAACCTGACCATCGACGTGCAGAATACCGAGCGTCTGCGCAACGAGGCCCGTCGCAGCGTGGCCAGCATCAAGCAGCGCTACCTGCAAGACGAGATGATCGTCGACAAGAACGCCAAGGTTGAACCACATCACGTGGAGGCCCTCGAAGCCCTCGCGACGCACCTGGTGGAAGAGGAGCTGAAGGACCGCACGACGCGTCTTCTGCAGACCGGCGCCGCCGCCGTCATCGCCGCCTTCATCCTCATCGTTCTCGGGTTTTACCTGGCGACGCGGGAACCCGATGTCTACGACAGTCCCGGCCTGCTGCTGTTGCTCGCCATCGTCACCCTGGCAACGGCTGCCATCGCTTCCTATATCCGCACCGAGGACATTCAGACCTTCTTCGTGCCGACGCCCCTGGCGGCGATGCTGCTCACCATCCTGCTGAGCCCGCAGCTGGCTCTGGTGGTGTCCTTTCTGCTGGCGCTCTTCATCGGCAGCCTCTTCGGTGACTTCTACGTCGCCCTGATATGCGCCCTTACGTCTGCCGTGGCGGTGTTCGCAGTGCGCCACGTACGCCATCGTAACCAGTTCTACCGTGCCATCATCCTGCTGCCAGCGTCCTACGCAGTCCTCATCGCCGCAGCCGATCTGCTGCGTTTCGTGCAGCCGGAAGAGATCAACAATCACGTCCTTCCCGGCATCTTCATCGGTGTGGCGGCGCCGATCGTCATCCAGGGCCTGTTGCCGATTTTCGAGAGCCTGTTCACCGTCACCACTGACATCACACTCCTCGAATTGTCCGACCTCAACCGCCCCTTGCTGCGCGAACTGGCGATCCGCGCGCCGGGCTCGTACACACACTCGCTGATCATGGCGAATCTGTCGGAGGCAGCGGCTCAGCGCATCGGCGCCAGCCCGCTGCTGGCGCGCGTCGGTTGCTACTATCACGACATCGGCAAGATGCTCAAACCCGAATACTTCACCGAGAACCAGGGGCTGCGGGGCGGCCGCAACCCGCACGATCATCTCACGCCGAGCATGAGTGCGCTGATCATCGACTCGCACGTGAAGGATGGCATCGAGCTGGCCGAAGAGAACGGCCTGCCAAAGGCCATCGTCGATCTGATCCCGCAACATCACGGCACGACGGTGCTGGAGTACTTTTACAACCGTGCGATCGAACTGGGCGTAGAGAACGTTCGCCGCGACGACTTCCGCTATGACGGACCCAAACCACAGACCAAAGAGGCCGGCATC